>JAAZAT010000228.1 GCA_012514185.1 Spirochaetales bacterium | reverse complement strand
CTCAGGCGAGATATGCTGGTAATGACAGTTCTCACCATATCGCTGTTCATCATCGGATTTGGGTTCAGAAAAAACAGGCAGGGAAGGGTGAATAGATTCGAAGGAACAGGACTGCTCATTGTATACGCAATCTATACAATAATCCTGATTCGCACTGCATAAGACGCACTGTCAGCCTTTCGGCTTCCCGTATGTCAAGGCATATTGCAATTTATTCAAAAGCTTGAACCCCTCCATAGCGTGTTCAACTTCCATTTGGTATCGCTTGATATCATACTCGACCCTGCGGATCTTACACGTAGCAACGCCCTCTGTGAGAGTGAGGAGGGCATAGCTTGCACGGACGTCCCCGTCAAACGAATACCCTACCGCACCAGGATTGATGAATCGAATTCCGTTTCTCTTGAAATCTGCAGGAATATGGGTGTGGGCATGCAACACGATGTCCACGTGTTCATCTGATAATTGTTTTTCCAATGCCGGGGCAAAGGGGATGTTCTGGTACAAGCCATCACTCATGCTGTACGGTGTTCCATGGCAGCAGAGGAGAGAAAGACCTCCAAGTTCCAAGCGTTTTGTGGCGGGGAGGGCGGCCAGTTGTTTTTTTGCTTGGGTGTTCATACGGATATCAGCATATTTGACAAGTTTCAGCATGTGTTCTTCCGACGGGCCTTTTCCATGCAACTCGGAGATTCTTTCCAGGTTCAAATCAGTGTTGCCCTTTATTGCGACCATGGGTTTTTGTTCCATGAGCAAGTCAAAACACATCTGGGGATCCAATCCCATGAATACGAGATCTCCAAGGAATATTACATTGTCTGCGCCAGAGGCCTTAGCATCAGCAAGTACCGCTTCGAAGGCTCGAAGGTTTCCATGGATGTCACTCAGCACAGCACACTTCATGTAGTTACCTCCTCTGTAGTATATGCAATTACTGTACCATACGACCTTGGTCATGGAAACCGTTGCACCGGCCAACTATCATCACTTTCTTGCTTGCAGAAAGTTTAGAACCAATTGCATTAAGACCGAAAGCGATATATTGTTCTCTTGGTGAGGGTGGTGGGGATGAATACTCGCGCAATAAGAACGTTTATACAAAAGGAACCAGTGCTTGTCATTGCCTTGGTACTTGCATTTTTTTCTCTCTTTCTCGTACCACCCAACCTTGGGTATATCGACTATATTGACTGGAAAACACTTGGATGCCTGTTCGCTTTAATGGTTGTAGTAGCTGGTTTTAGGAAAATGTACCTGTTTACCAAGCTTTCTTCCATCCTCCTGACTTTTGCACATAATCCGCGTCAGGCCAGCCTGATTTTGGTGGGAATCACCTTCTTCTCCTCCATGCTCGTAACCAACGATGTCGCCCTGATCACGTTTGTTCCGTTGACCATTGTTGTTTTTACGTTGTGCAAGGAGACAAAACCGATTCTCTTCACCATCGTCCTCCAGACGATCGCAGCCAATGTCGGCAGTTCCCTTACCCCGGTCGGCAATCCACAAAACCTCTTCATCTATTCGTATTACCATCTCAGCCTTGCCCAGTTTTTTTCAACCATGCTGCCGTATGTCGTATCGGGCGGAATCCTAACAATCATTCTGCTGTTTTGCATACCTAAACACTCCGTTACCTTCAGCTTGCAGGTACAGGAAGTCAAGCCGATCCACAAGCCTACGCTACTCCGCTATACGCTTTTGTTTCTCCTCTCTCTCTCTGCTGTCTTTAATATCGTCCCGGCTCCGATCGCCGTCCTTGTTGTGGTCATCGCAAGTGATAAACTCTTGCTCAAGGATGTCGATTACTCCTTGCTGCTTACGTTTGTGGGCTTCTTCATTTTTGTGGGAAACATCGGTCATCTCAATCAGGTTACCGATGCATTGACCAGACTGTTGCTCGGCAGAGAGTTCTTCGTATCACTACTGGCAAGCCAGCTCATCAGCAATGTACCGGCAACCCTGTTGCTTGCACAGTTCACCGGAAATGCCACCGAACTACTCAAAGGGGTCAATGCAGGAGGGTGTGGGACACTCATCGCCTCCATGGCTTCAGTCATTTCCTTCAAGATGTTCGCCCACTACGATGCAAAACGCACGCTTGTATATCTAGGAGTCTTCACCCTCGCCAATATCCTCTTTGTTGCCCTGTTCCTCGTCATTCATCTGTTCTGGTGACTGGAATCCTCTGATCAAAGGGAGAATATTCTTTTGCTGTGCAAGAGCGACACTCTTCAGACCCCGTTGACTCAAGTGCGAATACAGGTCGCTGAGCTGTTGGCTGCTGTGTCCTATGGTCATGCGTAGCACATGCTCATCAACCGAGCCTCTGAGCAGGGTATTGGCCATATGACGCAAGCTGTGGAAGGTGATGTTTCTCTCCTTCAATACAGATTCGGTGAAGATTTTTGAACGTACGAGTTCCTCTCTGAATCGTTCACTGAAATAGTGGCTTGACACCACCGCTCCGTTTCTCTTGCTCCAAAAAACCAAGTCCGGCATGGAAACGAAAGGATTCTCAAGCGCCAATTCCTTCAGTGCAGAACAGAGAAAGGCTGGGCAGGGGACATAGCGAGTCTTTTTGCCTTTCGGAGCCTTTATCCCTGCCTTGTCGGCATATGCCCGGTCGATGGTAATCATATCACTTCCGAGTGCGTCATACCGGAGAGCCCGAAGTTCGCCGGACCGCATGCCGGTAAGCAGTGCAACCAGACAGGCAAGGTATATTCTTTTCTCGCTATGCTCTTTTGCATACTGCATAAAGTCAGCCAGCTCTTGTTCGCTCAGGATACCCCGCGGAGTATGGAAGCATGAAAGGCTGTCCACTTTCAGCGATAATGAAGTGGGCATATCTCCTTTTCGTTGTGCTTCACGCAATGCTGAAAGAACTGCTGACATGCATATGTTTATGGTAGCATGATGCAAAGCTCTTTTTTCCACCAATTGAAGCTGCAAACGTTCCAATACTCCAACTGTTACTCTTGAAAGTAACAGATTCTTGTCACAAAGCGGAAACACGTGGTTTTCTAGCAGGTTTTTTCGTGTTCCGATATAATCGATGGAGATACTGCCTGGTGAGAGTGTATTTTTTCGTTTCACATACTCACTGACTTCCCAGGTATAGAAATCACGGAGATAGGAAACCAGTGTTTGCTCTTGTTGCTTCTCAAAAACTATGCCTTGCTCTAAAGCTTTCTGGCAGATACGTATAGCGTCATCACGCCGCTTGATGGGTGAGGTTTCTACGATTCCAAGAGTCTTGCGCAGTGTCTCGACGCTTTTCTTGTTGGTGCGTTTTCCTGTTGCTGGATCGCGAAACAGTGCGTAGTAATAGACCCTCTCTCCCCGATGTATTCTGCAAAGTGTAAAAGGTGCAGGACTGGCCATTGTTCATCTCCGTATACTGCATTTGTTCAATTGTTTGTTCAATCGATACAAAATGTTCAATTTTTATTTAATTTGAAAATATTTATATTTCTATATTAAACAGTACAATAACATCTTCTTGATGTCTAGATTTATTTTTTCAGTACTTACTTATATAGAGTAAGTAGTATAATATTTAGATATTTATTTATATAGTTTATTTATAACGTATATACAATGAATATCCAATTTATTATCCGTTTGCAAAACACTATAATATAACATTTATTAATTTTTTTAGTCACTATTATAATGTTTTTAGTGTTTTAATATACTCTTTTGTTAATTATTATGGATATCAAACTATACATTATGCTTTTTACGGAGTTTAAGGTATTTGTTTGATATATATTTCTAACGCATATTAATACATATGCATATAATTATACAGTACTACATATTTATTATGACATATATTTTGTAAGTGTAAATAATAGTATGGCTTCAAAGGTCATGCATGCACCAAAAAAAATCACCAAGGAATCGTTTCCCTGGTGATGGATGGTGCTGTGTTGTGGGAGTCAGTACTGCAGCTGCTTTACTTCCCTGCGCATGTCCCTGTTCAGATCACGCTCCTTGGTTGCTGCACGCTTGTCATGCAACTGCTTGCCACGGCACAAGGAGACTTGCACCTTGACCAGGTTTCCGCGCAAATAGATGGAAGTAGGAACCAGCGTAAAGCCTTTCTCGATAACCTTGCGCCTCAGCCTCTTGATCTCACTCTTGTGGGCGAGCAGTCGCCTGTTCCTGTTGGGGTCGTGATTGTGAATGTTTCCATGCGTATAGGGTTGGATGGTAAGACCTACCAAAGTCAAAGTTCGATCGGTGACCGTCACATAGCTGTCGGCAAAACTGAACCGACCTTCACGCAATGACTTCACTTCAGTACCGACCAAGGCGATACCGCATTCCAAATCTTCCAATACTTCATAATTGAAGTACGCCTTCTTATTCTTCTGAAGCGGCTTGAACGTATTCTTGTCTTGTTTCATTTACTCATACCAGGCTACCCGGAAACCGATAAAGTCCCCGCATGCATCAGGATCGACAACTCCAACGGTATTGGATGAGATGCTTTTCGCATCATTGAGGTAACTTCCACCTTTCACAATCGGCTGGACAGGAAGGCCGAAGCGCTGGTGCAGTGCATGCGCCTTCTGGTAATCGGTGATTCTTGCCAGCGGAATGTGGGTGGTGCTTGTCAGCTCCCATACCCCGCCGAGCAAGGAAACAGGTTCCTCCAATTGGGTGGGAATAGGGGAGAGGGAAGCTGCAAATGCAAGATTGCTGTGACTCAACGCAGCAACTGTCCACATGCTTTCGGAGGGAATGAAAACTGACTTGCCGGTTTTTTTACTGAGCCAGTCGCAAAACGCCTGGGCGGCATAATAGCTGATATTGTGAATGGGCCTATTGGTTACGAACACAGTGGAAGGAGACAACCCGGCAAGGTAGGCCTCATCGACCAAACCCTGTGCCTGGAGCGCAGCTAGGTTGCTTTTCTCCCACATAGGGTTCTCCTGCAAGAAGAGAGCCCATTGATATTGGCTGACCTCCTCCGAAGAAAGCACAAAAGTCGGAGTTGTTACTGCAACGCCCGCCTCGTTGACGGCAGGGTAGGCAAGATCAACGGTTCGACCCATGACAAACCGAGCTTGTGGATAACGATAACCGGTCAATTCAAGGTCACCTGCCTTCAGTTTTCTCACCTCCTTTTGCAAAGAAATACTTTCGCCAGGTAAACCTGCCTTGCCGGCATTGTTTTCCACAATGTTGTTGGCAAGAGTAATCAATTCCTTCAGGAAGGAAGACTGGGAAACCTGGAACCTTTGCAAAGCATCCAATGCATCTGCGAGCATCGTCTCATTGGTGCAATAGAGCAGTGACAGCTCGAGGGCTTCAGTAAGGGTTTCATCCGGTACATCCATTGCGGTCAAATCGGTCAAGAGGTTTGTGTACACCTTTTCAAAGCGGGTAACCGCATCATAGCTGAGTATGGCGCTTGCTGCTTGTACCTGCTCAAGATTATAGCGGATGACCTCTCGTTTCTGCTCTTCACTCATGCCCATGGCGGGAGTTTCGGCCGTTTTCGTTCGATGAAAAAGCCATGTTAAAAAGACTGGATGGTCAACTTCCATCGTAGAGGAAGCATACGCCACGCCGCCTTTCATGTAAGTAATTTCATGACTTCCGCTGGTGATGAAATATTGGTTGTCCGCAGAGCCCAGGTAGGTTCCGTCCAGAACGATGCCGCTCTCGGAAAGCGGGGCTGTGAAGGTGACGTATCGACCACCCTTGAGAATGCCGGGAAGGAAAGCTATGCAAAAGATTGCTGCTACGATAAACAGGGTATAGAGAATGAGGAGATACATGCCGGGTCTCATCGAAAAGAGAACAGGCAGTTTCACCTCCTCCACTTCTGGAAGAACGATACGTCTTTTCATACATAGTAAGGTAGCGGTCCGCCCTTGGCTTGTCAACTCAGACCTATTGTGATAGCGTGCTTGCTATGGAACAATTGTTGAGTTTTCTTGAGAGAAACACCATACGCTTCCTTACCCATAGGAAGGCCTTGAAAGCATATGAAGTTGCAAACAAACCCAAAAGAACCTTCATAGGCGAGGTCAAGGGATGGGCTGATGCGCTGGTGTTCGCTGTATTCGCAGTCCTTTTGATCAACCAATACATCTTCCAGCTCTTTGTCATCCCTACACCCTCCATGGATGGGACGCTCAATGTGGGCGACAGGGTCTTTGTAAGCAAAACCATCTATGGGATTGAAATTTATCCCAGCGGACCAAAGATTCTCTCCAGAAACAGACAAGTCAACCGTGACGACATCATCACTTTCTACAATCCTGAATATACCTCGAAGGGACCATTCTTCGACATCCTTTCCCAAATCATCTACATGGGTACGTTCTCCCTGGTAAACATAGACCGAAATGTGGATGGAAGCATCGCCGAACGGCTTTACGTCAAACGGGCCATCGGCATGGGATCGGAACACATCCGGTTCAATGACGGCAATATCGAAATAAAGAAGGCAGGCTTTGCCGATTATCAGGATGATGAGAGTTTCCGCTCTTCACTGGATCTGGTGAATGGGCCGCATCGAAGCATCGAAGCAGGCCTGTACAGCGGCATCAAGGCGTGGGGCTCCTTGTTCGGCTACCAAGAAGCGGGATTGGACATCAACAGCGCTCCTTCGTACTTGAAGAGCCAATACACATCGGTTCAAAATGACAACTATCCGGATGACATGTATGCCTTTGAAAAGGCTAAATACCGGACCAAGCATCTTTTCGATCCTTCCGACAGCAGCGCAAGAAGTGCAAGCGCTGCCTACCGGCGTGGCATCTATGTGCCACACGACACCGTGTTGCCGTTGGGTGATAATCGAGACAACAGCCGCGACGGCAGATATTTCGGTCCTGTCTCCCAGAAGAAAATCAATGGAAGTGTGCGGTTCCTCTTCTGGCCGCTTACCAGAATCAGGTACATGGGGAACAAATAGTGCTGATCTTCCCTGCTGATGGAAATCTTTCACTGTACCTGCACATCCCGTTCTGCACCACCTGCTGCAGCTATTGTGCCTTCTACTCAGAGCCGGTGGGTGCGAATAAAGCCTATCTGCAAGGGTATGTCGACCGGCTGGAACAGGAGATACGTGCTTGCAAAGCACACCTGGACCGCTTTTTTACCATCTTCATAGGAGGCGGGAATCCCGGCTCACTCCCAGTCGAACAGCTGCGCCGGCTGCTTCTTGCTGCGAACGCTGAGGCAAGTGATGAAGTAACCCTGGAAATGAATCCTGAAACGTTCAACGAAACCTATTTCAAACTGTTCGAAGAAGGTTTGGTGACACGAATGAGCATGGGCATCCAAAGCATGGATGACCCAACACTCACACGCCTCGGACGCAATGCAAGACGAGAGGACAACCTGAAGGCAATCAAACTCGCCCGTCAGGCTCGACTACTATACGGGATCGAGCTGTCATTCGACTTGATGGTCTGCCTGCCGGGGCAAACGGTTGAGTCGGCGATAGCCGACCTGCATGAGATTCTTCTGCGTAGCGGCTCCGATCATATCAGCCTGTACTGCCTTACCGTTGAAGAGGGTACCGAACTGGCAGAGCAGGTCGGGTTGGGCAATACGAGTGTGTTGGATGAGGATGGGCAGGAGGATTTCCTGCACACGATGTGGACTGAACTCAGACGCTTGGGTTTTGAACATTACGAGGTCTCCAATTTTTGCCGCAACGGGAAAAAAAGCAAGCACAATCAGGTGTACTGGAGATTGGACAATTACCTGGGACTCGGAAGCAGTGCAGCTTCCACGCTCAAGGAAGGAAGTATTGCCCGCCATTATGCACAAAAGCAGAGCTTGCAGGAGTTTGCCTCTTCACCATGCTTCAGCGGCTATGAAGAGGAGCGTGTGGATGCAAACCAACAAATCGAGGAGTATGTGATGATGGCCCTGCGAACCAATGCAGGGATTGACAAGCAAGCCTTTGTAGCACGATATCAGCAGGATTTTGACACCCTCTTTGCATCGGCACTTTCCTCACTCGATTCCTCTTGGTATTCTGATTCCAGCCAATTCTTTGTCTTGACGGAATATGGATTTATGGTTTTAGACGAAATCCTGCTTCGCCTCGCTCTGGAAATTCCGTAAGCCCTTGACCGCCTCTACCCGTTGTGATAGTTTGAATGGGTTGAGACTATTCACGCATTCTAAAAGTTAAGAGGTTCAATTATGTCCGGCCATAGTAAATGGGCTACTATCAAACACAAGAAGGGGATCGCTGATGCAAAGCGCGGTCAGAAGTTTACAAAGCTGATCAAGGAAATTTCCGTTGCAGCAAAAATGGGTGGTTCAGACCCTGAAACCAACGCACGGCTTCGTACCGCAGTCCTCAAGGCTCGCGCAGAGAATATGCCCAAGGACAACATTGACAGGGCAATCAAGAAAGGTGCTGGGGAACTCGATAACTCCACCTATTACGAACTCACCTATGAAGGGTATGCTCCTGGCGGCGTTGCCTTGATCATCGATACCCTGACCGACAATAAAAACCGAACTGCAAGCGATGTCCGTTCCACCCTCACCAAGAATGGCGGCACCCTTGGGGCAACCGGATGCGTGTCCTACATGTTCCAAACCAAAGGCATCATCACTTACGATTCGAATAAATACAGTGAAGAACAGATATTTGAGGTAGCCTTGGAAAATGGGGCTGACGATGTGACCACCACTGATGAGGTCATTGAAGTCATTACCACCCCTGCCGATTTTGCAAACGTATTGGAAGCCATGCAGAACGCCGGGTTCGAGCAGGAGAGTGCAGAGGTGGAGAAGGTTGCAGACCAGACTGTTGCACTTGATAGTGAGAAAGCCCGCAAAGTGCTCAAGATCATCGACAAACTCGAGGAATTGGATGACGTCCAGCAGGTATCGTCCAATCTGGAACTCCCCGATGATTTTGAGGATGGCGACGAAGAATAACGCATGCGAATCCTAGGCATTGATCCAGGATATGCACAGACAGGCTGGGGTGTTGTCGAATCGGATGGACAACATAACCGGCCTGTTTCGTTTGGTGTCATCAAAACTTCTGCAACGCAGCAGGATAGCGATCGGATCCATTTCATTGCAAAATCAGTAGGAGAACTTGCTGTTCAGCACCAGGTTGCCATCTGCGGGATGGAAGATATATTCTTTACCAAGAATGTCAGCTCAGCCATCCCGGTTGCCAAGGTCATCGGTGCTTGCGTTCATCAGCTGGCACTGCTTGAAATCCCGGTACGGTTGTATAGCCCGCCAACCATCAAGACGGTGGTCACCGGCTACGGCGGTGCAGAAAAACACCAGGTTCAGGAAATGGTCCGCATCCTGCTGGGCTTTGAAAAAATTCCAAAACCGGATCATGCTTCGGATGCCTTGGCTGCAGCCTTATGCCTCGCAGTCTATGATTTTACCCAGATAAGGATGAAATTGTAATGATCAATGCAATCATTGGGGATGTCGTTCGGGTTCAGGAAGGGGAGGTCATCCTCCGATCCGGGTATGTTGAGTATACCCTGTCAGTTTCGGCGCAGACGGCCAGCAAGCTCAGCAACCTTTCCTTGGAAGAAAAAAAGGCTGTGCGGCTGCTTACCGTGCTGGTGCACCGGGAAGACAGCATGTCGCTGTTCGGATTCTCCGATGAAGCCGAACGGGGGGCATTCTTGCAGCTGCAGACAGTCTCGGGCATCGGTTCAAAGCAAGCGTTGAAGATTCTCAGCGGCATCAGCGTCAAGCATTTGGCTGAGGCCCTTGATACGGGAAATCTGAAGCTGCTCTCGTCGATACCGGGAATCGGGCCGAAAACCGGGCAGAAAATGATTCTTGCACTGCGCAATGTATTGGTTTTCGAGGACGAAGGCCTCAAAGCAGGGATGCAGAAAACCCAAAGCAAGACGGGGTTATGGTCTGACATCGTCAACGCTTTGGTTGATATGGGCTATGACAGACGAAGGGTTGAGGAAGTCATCGAAGGATTGAGCCGGCAGGAAGCTGAAGCGATTGGGTCATTGAGCCACCATGATGCAGAGCAACTCTTGTTCCGCAGTGCCGTCAAATTGCTTGGATAAAGGGAGAAGGAATGGACAAACACCAGACAGAATTGCAGGATTTAATACAAAGCTCTGTGGTCTCCACCTCCTTCCAACAGGAGGCTGACAAGCAGGAGAACATCCTTCGACCAAAAATGTTGAAGGATTTCCAAGGCCAGCAACGGCTGAAGGACAACCTTGCAGTATTCATCCAGGCAGCCCGGCAGCGCAAGGAACCCCTGGACCATACGTTCCTCATCGGCCCTCCAGGTTTGGGAAAAACAACCTTGGCAAGCATCATCGCCAATGAAATGGGTGCCGAGATCAGAATGACCAGTGCACCGGCTCTTGACAAGCCCAAGGACCTGGCAGGAATTTTGACCAATGTGACCGAAGGTTCGGTGTTTTTCATCGATGAGATCCATCGGCTCAAACCCGCCTTGGAAGAGATGTTGTACATCGCAATGGAGGATTTTGAGATCGATTGGGTGATTGGCCAAGGTCCTGCAGCCAGGACCATGCGCATCCCCCTGCCAAAATTCACCCTGGTGGGTGCCACCACCAAGGCGGGCTCGGTATCCAGTCCGCTCTCCTCACGCTTCGGCATCACCTGCCACATCGATTTCTACAATGAGACTGAGCTTGCTTCCATCATCCATCGATCGGCGCAAATCATGGATGTGACGATCGAAAACGACGCCATAGTCCAACTAGCACGCTGCAGCAGGGGGACTCCGAGAATTGCAAACCGGCTGCTCAGGCGCCTGAGGGACTTTGCTTCGGTAATGGGGGACGGGAAGGTGACGATTCCCATCGTTGATCATGGGATGCAGCGGCTTGGCATCGATACCAACGGCCTTGAAACGCAGGATCGGAACATCCTGAGAACCATTATTGAATTTTACGACGGCGGACCGGTGGGAGCCGAAACCCTTTCCATCAGCGTCGGTGAAGCCATAGAATCGCTTGAGGATTTTTATGAACCATATTTGATCCAGAAGGGATATCTGAAGCGAACGCCACGAGGAAGAATGACCACAAAGAAAGCCTATGACCTGCTGGGCTTTCCCTGCAAAAGGAACATGGATGACAATCAAGGAATACTCTTTTGATCTGCCCGAGCATTTGATCGCCCAGACTCCGGTGGACCGACGAGGCAACGACCGACTGCTTGTACTCAACAAGCAGATCGGTGCAATAATCGACGAACAGATGATTCACTTCGCCTCCTATCTTGAAGAGGGAAGTGTTTTGGTCATAAACAACAGCAAAGTGCGCAAAGCACGGGTATTCGCCATAAGCGATACAGGCAGCCGGGTGGAGTTTCTCTTCTTGGAAGAGAATCTCGACCACAGTTGGAATGTGATGGTCACCAAGACCAAGAAACAGCATGTCGGCAAGCATTACACCTTTAGCAATGCCGGGAAGAGCTACAACCGTACCGGATGGATAACCAAGGAAAATCCCGACGGGACCAGGACCATCTGTTTTGACCAAGTGCTTGATGAGTCTTTTTTCATGCAGCTCGGTCATGTGCCGCTGCCGCCCTACATCAAGCGAGAAGACAGCTTTGCCGATGAGAGCAGATATCAGACGGTCTATGCCCGAAAGGAAGGGTCGGTGGCAGCCCCTACGGCGGGTCTTCATTTCACCGAGGAAATCCTTGCCTCGATCCGGTCCAAAGGGTGCACCATCGTTCCGGTGACGCTCCATGTCGGACCGGGAACCTTCCTGCCGGTGAGGACTGAACACCTTGAGGACCACCACATGCATTATGAGTCCTATGAGATTGAGCAAGAGAGTGCACGCATCATCAATGCGGCAAAAGCTGAAGGTCGGAAAATCGTAGCCACCGGAACGACCAGCGTACGAACCCTCGAAAGCGCCTTCAATGAGGAAACCGGATTGCTTGCAAGTGGTCCGGGTCGGACAAATCTCTTCATCCGACCACCGTATACGTTCAAGATGGTGGACCAACTGCTGACAAACTTTCACACCCCTGAATCGACCCTTTTGGTCCTTGTATCCACTTTCGCAGGCAAAGAATACATCGACCGGGCCTACCGGCATGCAGTATCCCTGTCCTACCGGTTTTTCAGTTACGGAGATGCAATGTTCATCTGTTGAAAAGTATCTCCTGGATCTGTGCAGCAATCTCCTCTTTCTTCAATAATCCATCCAAACGAACCAATCTCACTTCAGGGTCGAGGGTGCTGAAGATGCGTTCGTAGTTCTCCTTGACTTTATGCAGGAACTCCTGCTTCTCGAAAAGCTCGGTCTCGTTTCCCCTGCTGCTGATTCTTCTCAGGCACTCCTCAACCGGGGTGTCGATGAAGAATACAAACTCGGGGGAGGGGAATTCGTTGAGGCTTGCTATCTTGTTAAAATCACATTCAACGCCTTGGTAGGAAAGCGAGGAGTAGAGGTATCGGTCGGAAATGACGAGCTTTCCGTCTTGCAGGTCGTGAATTAATCCATACACCGGATTATTCAGGTGGTCTTCACGGTCGGCTGCATACAGCATTGCCAATGCCAGCGGTGTGGTCACTATCTGTTTCTGCAGCACTGAGCGAACCAAACGCCCGATAGGCTTGTCGGTTGGTTCAAAGGTAGCGCGGCAAGGACGATCGGACCGGTCGCACGCTTCTGCAAGCAATTGCATCTGGGTCGTGGTTCCCGCACCGTCCAAACCCTCAAAAACTATAAAATTGGTCAATACTGAAGGCATAAGCATATCTCCTATCATAGGTGTATGGTACGGTAAATGCGAAGCAAGGTAAATGAGTTTTTGTCATGGACAGTCAATCTCCATCGAACCAACATGAAAAGAGGTGCCCAAGAATTCGACAATGCGATATACTGAAAAAAGGTGAGATATCATACAACACTCAAAGACATTGCGGTTTCGGTTCTCGTTCTCATAAGCTGTGCCATTCTCTGTCTGTATGGGATGGTTCATCTTGGCATGGGCAACCCAAGCCAGTATATTGCAGATCGTCTCATGCAGGCCCTTGATACGGGTGATCAACCCACCTTCAAGGCTGAGAGCATCGATCGCACATTCCTCAAATCCTTGATCATCAACAAAGCCGAGCTTTCCCTTGCAGAAAACTCATCACTATCAGCCGTCCAAGTTGAAATCTCAGGCGGTCTTCCCGCCTTGCTCTCCTCCTTCTTGTTCGGTTCGAAGCAGATTTCGGTTTCTGTCAAGCAACCCGAGCTGCGTATCGCTGACAGCCTCACACCATCCCTGTTCGAAGCTCCGGACGCTCCAGGCCGGCTGAATGCCTGGATGGAGTCAAATAAGGTTTCCATAGACTTTCAACAACTCTCGGCATCCCTTGCCATACGCAATTATTCAGCAGAAGTTCATGATGCCTCCCTTTTGCTTCAGCTGGACGGATCACAGCCATTTCCCCAGGTCAGAGGCAACGTACCTACCTTCACCTTCAACTCCCCCTTTGGCTCTGGGAGCTTGGTTGAAACCGATGTAAGTCTTGATCAAGGGGGAAACGCCTTGGTAAAAGTCAACAAGGCGTCGTTGTTGCGGCAAGGCCTGGAGGTTTCTTTCAACCAGCTGGTTGCACTCGGTGCATTGGATGCTGAGATGAATACGGCCATCGACCTTTCCCTTGCAAACATGAAGGCAGGCGGCGGACGGATATCAGTTGCGGTTCCTACGCTCTCCGGCACCATACGGATGGCCGAAGGAGCATTCGACTCTGCTGTACTCTCCTATGACCTGCTGGAGGCAACGTATGACCAGATCGAAATCGTCTCACCGACTGCCACCGTGACAGCAACCAAGCAAGACCAAAACTTGCTGCTCGGTCTGGCAACAAAGCAAGACTCTCTTTTCAGGGCATCCTATGGCCGAAACCTGTCCCTTAAGCTTAAGACGTTGCTTGCAAATGCGCGCTATACGTCACAGGCAATCGATTTCCAGCTTTCGCTGGGGCGGGTGTCGTATGGGTTTGAAAACTTTGTTGCTGAGCTTTCGGATGTGTATGTCGAAGCCGTATCCGACTTGGACGGGGTCGCATTGCTCAACACCAATCTGAAGCTCCAAGCCGATGCAAAAGCCGCGTTCACCACGAACGAAATATTCTTCACCTCGCCGCTCTCGGCATCGCTTTTGTATCGCAACGAGGATGCATCTCTGAGCAGTTCGGCAGAATTTACCAACCTGAACTCCTCATTTACCACGATGCCTCTCTCAGCCAGATTATCGTACCAGTCATACAAGCAAACAAGCCAACTGCAGGTCGAACTCGACTATAAGGACCAGCTTGCCATCCGTTCGATCTACGACCTGCCTTCATCCTCCGAGGGAACCTTCTATCTCACCTCCCGGTTGGACAACTTCCCGCTCTCCATCCTCTCCCCGACGTTTGAAGCGTATGCACCATTCATCCAGCCGTATTATCAAGAAGCCACCAACCTGATCGGCAACATCTCCTTCCAATCCTCCAAGGGAGGAGGGAGCATCCTTCCTTTCGATGGAAAAGCCGCCATTGATCTTGCCTTGCTCTCGGCGAAGGTGGGAAAGGTTGAACTGGATGCAGGATTCACGTTCTTGGCCGATATCAAGGGGGATTCGGTCTTTGTTGATGCAATGACACTTGCCAGCAGCGGATACCGTCTTGTCTTCTCCGGTTCAACCGAACTCAACTATTGGTTGCCCAGAGGAGAACTCGAGCTGCTGCGCATCGATGACGGACAAAGCCTGGTCACCATCGATTTCTTTGATCTTCCGCCATCATCCTATGGATTCAATGTCACCACCCCCTTCGAGCCATCCTTGCTTGCTGAAGGAAGCATCCGCAGGGAAGGGGCCGCCTTCATTGTGGGAAGTGCACAGCTCTCCCTATTTTCAACAAACTATCCATTCACCTTCAGATTGGATACCAGCAATCTCCAGTTCTCCCTTGAACAAGAACAGCATCTTGTCCTCACTGCCAACCTTGCACCTCCTTTGAGTGCGAGCCTGAGAGCCGATGGCCTGGTGCTGCCTGATGCCGGTTTCCTGGCCCGGACTTCCATTTCCGGAGATTTGGATGTTGAGTATTTCTCACTTCGCGACTGGAAGCTGAAAAGCAGCACCCTCGCCATACAAGGTGTTCAGTTCCAGGACAGGCTGTACGATGTCCATACGTCCTTGACTGCATCTGAAGACGAGCTGCTGCTTGCAGACCTTCTTCTGCAAGAGGGCTCGCTGGTGTTTCCCGCCAGATTCATGTATCGCGGCACTGATTTTGTTTCGCTCGTGCAAGCCGGCTTCCTTGCACCCTTCGAAGCTACGTTCAGTCTCGATGCTGACGATGAACGGAAAATTTCCCTTTCGCTTCTGGGAGAACGACAGCGGATCAGCGGGGCCTTGCAGCTCTCCTCACTTGCCCTGGATCGGTTTTCAAAAGTCCTTGAAGGAACGGTTGTCGATTTCTCAGCTGTCGGGTACTCGGATTTCCAAAACCAAGCGAGCGTAGACGGACGCCTTTCTCTGATCCGCGGCGATGCAAGCTTCAGTTCCAACCTTGCATTCGATCAAGATGTCCTGCGCCTGTACGACTCACGCCTTCTCATGCCGGACTTCTCCTATACAGGCCAGGCGCTCACAATCCAAAACGCCACAGCCCGTTCCTCAGGCAGGTTGGAGCACATCCGCCATCTTTCGTACAAGGATCAGCTGTCACAGCTGACCTATGACCTATCCATAGATCTTTTTGGCATGCAGTCGCTGTTTGCACTTCCCGGCGCCATCAAGCCGATACTTGAGGGAACTCTTTCTGCCAGGCTTGATCTGTCGGACATCCTCCTGTATGGGGAGGGTGGAATACAGCCCGGCTCCTACCTGATAAATGTTTCCGATGGACTGCTCACGATCGGCGGAGATCATCTGGATCTCACCTATGAAAGAGGTTCAAAAGGCATCAAGGCAACCATGAACAAGTCATTCGGCATAGGCTTTACCGCTGAAGGTTCTTTGGCTCCCGATGATTTCGGCTTGTCCATCACTGATATCTCCATGCCGCTTCCTCTCTTGAACCGTACGTTCCTCAAACCCATCTTCACATTCCTTGACGGCGTGGCCGAGGGTGAGCTTTTCATCGCCAAGACGGAGGACGGTCTCAGGCCCTTCGGCCAGCTTTGGGTCGATTCAGCCCGCATGCAACTGTTCTGGCTTTCCCAGGACATCATCACCATGAAAAACATCAGTGCCACCAGTGATGGAAGCAGGGCTATCACAGCGCGTGTTCCCTTCTTCTCAACCAACAGTGTTACCGGCAAAACCATTCAGGGTTATGGATGGCTGGGCGCTTCCCTTGATGGCCTGCGATTGGAAAACTACGAAATCCATGCAGACAGCGGCTCTGAAATGGTGTATGTCTGGATACCCATGCAGGGATTCGATGCAGATATCAGAACCTATGCAGGAGGAACCTTCAACTTGTTCGGGGTTGGGTTCGAAACCTGGTTGGATGGAAAGGTCACCGTCCAAGACACCACGATGACGTTGGGCATCAAGGATCTTCCTCATTGGTACATTGCAAACAATCTGACCACCACTCACTTTGATGTGGTCACCGGCAAGAATGTTTCATTTTTCTATCCGAATACCCCCAACCCGTTCATAAAAGCTACGATAACAGAAAACCAGGCTATTTCGTTTTTGTACGACCATATCACCGATGAATTCGTTGCTGATGGGACGTTGTCGTTCAGAAGCGGTGAAATCTATTACTTCCAGAAGAACTTCTTCATCACCGAAGGCTCCCTTGCCCTGCATACGGATGCGCTGACCGGTCGGAATCAAATCCTGCCTACCATCAACCTCCGTGCAAAGATGACCGACTTTGATGCACAGGGCAATCGCGTGGACATCTTCCTCGTGCTGCGTGATTCAGGGCTCTCGAACCTCAACCCCCAGTTTGAATCCATTCCTGCAAAAGATGTGAATGAAATTCTGGAAATTCTCGGCCAGTCCATTCTTCCAACCGGCGCCTATGGGCAAGTCAACCTCTACAGTGTCGCAAGCCTTGCGGCGGCTGCGACTGATGTGGCCGAGCGACTGGGGTATATAGATGTCGGTCAGACCACAGCCCTGACCGAGTCGATACGCATCTCCCTTGGTTTGGACATGTTCAGCATCCGAAGCAATATTCTGCAGAACATCCTCTTCGATGCCCTGCCGGGCAGCAACATCGGCGGCACCCTGACACCGTTGGCACGCTATCTGAACAATACCTCCATATTCATGGGAAAATATGTAGGAAGGCAGTTCTTTTTGCAGGCGCTGGTGCATCTGAGCGCCATGGACCGAACACGGGTGAAGCGATCCTTCATCTCGGGGGACCTTTCACTCGATCTCGAGCTCTCGCTTGACTGGGTCAATCCGGTGGGCACTTTCTCATTCTTTACCCAACCCAACGAGTTGTCGTTCACAAATATTTTAGATACCATTGGCTTTAGTGTAACCAAACGAATAGTTTTGCGTTAAACAGGTTTATAGAGGAGACATCATGGACAAGCGCCTTACACGCTTTCTTGTAAGCATTGTGCTTATTTCAGCCCTTTCTCTTTCCTTCCTTTCTGCTGCTGATACCGACCCCTGGTATGTAGGCAAGCGGATTGCTTCTTTTTCCAACAGCGGTTTGCAAAATGTGAAGGAAAGCGTTGTCTTGGACATTCAGTACAAGTACTTGGGAAAACCCTTCAGCGATGAGCTGTTTAATGAACTGCAGGGTGAACTCTACGGTTTGGAACATTTCTTGTACTTTCTCGCAGATGCCCAAAGAACAGGGGAGGGCAACAACGAGCTGCAAATAGCGATGACTTTCTACGAACTGCCGTATATCAAGACAGCCGCCATTGAAGGCAATAGTGGAATCAAGACCAAGGATATCACCGAGGTTCTTTTGGCGAAGGAAGGGCTCTTCATCGACGAGCAGAATATTGAACTTTCCAAGCAAAAGATACTCGCCTTATACCAGGAGAAAGGATACGCCGACGCCCAAATCGAGAGTGAATATGTCATCGATGAGGCTGCAAATACCGCGGATCTGAAGTATATCATCAAAGAGAATCAACAAAAACGGATCGGTCAGATTGTTTTTGAAGGGAATGAGAAACTATCTTCGGACATGCTCTCCAAGCAGCTTTCTTCCAAGCAGGTAAGCTACTTCAATTCCGGATACTACAATCCGTTGACCATTGAAACCGACAAGCAGAAGCTCATCACCTTCTATCAGAGCAAAGGATATATCGATGCCGCGATTACCGATGTTCGCACAGAGGATATCAGCACCGAGGACGACACCTACACCCGCCTCAGGGTTGTGTTCACCCTGGAGGAAGGGGATCAGTGGTTCTTCGGCGGCATCGAGGTTGAAGGGAACACCGTTTTCAGCGATGAACAGTTCCAGTCGCTCATTTCCATGCGGCAGGGCGCGGTGCTCGATGTCTCGCGTGTCCAACGGGAAATCACCGCTGTCACCGACCTGTATTGGAACAACGGCTATATTTTCAACCTGATGTCCAGCGACCTCATCCGCAATGAACAGGACAAGACCGTCACCTATATCCTCAAGGTGCAGGAGAACCAGCAGGCGGTCATCGAGGACATACGCATCGAAGGCCTTACGAAGACAAAACCCTATGTGTTCGAACGGGAACTCACCTTCGCGAAAGGTGATGTCTTCTCCAAGGAAAAACTGATCAAGAGTGCACAGAACATCTACAACACCCTCATTGTCACCGATGTGCAGTTTGACATCATCAACGGGACGGAAGAGGGGAGTGTGATTCCCGTATACACCGTCGTCGAAGGAAACCAGATGGACATCCAGTTCGGGGCAACCTTCGGAGGCAACGTGGATGGATTTCCTGTCTCAGGGTTCCTGCAATGGTCGGACAAGAACCTTGGGGGAACAGGACGGGACCTGGCGATCGCCACCAATCTCAGCCCCGATACCCAGAACATCTCGATCTCCTTTACCGATGGATGGTTTAAAAATTGGCGTTGGTCCAACGGCCTGTCCTTCAACTTTGAGCGCAGCGTCAAGGAAAATACCCTGCAGCGAGGCATAGGCAGCAAGTACTACACCGGCCACGATGAGACGAATATCGAGGAGAATCCATTCCCCTACGGCTATGACAGCTATGCAAGCTATCTTGCAGCTGACCAAGCTTTGCCTTCTTCCCGCTATCTGATGAGTTACACCTACTATCGGATCTCCTTGGGCTACAATACCGGCTATACCTTCATGTTCCAACCCGGGGCATTGAATGTAGGGGGAGGCATCGCTGTAGGCTTGAATTACGCGCAGTACGATGACAATGTCTATGATCCCTATGAAAGATTGATCAAGCTGTACCATGACAGGTGGCAGTTCAGCAATCGGCTGACGCTCTCCTTTGCCTGGGACGGCCGCGATTTGATCGAGAATACCAGCCGAGGCTACTACCTGAGTCAGGCTTTCACCTACGCAGGAGGCATCCTGGGCGGGCTTTCCAACTATATCCGCACCTCAAGTTCGGCCAGTGGATATGTAACCCTGTTCACCTTCGACCTGGATGAGAAACAGGCGAACGTTGTATTGGGCCTCACCACCAGCCTGAGTGCCATGCTTCCCCAGTACTCCAAGCACTACGATACCGGTGTGTGGGACTGGTACGATGCCAAGGAAGGGGCGACGCGCTACGAGATGCTGTACATCGACGGCATGAACACCGGCCGTGGCTTCAATGTCATATTCGACCAGGCTTACCTGTGGGACAACCAGGTTTCCATCAGCTGGCCGCTTGCCCACAATGTACTTTCAGCAGAACTGTATGCAAGTGCCACCGGCGTAAGCCCGGACTTGAAGACGATCAAGGCAACCGATCTGGCCTGGTATTTCTCGATGGGGGCGGGCATCAAGCTCAAGGTACCCGGTTTCCCGTTGGGCTTGTACTTGGTCAAGAATGCCACGTATATCGATGATGCATTCTCCTGGGTTGGAGGCAACATCTTCAAGGGCAATAGTGCTGAAAGCGGTCTTTCACTGGTTCTTGCAATCACCACCACATTGTACTAGCCATGAATAGGGAAACCGAGAAATTGACTCCCATGATGGTGCAATACCGTCAGATAAAGGAGCAGCATCGACAGACCATCCTCTTCTTCCGTCTCGGGGACTTCTATGAGATGTTCGAAGAGGATGCAGTTGAGGTTTCTCGTCTTCTCAATCTCACCTTGACCAAACGCAACGGCCAGCCGATGTGCGGAATTCCCTATCATGCGGCAAAAGTCTATATCAAGCGCCTCTTGGAAGCAGGAAAAAAGATTGCCATCTGCGAGCAAACCGAACTGCCTGAAGGCGGCCGGCAGTTGGCCAAGCGTGAAGTGGTGCAGGTGGTGACTCCCGCCACCGTGGTTGAGGAGGACTTTCTTGAAGCGAACCGCGACAGTTTTGTCTTAAGTATATCGTTTCAAAAACAGGGTATTGCAATAAGCTATGCAGATATCACCAGCGGACAGTTCATGCTGCGCATGATCGAGAAGGACGGTCGGTATGCAATGCTGCTCAGCGTCCTGCAGCAGGTAAATCCCCGCGAGATACTGGTGAATGAGGATGACTATTTTCTTCATCAGGATTTCCAAATCCTGATGGATGCCCATCCTGCGATGGTCACCAAGCTTCCTTCCTGGTATTTCTCCCTTGCAGAAGGTCATCAACGGCTCTGCAGCCAAATCGGGTCTGCATCGCTGAAAGCTTTCGGTCTTGAAGAGAAGGACCAGATGCTCGGCAGCGCAGGCGCACTCTTGTGGTATCTGCAAGAGACGGCAAAAACAAGTCTCAACCAGATTGAAGGCTATACTGTCGTCCCTGAATCACAGTTTTTGCATATCGATGAGGCCAGCCGCAAGAGTCTTGAGCTGTTGACCAATCTCTCCGATGGATCGGAGAAATACAGTCTCTATGCATCCATCAATGCAACGCTGACCAGCATGGGGGCCAGACAGCTGAAACAGTGGATAACAAGCCCGCTTACCGATATTGCACAGATCGAGGCCCGCCAGTATTGGGTTACGCTCTTGTATGAGGACCGTGATGAACTTGCACGGGTTCGTTCCCATCTGAAACAAGTCTTGGATTTGCAAAGGCTCTCAAGCCGGTTGGCCATGCATAGGCATCAAAGCAAGGATTTGGTGGGCATCAGCCAAACCGTCCGCTCATTTTTCAATCTTGCCGATGTTCGCTACCAAAAGCTCTTAGGTGAAGGGCTTGATCAGAAGACGCTTGAAGCGTTGGCCATCATGGCAAAACATATTGCTGACGGCATTTCCACCGAGCATCAAGGACCGTTCGAGGAAGGGAAAGTCATCGTTCCTGGTTTTGACTCGGAGCTTGATGAACTACGGTCCATCAAAGGCGGCGGTAAAGCCATCCTGGATGCGTATTTGGAGAAAACCAGGAAGGAAACCGGCATCACCACCCTCCGGCTTTCTTCCAACAAGATTCTCGGCCACTATATCGAGGTTTCCAAAGCCCAGGCTGACAAAGTTCCCGCTTCCTTCTACCGCAAGCAAACCCTTGTCAATGCTGAACGCTTCACCAGCGACGAGCTGATAGCGTGTGAACAAAAAATCCTTGCCAGCGTCTTTGAGGCGGAAAAACGGGAACGGCAGGTATACGAAGCTTTGGTGGAAGAGGTGATGAATGTACAACAGCCTCTTGTATCAATCAGCCGTTTCCTCAGCAATCTGGATTGTTTGCAAAGCCTTGCTTCAACGGCTATCACCCACTCCTATTGCAAACCCGTCTTCACCGATGAGGATGTGCTTGAGTTTGAGGGCGCAAGGCACCCGGTTGTCGAACAACACCTTGGAACCGGGCAGTTTGTTGCAAACGACCTTTCCATCAGCAGCACAGGCAAGCGGTTCTGCCTGATAACCGGTCCCAATATGGCCGGCAAGTCCACCTTCCTCAGGCAGACTGCCCTCTTGGTGCTGCTCAGCCAAATCGGCAGTTACGTACCAGCTTCCAAAGCACGTCTGGGGATTGTGGACAAGCTGTACTGCCGGGTAGGGGCGAGCGATAATTTGGCACGGGGGGAGTCGACTTTCCTGGTGGAGATGCAGGAAGCAGCACATATTTTGCGCACGGCGAGCAGGAACTCCTTGGTGATCATCGATGAGTTGGGCAGGGGCACCAGCACTCAGGACGGCATGTCCATCGCCTACGCCGTGATGCAAAAACTCTTGTCCATGCAATCGAAAACGCTCTTTGCCACCCATTATCACGAGCTTGCCAGAATCGATACTTCCGCAATCCAGCTGCTTACCCTGCAAGTTTCCGAGCAAGGCGGGCAGGTGCGCTTCTTGCGCCGGGTGATTGAGGGAATTGCAAATTCATCCTACGGCCTGAATGTAGCAAGGATGGCCGGCATCGGAAGGGAAGTGCTCGCCCAAGCCCGGACATTCCAGAAGCAGCATTTTGCCGAATATGACCTGTTTTCCATCCAGCCTGATTTGTTCAGTTCTGTCAGTGAGGACACCGTTCAACAGGTCTACTACGATGAAACCGAGCAGGAAGTACTGCATCAGCTGAGGTCTTTTTCTATAGAGCAGTCGACACCGCTCCAGGCAGTATTGTTTTTGAAAGAACTTCAGGAGATCCTGCAAGCGAAATGATGTTTGGCTTACCTTTCCAGGTATGTGGTGCCTCTCATGCAATACCCTTTCCGATACCCTGCTTTGCCCTGCATGCAAGAAAAAGCTTGCAGCGCTCTCCTTTGCACAACTCTATGAGCATAGGTGCCCGACCTGCGGCACACCTGTTCTCGATCCACTCTACGGATGTGAGTTCTGTCAGGATGCCTTGCTTTCCTATGGTGTGTACGACGGGGTGCTCGAGCATTTGATCACCGGCTACAAACATGCAGGTCACATCCAGAGCGCCTGGCTGTTGGCTGAGTTGTTTGTTCCCTTGGTCGCTCGTTTCGGCTGCCCGATCCTGATTCCCATACCATCCTCACGGTCTGGCAGGAGGTCGCTTGGGTACGACCATATGGCTTTGGTAACATGGATACTCTGCAAAAAAATGAACCTTCGCTCGATTCGGCTGCTCGCACAGCAACCCAAAGGCCAGTATACCTTGTTGTCACGCACGCAAAGACAGCAAACGAGCAATCTGGTGTTCAGGCAAAAGGCCGTGAGACGCATGGATTCTTTGGTTCGATCACAAGACAATGCATTTCTCATTCTTGATGATATTTATACCACAGGCAACACGTGCAGGAGAGCTCGTGAACTCATACAGTCGACATGGGATATTCCTGTCGGCTTCTGCATGCTCGCCCGGGCATGATTGATGGCTGCAAAGGCAGCCATCAATCCCAACACATCATCTACTTGAAATTCTCGTTGTACTCTTTTTCAAGATCGGCTTTGGTTTCGGCCATCACCGTATTGACATCCATATTCGCGATCAGCAGTTTTTCCACCATCTGGCGCAGGATCTCGGTTCCCTTGGGAAGGCTGATGACACTGGCTTGCGGCTGGACAAACTGCAGTTGGTCGATGGCAACTTTCCAATGAGGATTGGCAGCATAATACTTCACCAAATCAGGATGCTTGCTTGCAGACGTGCTGTTCGGCATATATCCGGTTTTCTCTGCAAGATACGCCTGGCTGTCCGTACCGGTAAAGAACTTCATGAATTCCCACGCAGCCCACTGGCGCCACTTGTCGGTACTCGGCATGGCGATGACGGCTCCACCCACGGGAACGCCGTTACGAACCTGGCCCGGGATGAAGGCAGGCAATACCTTGAACGTTGCTCGGTTCATGACGTTGCCCATCGATCCTGTCGATCCGAAGACCATGGCGACCTTCTTGTTGAAGAGATCGTCATGAGAGGTGGAAGGAACTGCACTCTTGTCCTTGAATACCATATCCTGCCAGAGTTTTGCTGCAGCAACGGCCGGGGCCTCCGTCAAATGCACACCAAAGTTTTCGTCGCTGATCTTTCCATCAAAGGCATACACGGCACCTTGGAAATACCAGTGGGCCGTTGTCGCTCCCATGGTGAAGCCGACGCCGTACTGGATTGGTTCTCCATTTGCGTTGACTTTGGTCAACTTCTTGCAGTATTCACGAAATTCGTCCCAGGTTGCCGGGGCTCGTCGTGGAAGACCCGCTTCTGCCAGCATATCCTCGTTGATATAGAGAAGCGGAGTGCTTCTCAATGCCGGAAGTGCATACAAGTTCTTGCTGTAATAACTGTCAGCCAAAAGTCCGGGGATGTAATCTTGGAGGAAATTCTTTGGTTCCTTTGCAACAAACGCATCAAGATTGACCAATACCCCCTCCTTGGCGAAGATCTGCAAGTGCGGAGAGTCAAGCAGGACAAGATCGGGTACATCCCCGGCGGCAAGGCCTGCTTGCAGCTTCTGCAGTATTTCTGCATAGGCTCCTTGGAACTGTGACTCGACAATGATGTCACTTCTTGAAGCATTGAAACGTTTTACGATTTCCTCTTGGGCCTCCCCTGCGACACCGGTCAGGCTTCTCCAGTAAATAATCTTGATCGGTCCTTCCGGTTTCGCTTGCTCCACCTGTCCTGCAGCCCAAAGACCGGTGGAAAGGCAGAGAACCATCACAATCGCCAATACGACACCTACACGTTTTTTCTTCATGAACTCCTCCTTGTACGTTACACGGCACTCATGCCGAATCTCAAAAGACTATCCCTTCACAGCACCGGTTGCGATTCCTTCAATAAGCTGTTTCTGGGCGAGGAAATAGATGATCAAGACAGGAACAAGGACAAAAATAGATGCAGCCATCAGATGTTCAGGGCCTATCGCATACTCAGCCGAACGAATCATGGCCAGCCCCACGGGAAGTGTTCGCATGTTTTGCTTGGAGGTTACGATCAAAGGCCACAGGTATGCATTCCACTTTTGGATGAATAAATAGAGAAGCAGGGTGCCAAGGACAGGTTTTGACAAGGGCAGGGCGACATGCAGCATTATCTTCATATGGCCCAAGCCGTCGATTTCGGCTGCGTCGTATAAAGAATCAGGGATGGTCATGAAGTACTGCCTCAAGAGGAAGGCGCCGAACACATTGGCGATATGGGGAACCACGATACCTTGGTAGGTGTTGATCCACTTCAATTTTGCCAGGATCACATAGTTGGGGATCAGGGCGATCTGGCCTGGGATCATCATGGCGGCGAGCATCAGGAGAAAGAAAAAATCCCTGTACTTGAAGCGTATCCGGGCAAATGCATAGGCGGCGAAGGCTGAGGTGATCAAGCCCAAGAGAACCCCGGCGCCTGCAGTGATGATGCTGTTGATGTAAAATCGGCCGAAAGGGGCCGTATTCCATGCGGTGACAAAGTTGTCCCATCGTACGACTTTCGGCCACCAGATGGGTGGAAAAATCGAGACTTCCTGCGGGCTCTTGATGGCCGTGATGAGCATCCAAACAAAGGGCATGCCGATGATGATGGTTGCTGCCAACAGGATGCCGTGCGTTGCGATTGTTGAGACGATCTTGGAGAAGCGATGTGTTGCAATCGGATTGTTTTGCAATGCAACCTCCTAATAATGCACCCATCGTTTGGACAGCCGGTTCTGGATGAGTGTGATGAACATGATGAATACAAACAGGATGAGTGCCAGTGCTGATGCGTATCCGGTTCTAAACCATTGAAAGGCATTTTGGTAGAGAAAGTGAACAACGACATTCGAGGAGTTCAGCGGACCTCCTTCGGTCATGATGCGCACGATGTCGAATGCCTTCAGGACATTGATGAAGCCGGTTATCAGCAAGAAGAATGTCGTAGGAGATACCAAGGGGAAGGTGATGCGCCAGAATATCTGATAGGTGTTGGCTCCATCGACCAAGGCTGCATCATATATTTCCAAGGAAATATTTTTCAGAGCCGCCAGAAACAGGACCATATCATAGCCGATGCCGCTCCAAATCAGGACGATGATTACGGCCGGCAATGAGTGCGAAGTGCTGTGAATCCAATCGATCATGGGAAATCCCAGTGGTTTCAAGACCACCCGAAGCAAGCCGAAGGTTGGTTCAAAAATCCATGCCCATACCATGGCTATCGCAACATTGGCCGTAAAGGTGGGAGAAAAGATGATCGCCCGGTATACCGAGCTTCCTTTGACTTTCTTGTTGAGCTGCGTCGCCAAATACAAGGAAATCGCCATTTTTACGATAACCGTGAAGAAGGCCATCAGCAGGGTGTTTTTCACAACAAGCCAAAATACCGGATCGCCGAACATATCCTGATAGTTCTGGAATCCAAGGAAGGTCTTTTTGGGGGAAATCATATTCCACTTGAAGAGGCTCAGATAGAAGCTATAGAAAATTGGCCATAAGATGAAAATCCCCAGCAGGATGAAAGTCGGAGCAGTGAAGCCGACAAAAGCATGAAAGTCCCGCTTCTCCCGTATAGTCATCGAATGAACCGTTCTCTTTCGACTGAAAAGCGCCACCAAACACCTCCGAGAGCAATATTCTCAATCAGCAAGGATCCGCACAACGACAGTATATTCGACATTCTCTTACTTGTGTACATTTTTTACGACCTTTGTCTGAAGGCAATCTCCCATGGTTGTTCGGTTGACAAAAATCAAGCAAGTGCTTACTATGCAAATCAGGATGTGTTTGATTATTGGGGGATCGCCGGTTGGCGCATCCCTTTTTTATGAATTTTTAGGAATGGTATGTTAGCAACAGGAATACAAAAAACCAATTTGTTCATGGAGTATGAGCCTCTGCTCAATGCAATGGGAATCGCTCTGGTGGATATCAATCGCGTAGATCGAGGAAAAAACGTCGCCGTCAGCATGGTGATAGTCGCAAAAGGGGATGAGGTGAGCGTCGACCACTGTGCAAAGGTGTACCGGCTTGTCTATCCCCGCATGGAGTTGCAGCTCGGCGAACGCGATTTGCAGCTTGAAGTCAGTACACCGGGTCTGCAGCGAACCTTCAAGGACGTATATGAGTTCAGCTTGTTTACGGGCAGGCGGGTAAGAGTATATGATACGGCTAAGGAGGCGTGGGTCAGTGGAATCATAGCACAGGCCGACCCTACGTCCGTACAGCTCACCCAGGTATATATCGAGGATGCAAAAGAGATGATTGAGACTATGTCTGTAGCTTATGCTGACATCCAGAAGGCGAAGCTTGACTATAGATGGGAGGACGATTCACATGGCAACTGAAATAGGTGACGCTATCCGGAGTATGGTAGCGGAAAAGAACATTTCCGAAGAGCTGGTCATCAGCACCATCGAGGACATACTTCGCGCAGCG
>JAAZAT010000117.1 GCA_012514185.1 Spirochaetales bacterium | reverse complement strand
CTTTGTATGCTGCCACTTGCAGATTGGTTTGCTTGGAGCAGGAACCAGAGAGTACTACCGACCTCTGTGCAACTGGTATAAAGGCAGAACCTTCACGGACAGTGTCACCTTTGAAGGCATTTAAAACGCTGGTGATCCCGATGGCTAGGCCTGAGCCTCCTGTTACCAATACCATATCATCGGTTGCTGAAGCGATAACAACAAGGTCGGCATCTGTGAGTGTGTCCACCACGACATAACGATGATGCTCCTTCTTTGAACGCAGCAATGCTGTTTTTACCGCCTCCACTCCTGCTGAGATAGTTGGGTAGTAAATATGGTCTGTGCTTCCTTTGAACTGACCCTCCATGAGCCTCGCGAGTTTTGAATCCTTCATCGGGGTAATAGGGTGGTGACGCATTGAAGAGTCACTGAGCAGATCAAAGCCGACGAAGAGATATCCATGGCATACTGTTCTTCCATTGACTGGCAGAGCTGGACAAATTATTGTCTGCTCGGTGCAAAGGGCATCCATGAGAGCATCAACTACTGGTCCGATATTTCCCTCATGCGTTGAGTCAAAGGTCGAACAGTACTTATAGTAAAACTTGGTACAACCTGCTTCTTGAAGAAATGCAAGGGATGCAAGCGCCTCGTTCACCGCTTGGTTTACTGGACAAGAACGGATTTTTAAGCTGATGACCATCGCATCAATTTCAATCGGAGGGGCTTCTTTCGGAATCCCGTTGTACATAATCGTCTTCAGACCACCTTCGACCAAGAAGCCTGCAATATCACTAGCTCCAGTAAAATCATCGGCAATGACCCCAATCCTCATATTCGCTCCTCTCTTTGCATTCTATGGGCGCAATACAATTTTGATAGCTGCATCATTGTTGTCGGCATATGCAAATGCTTCGGCAATATCATCGAGGGAGAATTCCCTGGATATCAGACTCTTGATATCGACTTGGTCTTGGATGACCGGTCGCAGTGTTCCTGGTGTCCATACAAAACGATGGTGATGAGTATGGTGTACTAAACAAGTATTGATAAAGTTTAAGCCATCGTCATGCCACCTGCTTATATTTAATGTAATCGGTTGGGTAACCCAGCTATAGAAAACGAACGAACCGTTGTGACGCACCACCTCGCTGCATAAATTGAAAGCTTCTTCACTGCCAGCGGTCTCGATTACTACATCGGCGCCAACGCCTTCTGTGACTTCAGCCACGACATCCTGAAGGCGCTCGTCTCTGAGATTAACGGTACGATCAGCTCCCAAGTCCTTTGCAAGTATGAGCTTCTTTTCCAACATATCCACCACAATTACAGTATGCGCTCCTTTACGCTTGGCGGTCTGGGCAATGACTTGGCCAGCAAAACCAGCTCCCATCACTACAACTGTATCCCCGAGTTGGACGTTACTGTTCATTCCAGAGTACATTGCACATGCAATCGGTTCCCCAAGTGCAACTAAATCCATATTTAGACCTTCAGGAGCCGGTTGTAGCTGAAAGGGCTTTGCTACAAAGTAGTCGGCGAAGTTATTGTTCCAACCAAAGGAGATAACCGAATCTCCAATAGTGAACTCTGTGACTTTCGACCCCACTTCGACAATTTTGCCCCCACTCTCATGTCCCAGTGGAAAGGGAAAGGTAGGGGCATGGCGGAATTCGTTGGTATTTCCTGGCATCATGCCTCGGTAAAAGTTTTTATCCGATCCGCAGATTCCCATCAAGTGATTCTTGACAATCACCTCGTCATCACCGCAGTGTAGAGTTTTCTCAATCAGTTGGATGTCATATGGCCCCTTCAAGAGGGCAGCCCTTGTCAAAATACTCACTTGTTTCTCCCCTTCATCACCCTGTAATACCTAACCGTTTCATTCTACGCCATAGTGTTGTACGATCCATACCCAAGGCTTTAGCCGCTTCTTTTCTGTTGGCGCTACGGCTGAGGACTTCAATTATCATACCTCGTT
>JAAZAT010000104.1 GCA_012514185.1 Spirochaetales bacterium | reverse complement strand
AGTCAAGTATTGCATGAGCTATTTGGGCATCCCCTCGGGTCCATGCAGAAAACCCTTCAAGGAGTTGGACGCTGGGGCAAAGCTCAGGATCGAGGGAGCCCTCAGGTGCATAGAAGCGTATCTTTAGACAATATGAAGTGACCTCCCAGTTTGCAAATCGTGGATTCACCTTGCATACTGGGAATATCAACTAACCCGTATGCGGCTACCGCATGCAAATGGAGGTCACCACATGAATACTGTAATCAACATTGGCATCGATGTCCACAAGGATTCCTACTCACTCTGTTCCTATTCCTTCACAACGAAGCAGGCCTTCGGCCAGACCAAGATAGCAAGCAACAGCAATCTGGTCATCAAATATGTTAGGAAACTACAGGAATCGCAACCGAACATTGAGGTCCTGTGCGGCTATGAGGCGGGTCCGACAGGCTACGGCCTGTACCGCGACCTGGAAAAAGCGGGTATTGGATGCGTGATCATGGCTCCCACCACGCTGCCGAAGGCATCCGGGAATCATGTAAAGAATGATCGACTTGATGCGATGGAACTATCCAAGCACCTAGCCTTCGGCACCTACAGTGCGGTGCATGTCCCCACATCCGAGGATGAGGCGGTCAAGAACTACACTAGGCTTCGCAACACCCGCCTGCAAGCCCTGAAGAAATCCAAGCAGAACCTGCTTTCATTCCTCTTGCGGAGTGACAGGGTTTTCTCCGAAGGAAGGAACTACTGGACCAATATCCACTACGCCTGGTTGAAACGCCAACAGTTCACAGACCCAGTGGACCAGGAGACCTTCAATGAGTACCTGCAGGAGGTGCACGACCAGCAGGACAAGGTCGACCGGTACAACCAGAGGATAGAGGAGCTTTCCCAACTTGAGGCGTATCGGGATAAGGTGGCGAGACTGCGCTGTTTCCGGGGCATCGAGACTCATACGGCGTTGTCGCTGGTCTCAGAAATCGGGGATTTCTCCCGGTTCGCCAACGCACAGCAGTTCTCCGCCTATCTGGGCTTGGTGCCGGGGGAGGACTCAAGCGGGCAGCGGGAGAAACGGGGAGGTATCACAAAGGCCGGGAACACCCGATTGAGGCTGCTGCTCATAGAAGGGGCGAACGCAACGCTGCGAAGCAGCCTGTATGGACAGAAGTCAAAGAGGCTGAAAGCAAGGCAGGATGGGAACGAGGCGGATGTCATCGCCTATGCGGACAAGGCAAACCGGAGGCTGCACCGGGTGTACAACAACCTCACCAGCCGCGGCGTTATCAAGAACAAGGCGACTGTTGCCGTGGCAAGGGAGCTTTCCTGCTTCATCTGGGGCATGATGAACAACAGGATTGACTGAATACCAGGAAAAAGAAGGAACCGTGGGATGAGAGGGATTGGTAGACAGGCAAATCGGGCAACGATCCTGCCATCTTCGATGCAACTATGTTGACACCCATGCGGTGATTCACGTAATTAGACAGAAAGGGCTGTAGGCGGACCATTGGCCTGTGGTAACCAATCCACGTATATCAGAATGGTCAAGTGCCGAACAACTGATTTGCTGTCTATCAATCCTTTTCATGTATTTCAACAAACTGGAGGAAAAAGAAAACAAATATTATGCTTGACAAGAGGTCACATCATATCAGCTGCAGAAAGGCCGGGCGCCAGCAAAAAAGCAATCATCACGAACAAAACCATCAATCGTTTTACACGCATAGAACTCCCCTTCATCACATACTGTTGCTAGGAAGTATAAACCAAGGGATGCCGT
>JAAZAT010000217.1 GCA_012514185.1 Spirochaetales bacterium | reverse complement strand
TTGATGGAATCGAAGACGGTCAGCTCGTGGCCGGTACTGTTGTCCAGGTAAACAACGAGTATGTATTCGTGGATGTCGGTTACAAGAGCGAGGGTCGCATCTCTCGTGATGAGTTCGCATCTATTCCTGAAGTTGGTGAAGAAGTGAAAGTCGTCATCATCAATAAGGAAGGGAAGGGCGGTCAAATCGTCGTTTCCAAGAAGCGTGCCGATTTCAAAGAACGCACTGATGAACTGAAGGCTGCTGCTGAAAGCAGATCTCCCGTTTTGGGCAAATTTGAGAAAGTAATCAAGGGTGGCTTCGAGATTGATCTCGGAGGCGAGTACAAGGGGTTCTGCCCCCTCTCCAAGGCTGACGTAGTTCGTGTCGAGGAACCGGAGACTTTGATCGGAGTAACTGATTACTTCATCATCGACAAGTTCCACGGCGGCACCAAGCTCAAGAGCGTGGTGAACAGGCGTGAGTACCTTGACCAGAAAATCAAGGAAAATAAAGAGAAGTTCTTCTCCACCGTTCAAATCGGTGACGTTGTCGAAGGGGTGGTCAAGTCCTTTACCTCCTTCGGTGCCTTCATTGACCTCGGCGGTTTTGACGGACTGTTGCATATCAATGACATGAGCTGGGGCCATGTCACCCGTCCCAAGGATTTCGTAAAGAAAGGACAGGTTGTACAGCTCAGGCTCATCAACATCGATCCTGAAACCCAGAAAATCAACCTGTCGCTGAAGCACATGCAGGAAGATCCCTGGACCACCTTCGAACAGAAGTACAATGTCGGTGACACCATCAAGGCACCGGTGACCAAGATCACCACCTTCGGTGCGTTCATCGAGATCGAACCCGGCATCGAGGGTCTTGCCCATATCTCCGAGCTGTCCTGGACCAAGCGGGTCAACAACCCCAAGGAAGTCCTGGATGTCGGCGATGTCGTCGAAGCAAAGGTTCTCGGATATGACTTGGACAAGAAGCGTGTCTCTTTGGGCCTCAAGCAGCTTGAGGAAAATCCTTGGGATACCATTGTGGAGCGTTATCCTGTCGGCATGACTCTCTCCAAGCCGGTTGTGAAGATCACCAATAGCGGTGCCTTCGTCAACCTCGAGGAAGGTATCGACGGCTTTCTGCACATCGATGACATTTCCTGGACCAAAAAGGTCAAGAATATGTCTTCCTTCTGCGCAGAAGGCGATGTAATCGACGTTGTGGTCATCCGTGTCGAGCCCGACAACCGCCGGATCCGCCTTGGCGTGAAACAGCTTGAAGGAAATCCTTGGCAGACCCTGCGCCACGACTATCCGAAGTTCAGCACCATTAGCGGTGTCATCACCAATGTGACTGACTTTGGCGTATTCGTGAAGGTCCTGGGTGACATCGAAGGCCTGATCAGCAAGTACAACCTGGTCGGACCGGATGAAGAGTATACCGATGAGGTCCTCAAGAAGTTCAACGTTGGTGATCCCATCACCGCCATGGTTGTTGAATGCAACCCGACCACTCAGAAGTTGTCTCTCTCCATCAAGGAGATGGTCAAGCGTTCCCAGCAGTCGGAAATTGCCAAATACATCCATGAGGATGACGACAGCGATACGTTCTCCCTTGCAGACATGATGCGTTACAAGGATGAGGATAGGGAAGACAACTAAGGTTGTGTTCCACCATACCAGGCGGCACACAAGCCGCCTGTGTTTTATACCCTTGATAACGGAGATGTAGCATGAGTAACAATAAAAAAGATTCAGCTGAAACAACCTTGACGGAAAGAATCGAAGGATCATTGAATAGTTTTCTGGCCCGCAACAAGAAAATCGCCATCATTGTGTTGGTGGTTGTTGTTGTCGGTCTGATTACACTTGGTATTGTCACCTCGGTCAATCAGAAGAATTTGCAGGCACAGTTCAACTCAATCGATTTGCTGGAGACAGCCTATTCCGATCTGCAGGTCCTGGGAACCGAGGATGAAGGGTATCAGGCCAAATACGATGAACTCGTTGCCGGCTTGAACGACCTATCCACAAAAGGCAACAAGTATCCCAACCTTAAGGCTCAATACCTGTTGGGTATGGTAGCTTTTGAGAAAGAGGAGTATCAGAAGGCTCTTGACAGCTTTATCGCTACGTATTCGAATGCAGGTAAGAACTACCTTGCTTCGCTTGCGCTGACCAACGCTGCAGTAAGTGCAGAAGAGCTTGGCAACAACTCGTTGGCTCTTGAATACTATACCAAGGTCATTGATGAATTCGGCTTATCTGCAGCAGAAGCTCCAAAGGCCTTGTTCGGACAGGCAAGATTGCAGGAAAAGAGCGGCAATGTCGAACTAGCCAAGGCAACATTCCAGCAGCTGGCTGACCAGTTCCCAACCTCGGAGTTTGCCAAGATTGCAACCAATAGACTTGCCCTTCTGTAACGAAACGGGGTAGGGTAGAAAAGAACCCACCGTGAAGTAAGGAGACAGATGCCATGAAGATGAGAAAGCACACTCTTCGTATGGTTTCTGTCTTTTTTCTTGTCCTGATGCTAGCAGGATGTGGGATAAAGACAGTATTCACAGTGGATTATGTATTTGCATCTAATACGTTTACATTTACAGATCCTATGAACAGCCTCAGTTGGATTACACCATCCACTGGACCTTCCTTGTTGCTCAGTTATCTTGTAACAACTGAAAGTGCACCACCATCAAGTATAGCTTCCAAATTCAATTCAGAGTTCAGAAGACTTATTTCTGATGGAAGAATGATTCCTTCTGACTCTGAAATACTTTCAGTAACATCCGGTAGTGAGACATATTCTCTCTATAAATTTACTGATTCTAATGCCTTGTCACAAAATGCCCCCTATTTCCTTGCAACTGCAACCAATCCAACCAATCCTGATTTGGAATTTTCTCTTTCATTGAATGCAGATGATACGTTGCAGTTCACTATCGTTTCAGGCTCATATCTACCTCACACTTCAGGTTCCTTGACTAGATTCAATGGGCTGCCCTTTGAGACAGAGCCCGGCACCATCATAAATTCATCTGAAAATGACTATCCGGATTATGTTGTACCGAATACTGGTGGAACATTATATTTGCATGTTTACGCAGCTACGAATGTATCAGAAGGTGATTTCAACACTATCTACTGGACAAAGCTTGAACCGGTAGTATCCATTCAACTGAATTGATTGCTGAATACTCAGCTCCTCTATGCAATAGGATATTGCATAATTTGTAAATAATATATATTCTGTTAACTAGAACCCTTCCAAACAAATTCTGTTTGGAGTCATCCGGTATTATTCGACAGTAACCGACTTTGCCAGGTTTCTCGGTTTGTCGGGATCGTTTCCCTTGAGTACTGAACAATAGTATGCATAGAGCTGGCTGACTATCACGCTGAGAATCGGGCTGAACAATGGATGCGTCTGGGGAAGCCTGAAGATCACATCAGCTGTATCATCAAACGTATGCACATCCTCAAACGTAATCACCAGTGCCGTCGCACCCCTGGCTTTAACTTCCTTTATGTTGGAGTCCATCTTTGCATACAAGGACGGCTGTGTGCACAAGGCAACCACCAAGGTTGAAGTATCGACCAAGGCGATCGGCCCATGTTTCAGCTCTCCTGCTGCAAAAGCCTCGCTGTGCGTATAACTGATCTCCTTGAGCTTGAGAGCGCTTTCCAGACTGATTGCAAAATCAACGAGACGCCCCATGAAGAATACTTTGGTTTTGTTGAACTGGCTGGCTGCAAACCGTTGGATGTCCTCCTGCCGGTCGATGAGCAGCTGGGTTTTTCCCGGCAACTTTTCGAGCTCTTCAAGCAGCACCGAGCGTTCCTGCTTCGCAATCAAGGCAGCAATGGTGAAGAGGCTCAAGAGCTGTGTGGTAAAGGCCTTTGTTGAGGCTACAGCGATTTCTGGACCGGCCTGGGTATACAGGACCCAATCGGCCTCACGGCTGAGCGTACAGCCCACCACATTGGTCAGGGCGATGGTTGGAATCCCAAGCTCCTTCAAGAGCCTGAGAGATGCAATGGTATCGGCGGTTTCACCGCTTTGGCTGATGAGCAGACATACTTCACCTTCCTTCTGGATATGCCTGCGATACCTGAGCTCACTAGCTACGAGGACCTCAACAGGAAGACCGGCAACCTGTTCAATCACATAGGAAGCCACCATGGCTGCATGATAGGCGGTCCCGCAGCCGGTAATCAGCAGATTCTTGCAGTGTGCCAAGAGATTTTCTATTTGGGCGGGAAACGCCAATACACCATCCTTGCACCTGGAACGCAACGTGTCGCGCAGAGCCTTGGGCTGCTCGCAAATCTCCTTGAGCATGAAGTGCTCGAACCCGCACTTCTCTGCAGCTTCCATATCCCATTCGATCGTCTGGATTTCCCGCTTGATCTCATCACCGTCAAGGTTGTAGATATGCACCTCATCCTGCGAAAGGGTTGCAACTTCCAAATCCTCCAGGTATTGGACTTGCCGTGTATGGCTTAAAAGAGGCGGCACATCGCTGGCCAACATGGTGGCATGCTCGCTTCGTCCGATGACCAAGGGGCTATCCTTTCGTGCAACCACCAACACATCCGGGTGTTGGCTGCAGGCAACTGCGATGGCATAGGAGCCTTCCAGGCGCTTGACCGTCTCCCTGACTGCCAGCAGCAGATCGCCGTTGTAGTGAAAGTCGATCAAGTGGGCGATGACCTCGCTGTCGGTTTGACTTGCAAACTTCACTTGATGCTTCTCAAGCCATGACCTGAGCTGTGCATGATTTTCTATGATTCCGTTGTGAACCACGGCAATGCTCTGTGAAACATCGGTGTGGGGATGGCTGTTCAAGTCGGACGGTTCGCCATGGGTCGCCCAACGGGTATGTGCGATACCGCACTTACCGGCAATCGGTTTTTGCTGTACGAGCAGCTCAAGGTTGGAAAGCCGTCCCTTGATCTTGCGTACCTGAAGATTGTTCTTCTCATCAACCATGGCAATACCGGCAGAATCATATCCGCGGTATTCGAGCTTGCGCAGTGCTTCAAGGAGAAGGGAGGAAGCTTCCTCTGTTCCGACATACCCAACTATTCCACACATGCAACACCCCCTACAAGGTCCGGTTAACGGAGTAGTAGCATGATTTGTGCTGTTTTTACTAGAGTTTTGACATCATGAACCAGAAAATTCCTTGTTTTTCATAATCGAACACGAGAGAAAGTAACTCGCAAGCAAACCCGATAGTGCTGCAATCGGGAGAGTAAAGACTAGGGATGCAGGCAGTGAAGGACCTTTCTGAAACGTAGAGAGAGCCGCTCCGATGGACATAAGAGCAACCATGACCAAAATATAGTACAACCTGCTCTTCTCAAACCCGAACTTCAGAATCAAAGGAAAATTGATTGCGACAAACAAGGACCCGAAGGTGAATTGAGTGACAGCATTTGAGAACACAATCTGGATTTCCAACACCGAGGCTGCAAGGCCGATGATCAAAACCAACAGTATCGAGGCAACGATGGAAATCAGTGCAAGCACATATTTGCTCTGCACAATCTGGATCCTGGAGAATGGAAGCGCGCAGGCGTATGCCTCCCACCCATCATTTTGGTCGTAAGCCAAGGTGGTAAAACCAAGCAGCAACGGCATCATGGTTGCCATGACCGTATTGACCAACCCACCCTGCACTCCTGCAAGCACGAAAAAAATTGCAATCGCAACGAGCATAATTGCATTGCGCCTTCGCATCAGAAACACATCCTTGAGCAACAAAGCCATCATACTGCACTCCTTCCTTTGGACAAGAAAATAATCAATTCCTCCAGGCTGAGCCTCCGGGATTCAAGAAACGAAGGAACATTCTCGGTTTTCAGCAACAGTTCCACCTGAAAAGACCCCTCACGCTTTGCGATGATCGAATCGCTGTCGATGTCTGCTACCATCTGATGGGAGACAATGCCGAGCCTATATGTCTCAAGCAGCTCATCTTTTTCCTCCGTGAATCGGATGCCACCCTCTTCCAGGAATGTTACATAGTCGCAGAGTTTCTCCAAATCGCTGGTAATATGGCTGCTGATCAGAATTGTATGGTTCTCATCCCTGCTGAATTCAGAAAGAATGGTTATGATCTCATCCCTGGCCAATGGATCAAGGCCGCTCGTGGGTTCATCGAGGATCAGAAGGGAGGCATGATGGCTGAGGGCGACAGCCAATTGAAGCTTCACCTTCATCCCCCTGGAGTACTTTCGATACTGCTTCTTTGGATCGATCTCAAACTGCTTGAGATATCCCTCATACTGCTCTTGATCCCAGTTGTGGTAACACCGCTTCAATACGGCGGCAAGTTCATTCGCATTCAGAAGACCGGGAACCGATGCATCATCGACAATGAACCCGATATGCTGGCGAGTCTCGGCATCAAGGCCGATCCGGTTCGAGCCAAGTACCGACAGCTCTCCTGAATCAGGGGACAACAGGCCGAGCAGCAGCTTGATCGTAGTAGTCTTGCCGCAGCCGTTTGCTCCGATCAAGCCATGGACAGTTCCTGTCGCTACTGTAAAATCCTCAAGGTCAAGTGCAAACGATCCATATGATTTTTTCATGTGTCTGCACGCAATCGCACACTCCATCTCACCGATCTCCTTCTTTCAGCAACTGATACATCATGGCAAGCTCCTCTTCACTGAGTCCGACGAACTGGGCCAGCAAATGGATCGAGCGCATATGATCCTCGATTTTCCGCAAATACTCTTCCTTCAGCTGTTCATGACTGCGGGTTGCAACATAACTGCCTTTCGCTGCAATGGTCTGGATATACCCTTCCCGCTCCAGCTCGTCATAGGCTCGCTTGGTAGTTATTACACTGATGCGCAATTCCTTGGCCAGGGCGCGGATCGAAGGCAGCAACTCTCCTTCCTTGAGAATGCCTGAGACTATCTGGGTTCGCATTTGCTGGGCGATTTGCTCGTAAATCGGGTCTGGATTGGCATTTGAGAGGATGATATCCAAAATTTGCTCCTTCTGTATATGTACAGTATATACAGTTATAACACCATGTCAAGAGCCCTTCATTCCCTGTTCTCAAGATTGCAGCAAACCGGTATACTCATATCCATGATCGACTTCACCTATGAAACAAAAACCACCATCGACGAAGCATTGATGCAGCTTTTTACCATCGTAGGGTTACTGCGCAGCGACCAAGGATGTCCTTGGGACAGGGAGCAGAGCCCGAAGCAAGTCTCAACCCATCTCATAGATGAGACCTATGAGTATCTGGATGCGGTACTTTGTGAAGACAAGGAGGGACAGAGCGAAGAGCTTGGCGATGTAATGCTGAATGCGATGATGCTTCTTCAGATGCATCAGGAAACTGATGCGTCGGCGGGTATCGAAGCGCTGAACCTCGTATGTGAGAAACTGATACGCAGGCATCCCCATGTCTTTTCAGACCAAAAGGTGGCAAACAGCAGTGAAGTCATTGATGTATGGAATGCCATCAAAGTAAATGTTGAAGGCAAGACGCATCAGAAGGATGATTTCTTCAGTCGGGTTCCCGCTTCCCTGCCCCCGTTGGAGATGGCCAATGAGATTCAAAAGAAAATCCGCAAGGTCGGATTTGACTGGCCTGAGGTGCAAGGTGTGTTTGACAAAGTACAGGAAGAACTTGCCGAAGTCAAAACAGCCCTTCTGAAACCTGATGACATCCAAGAGGACCTGGAGATGGAGTTGGGCGACCTGTTGTTTGCAGCCGTGAACCTGTGCCGTTATCTGGGTTGCAATCCCTCGGTGGCACTGCATCGATCCAACCAGAAAATGAGAAGACGCTTCAATGCACTCTACCAGCGAGCTTCGGCGGAGGGCATCGCCCTGAGCCAGGAGAACCTCGCTTCTATGGACCGGCTCTGGGAAGCGATCAAGGAAGAGGAGTGAGTCATGGCCGAACCACTGCAGCCGAATCGTGCGGCAAAGCGTGAAAAGAGCGCCATCTATGAGAGAATCGCTGTGGATTTAGCCAAACGTATTGCAAATGGAGAACTTGCTGAAGGGGTGAAATTATCGGGAAGAACGATACTCAGCGGTGAATACGGGGTATCGCCGGAGACCATCCGCCGTTCGTTCGCCATCCTGGAAGAACAAGGGGTGGTAACAGTAATGCAAAACAGCGGCGTGGTGGTGAAGAGCCGCCTGAAGGCCAAAGCTTTCATCGAAGCCTATGAGAAGCACGATGAATCGAAGCATCTGCTTCATCGCATGCGCTCACTTTTGGAAGAGCATGAGGCTTTGGACCGCGAATTCTTCTCGCTTGCAAAACAGCTGTTCACCATAAACTCGCGATTCGCCGAGGCAAACCCATTTCCCATCATCAGCCAAACTGTTTCTCACACAAGCAAGGTCATCGGCAGGTCCTTGGGTGAATTGCGTTTTTGGCAGGAAACCGGAGCCACCGTGGTGGCGGTACGAAGAGAGGGTGCGATCACCCTCTCCCCTGGTCCGTATTTTTGTCTGCAGGCTGAGGACATCCTGATGATGGTAGGCCCTCAGGATGCCCTGCCCCGCATCGAGCTCTTATTGCAGTGATGCAAAGAATTGCGGGTACGAAACACCCCATGAGCCGGCGTAAAGAGCTTTTCTGGTAATGCAGAGGCGGCTGGCCAGCGCAAACTTGTCGGTCTCGCTGCCGAAGAGCAATTTGACCAAATTCTTCTCGCCTTCCAACCGGACCGAGAACACCCCATCCGATTCCTTGTGCACCTCTATATCCTTCAACTCTTGGTCGCAGAAGGATTCGAGAAGCTTTCGACTCTCTTCATCCTCCCTGGTCTCGATTGTGTACAAACTTCCTTTGAGATATTTGGCCAACGTCTGCTTCTTGTCGAGCCTAAGGAAATGCACCCCTATGATCTCATAGCCGTCATTCAACGCCGAGCCCAATTTCACTTGCACATCACGTTCCGTCAGATTCTCACCATCGATCAATTCGGCAAGCATCACTTCCTCATCACCTGCGATGCCCACGGAGAGCGGATTGACAAACTCAAGCTTGGGTTTGGGATTGAAGCCCTGAGTGAACTGCACCCCTACCTTCGACCGCTGGAAAGCCATCTCAAAATTGCGCATTGCATGGATGTGGCTGATATATAGCGAACGGCCGAACCTGCGATAGGTTATCAGGGCCTGGACAGTCTTTGCTGCAGGTTCCACCTTCGGCTCGATCACCAAGGTTTTGTTTCTCACTTGTTCAAGAATCGGGTCCTTATGCGTAGTATCGACGACTTCGGTCACTTTCGAGCAAACACCGCAGAGATGGTTGCATGACTCAAAACATCGCTCGGTCAACAAGAGATTCTTTGCCGTCTCATACTCGTCCTTGAGAAACTTCTTGCTGACCCGCATGCTCACCGAGTCCCAGGGAAGCTCCTCATCAAGGCCGTACGGTTCGAAAATGCAGGTATCAGGATTGTAGGAAGCCTCAGCAATCGCCTCCAGCCACAAATCAGCTTTCAGATGTTCGTCCCATGCATCGAGGCGGCAACCTTTGCGGTAAGCTGACTCGATGACAGCTGCATAACGCTCATCACCTCGGCTGATCAGCCCTTCCAGATAACTGATATTGGGCTCATGATAACTCACCTTGCACCCTCTGATGCGCTCATTGATGGCTTTCTTCAGGGAAGTGAGCTGCTCGTACGACTGCTTGGGTGTCAGCTGACTGCACCATTGAAACGGTGTATGTGGCTTAGGAATGAAGGTACCTATGTTGATATTCATCGACAGCCGGGTGGCATCGTAAATAGCCCCTACATAATCGACGATTGCTTGGTTCTCGACTTCCCTATCGACGAAAGGCAGGCCTACCATGAAGTAGAATTTAGCCAGTTTCCATCCCCTGCTCTTCGCCTCACGGGCTATCTCAATGACCTGCTCGAGGGGGACTTCCTTGTTCATGGCCCGCTGCCATGCTTCCTTTGGAGTTTCGATGGCAAAGGTCAATCCGCTCTTGCGTACCTCTGAAAGCTGCTCGAGAATCCCCAGGGAGAACGAGTTCACCTTCAGGCTGGGCAATGAGAAGGAGACATGCCTGTGCGAATACTCGGCGTTGAGCGTCTCGATCAACTCCTTGATGTACGGATGGTCTCCGCTTGAAAGCGAAGAGAGCGTCACCTCGCGATACCCGAAGTCGCTGACATGCTGCTCGACCTGCTCTGCCATGGTGCTGTACAGTTTCTGTCGATACGGCTTGTAGTATTGGCCGGCATGACAGAATCTGCAGCTGTTTGGACAGCCGCGCATGATCTCGACCACCCCATTGTCCTGGGCAACCTTGAAGTTGGGCACCACATAATGACGATAGGTATGAGGTTCCGGTGTGGCAAAAGTGGTATCAATGAAGCGCGAAGCCAACTTCTTGCCTGGGTACCAGAGATACGGAAGGCTTTGCAGCAGGGCAAGCTTCTCGCTTCTGGTCTTCTGTTGTTTTTTCGCCTCAATCAGGATCCGGGCAATCTCCTGGAGACCGCCCTCGGCTTCCCCGATGTATACGAAGTCCATGAACGGTGCGAATGGAAGGGGGTTGGTGACGGCAGGGCCTCCGCAGATTACTATCGGATGCCCATCGGTCCGGTCGCAGGCATGCAGGGGAAGGCCTCCAAGGTCCAGAACCTGAAGGATGTTTGTTGCGCTCAGCTCGTATCCGATGGAAATTCCCAGCATATCGAGTTCATGCAACGGTTTTTGCAGATCGAGGGTATAAAGGGGAAGCTGTTTTTCCCTGAGCAGCTGCTCAAAGTCCGGGGCTACCGAAAAGACACGGTCGCAATGGACCTCCTCCATGCTGTTGAGCAAGTCATAGAGGATACGCACGGCATTGTTGCTCATGCCGATCTCATACAAATCCGGAAAGCAAATGGCTGTATGAAACGTCACCTTTGCGAGGTCTTTGGTTCCATAGTGGAACTCTCCGCCTGTATACCGGGCTGGATTTTGAATCATCAACAGCTCATCGGCAATCATATCGAGAATCTGCATGGCATCATCCTTGTTCATGGTATGGTATTTGCCAAGCTTTGGTATTTGTTCGCCTGAACGCGCTGATCGGCTTGGCTTGCGAATCGGGCAAGGGCAGTATACAGGTTTTTCTTCATCGTGGCATCAAGGTCCTTGCTCTCAAACATAGCGGCGTATGAGAAGTAATCATAGGCACGTTGAACATCGTTTGGCAACAAGCTTGCCAAGAGAAACAGGGTTACCGCTTGTTCATCCGTCAGGGAAG
>JAAZAT010000209.1 GCA_012514185.1 Spirochaetales bacterium | reverse complement strand
TTTTTCTGATGATCATCGTTATTTTGGTCCATATCAGAAGCAGCAGCCGTCGTTTGCTTCTAGCCAAACAACGGGAGATAGCCATGCTCCGGACGATGGGATTGACCAAGAAAAAGGTTCAAGCTTTGTTTGTGCTGCAGTCGATACTCGTCACCTTCATCGGATGTGTGCTGGGTCTTGTCCTGTCCTATACGGCCATAGCCCTCTATCCTATGCTCTCCCATGCCGTATACCAATCCATGGGTGTCCATCTGGTTCTGGAGATCAGAACGTATGAGGTTGTTTTTTTGGTGGTCTTGATCTTGGTTTTCAGCATGCTTGCCTCCTTCCAAGGGACGCACCGAATCCTGAAAGCCGACATTATGGAGATGTTTTCATATGATGAAGTCAGCTGAAGTGTTATCCCTGAAGCAAGTTTCAAAAAGCTTTCCTGCAACGCTGAGGGGAGGCCGGCCGATCCAGATTCTCCAGGAGGTCTCTCTCTCGCTCGAACCTTCCACCAGTATTGCCATCACCGGCAGAAGTGGAAGCGGAAAGTCAACGCTGCTCCAAATCAGTGCAGGCTTGCTGGGTTGCGACAGCGGTCAGGTGATATTCGAGAACCAGCAGATTTCCACCCTTGATGATGTGAAATTAAGCATGCTGCGATGCAAGCGGATGGGATTCATATTCCAAAGCAGCCTCCTGCTTGATGATTTCAATGCCTTGGAGAATGTGCAGATTCCCGCCATGATCGCAGGCTGTTCTGAAAAGCAGGCCCGGAAACGAGCATTGGAGTTGCTGCAAACCGTCGGGCTGGCAGACCGGCTCACCCATACCAGCGACCAGCTGTCCGGCGGCGAGAGACAGCGTGTCGCCATCGCCAGGGCATTGGTGAATGAACCTGCTGTCATCTTTGCCGATGAACCTACCGGTTCCCTTGATGAGCGCAATGCGCAGTTGGTCGAGGACCTGCTTCTCAACCTGGTGGACGAGCACAAGGTATCGTTGATGCTGATCACCCATAACAATGCGTTTGCCAGCCGTTGCAACATCGTCTACCATTTGCATGACAAGAAGCTGGAGGTGAATGCTTGAACCATTCGCTTTTACGCCTCATGGTGCTCAGGAAATTGGGCCATCGAGGCAGCCGCTCAGTAAAGAAACGAATACTCTTCAACATCCTGCTGATCGGCTTGGTCGTAGCTTCCTTGGTTTTCGCCCAGATTTTCGTCGTATCGATGAGTCGCGGGATCGCCGACAAGTACGCACTGCTGGGCAACGGGCATCTGCAGATTCATGAGACCGGCGAACTCGAGCTTGGGCCGATGGAAGGGCTCCTGGATACACAGTTGGTAGCGCAGAGCTATGCGCTCATCTACAGTCCCCAAGCCAACAAGATGATAAGGCTCAAAGGTGTTGGTCCTGATTATTTCAATGAGATGCGTCTTTCCCAGCTTACCATGGGAGATCGGGAAGCGGACGAAGAGACCAATCTTCCCCGGATACTGCTGAGCACCACGTTGGCTGAGGAATTGCAAGTGGAGGTCAACGACCGGGTGGCTCTCATGCTGGTCAGTCAAAACAGCATACGGCCGCAGTTGTGCGTCATCCGCAACCTGTATGATTCCGGCTACCAGGAGTTGGATGCCAACCTGGTATTCTGCGACTACGATCTGATGCATCGGCTCTTCGGGGGCAAGGAAGAGACGTATTATGAGCTTCTGGTCGAACAATCGCGGATGAAAATCATCAAGCAGGAACTTGCTGCAACAGGATATTCGGTGACATCCTGGGACGAGGAGAACTACAGTGTGGCGACCAATCTCAACACCAGCCGACAGGCGGTGCTGGGCGTCATGGTTGCCGTTGCCATGCTCTGCGGCTATTTCATCAGTGAGCTTTCACGTGAGCTCGTCGAGGATGACAAGCACAAGATTGCCATGTTGACCCTCCTTGGTGCCAGGAAAGTCTTCATTCGCAAGGTGTATTTTACCACAGTCATGGTGGTTACCGCGGTTTCGGTAGGTGCAGGAACCCTTGCGGGCATTGCGCTCGCCAACAACCTCGGGCCGTTGCTTTCCTATATCGCCGATCAATCGATTCCCTCCCTTGCGTATTACCTGTTGGATTTTGTCATTGTGACACCTGTGCTTGATCTTCTCTTGATCATCGTGGTATTGGTCTTGGTGAGCATGGTCTCGGTACAATGGAGCCTCAGGAGGGTCAAGGTAATTGAACCTTTGGCTTGCACACACTTTGACTAAGAGTGGTTTTCAGCTATACTGTCCGCATGAATTTTGAAGTTTTTGTTCTGGGGACCAGCGGCATGATGCCTCTTCCCAATAGGTATCTCACCAGCGCGATGGTTCGTCGGGACGGGGAGCTCTTTCTCTTTGACTGTGGGGAAGGAACTCAGGTTTCGCTGAAGATGTTGAATCTCAAATGGAAGAAAATCCACTCCATTTTCATCAGTCACATGCATGCAGACCATGTCACCGGGCTTCCTGGAATCCTGATGCTGTCCAGTCAGGTCGATCGCAACGAGCCATTGACCATTTACGGTCCTGCCAAGCTCAAGGAGTACATCGATGCCAATCGACGTATCCTGGATATGTACATCAATTATGAAATCATCGTGAAAATTGCAGAAAGTGGAGTTATTCTCGAAACCGAAGATTTTACGGTTTCCGCTTTTGATCTGCATCATACCAAACCTTGTGTGGGGTATGTCATGCAGGAAAAGGATCGACCCGGAGAGTTCCATCCCGACCTTGCACGGCAATTGGGAATTCCCATGGGACCGATGTGGGGGAAACTGCAAAAAGGTCTATCGGTCACCTTGGCCGACGGAACCGTCATTGATAGCTCCCAGGTGATGGGACAGAAGCGTCAGGGGCGCAAATTCAGCTATGTTACCGATTCGGTGTACCTTCCCACCATCGCCGACCACGTGCGAAACAGCGACTTGCTGCTCTGCGAAGGAATGTTTACAGCCGACATGGCCGAGACAGCCTTCGAGAAGAAGCATATGACGGCCGAGCATGCCGGGCGGATCGCAAAGGAGGCAGAGGTGGCCCAGCTTGGTCTCTTGCACTACAGCCCCCGGTACAGCGACCGCGAATTGAAGTACCTGCTCAAGGATGCAAAAAAAGTCTTTGGCCCGACGATTCTGACCAAAGACCGCATGTGTTTTGATATTCCGTTGAAAAATTAGTCTTCCTGAACGTTGCAGGCTGCTTCCGCTTCATGCAGCAGTTGACTGCTGTCGATCATCCTGCCGTTTCGTGACGCAAACCCTATGTGCAGGGAAGAGCCTGAAAACTCTTTCTTGCAACTCTCGATCATGCCAAGGGTGAAAGAGCGTGCTTCGTCGGCATTGTAGAAGGGAAGGACCATGGCAATTCTCCCGCCTTCGAGGGAGAAGCTGTAAGCCAGTTCTCCGCTTTGCATCATCAGCTTGTTGGCGATGAGGGAGGCGGGTCCTTCGGTGACATCAATCAAGACCAAGGTCAAGTCGTAATCCATATCCTTTGAGTTATCCAGCTCCATCGAGAGAATGGTGGCAAAATCTGTCTTGTAAACAATCTCTTCAGCGATTGGTTGTACCTGTTCCTCAACTTTTTCGATTTTCTGGACTTCAGGTTCTTTTTCAACACTGACAACCGGAGGAACAGCAACCATCGGTTTGACGACCGGTTCCATCTCGAGTTTTTCTTCCTGGATCTCAACCGGCTGGACTCTTTGTGGTTGCGGCGATTCAACTTTCTGTTGGCCGAAAGCGAACTGCTCACTGTGCACATGTGCAGGATCGTCATTGGGAAGCTTGTAAAACGGCTTGTCATAGGCATTGGGTGGGAGCTTGTCCACCTGGTCGGCATAATCCTCATCCCTGCGACGAGCTACCAACACTCCGATTTCTATCATCACCAAGCCGATGAGCAAGGGAAATAGTTTCACCAAAAGCCCGTACAACATCTCCTGATTGATATCGTACAGAGGGAGGAGGAAACGGGATGCCAGATAAAGGACTGCAAGCAGCAGGAAAACAGTAAGAAACAAGCTGAGAAAGATTTGCCGTCCATAGTGTTTGTTTTCAGACATCGCCAACCTCCACGCAAACTTTACACCGATACACGAGCTATAGTATCATGATTATTATATAGATTGTAGGATGGCATGACAAGAAAATTCCTGTTGGTATTCACTTTAAGCCTAGTTTTATCCTTTCCGCTGATGCTTTCAGTGTTTGGTGAAGGTGGATTTCTGCATAACCAGGCGCTGCGCAGGGAAATTGAGAGACTGAAGTATTCGCAACAAGTGCTTTCGTTGCAGGTCGATTCCTTGAAAAACCAACAAGATCGCATGGGCGAGCGTGATGCCATCCAGGATGCAGCCTTCAAATACGGGTACCAGAGCGAGGGTGAGCAAGTGTTCTATTTCAACCTTGAAGAGGATGATGCATCCTTGCAGGTCCCGGTCACGGCAAGTGCACAGCCAGCCCTTCCTGCCTTTGCAGGCTTGTCCATCCCCCTTATTCTTTTTATGGCACTAGCATTCTCAACTCTTCTTGCGGTATGCTATACACTGCTTGTGCGTAAACGGAGAAAGAATCGTGGGTTGGATGGTTGAGGAAGCAGAGCTTTTATACAAGACGGTGGATTCCACCGTGGATCAAGTGGTGAAACTATTGAGGGAAGAACAGCTTTTAGTTCTTCCCTGTGATACTATTTATGGCCTGAGCGGCCAATATGGAGCGACATATGAAAAATTGTGCGCCCTGAAGAAACCTATCGGGCAACACCATTTCATTGTGCTCGCGACCCTTGAGCAGGCTCATCAACTTTGCATCGTGCCACCAGTGCTGAAAAAGCACTGGCCTTGCGCACTCACCGTCATCCTGGAGAACCGGAAGGGAGGGGGCAGTACTGCAATACGGGTCCCTGATGATGCATTCATCCAGGCCATCCTGACCAAACTCGGCACCCCCATCTACTCAACGAGCGTCAATGATGCGGGCTTTGCCATCACCAATATCACCGATATCATTTTCACCTATAAACAGAAAGTCCAAGCAATCGTCATCGACCCGGATAGAGGCCGCGATACTCCCTCCACCCTGATCGATTGTACGAAAGAGCCGTATGAACTCATCCGCTGCGGCGCCTACGACGCATCAGGGTTGCTCTCTCAAGGCTGAATTCGACGAGCTTCCATGTAATACCGTTTTTCATGCGCTTCCCCCATGGAGAATGTCTTGCGCGGGAGCGTATTGTCCTTGATGATGGTATCAAAGAAGGTTGCCTTGGAGACATCGGGTAGGATGAGGGCGATGTTGCCCTTCTTTTTACCCAGATTGGCAGTGACTTCCACGCCATGGATGTAATCTACGGCAGCCAGCTTCTGTGCGAGCAGGGAGTCGATCACCAACTGCAGCGTACCTGCAGCAATGGATGCTTTGCTCTCCTTCATTCCTATCACGGAGAAACCCTCGGCGTCGCAGTACCCGAACTTCTGCAGGCCGTCATTCACCTTGATCTGCTGCAGCACTTCTTCCTTGCTTGAAACCTTGCTTACACTATACGACTCACAAACCTTGGCAATCTCATCAAGAAAGGTTTGCCTTGAGACATTGAAAAGCACCCGGTGGATTGGTTCGAACTCAAGTCCCGGGTCGAAGATGTTTTCCAGCTCCACAAGAGCATATCGTGCAGGATGATTGTCCTGCTCAGCAGCACTCAATCCTTGCTTGATATCCTCCCAGCAGCTTTTTGCGGTGGCGAGGCTGTGGTTTCCATCCCCCATGGCAAAGAGCAGGGGGTTGGAAGGATCCAGATGGGCATGCATCGACTCAACAGCCAGGGCAATGGCCTCCAAATCCTCCTGTCGGTCGACCTTCCATGCGGTGAGGTGTCCGCCGTTTGCCATCAGGGTGGTATCGTAGACCTGTTCCAGGGTATCGGTTTTCTTCGCCAACGGCTCAATGACCGAGCGTTTTTCGTCGTTGATCAATACCATGATATGAGGTACTTCAAGCAGAGCGTTGCGCCTGATTTCCTTTCTTGGGGGAATGCGGCTCAGGATGGTTCCTTCAGTGGCCCTGATCAAGGTTCTGGAGTCTTTGGCATAGTCGTAGTGTTCCAAATCAAGGGTGACCAGCAGTCCCCACCTGCCGGCGGGGCAGTTGTCAGTCGTTCGATGGACAAGGAAGAAGCAATTCGGGTAGGTTGTGAAAATGCCTTGCTTGAGATACGCATGCATGGTCTCGTTGATGGCTTTGATGCGTTTCTGTGGATCGGCTTCCTCAAGATAGACTTCTGGATAAATCAGGTTCAGAGTCGATGGGGCATCTTTGACAAAGTCGGCTGCTTGTTCCCAATACTCGGGTTCTGACGTATACTGGTCGCAAGCGACGACGGCCCATTTGGTCAGGTCGGTACCTGGTTTAGGAATCATGATATCGGCACATTTGAGTGCATACTGGGCCAAGTGTTGAGCAACGTTGGACATTCTGTAACCTCTTTGATTTATGGATGTGGTAATATACTATTCCAATATTGATAGATACGCAACATAAAGTGAGAAAATATGAGCAAAGCAATTATCTGCACAGGTGGCGGCGCCCCGTCTTCCATCCCTTCGGGCTTCGTGGAGAAAGATGATTTTGTCATCGCAGCCGACAGCGGGTATGATACCGCAAAGAGACTGGGCATACCAGTACATCTTTGCGTAGGTGATTATGACTCGACGCTTCTTTCGCAGGAAATCCAACATCTGGCGCATGAGCGAAGTTCCAGGGACAAGGATGAAAGCGATACTGAGCTGGCGATCAAAAAGGCGATGAGCCTTGGCTATGCATCCTATTGCATCATCGGCGGCGGAGGATTTCGCATGGATCACCTGTTTGCGACCTTCTCCCTGTTCGAGCAATACGGTCCCCCGGAGCTCTGGTTTACCGCATATGAGGCAGTGCATCTTGTTCGAGGATATCATCGGTTCGAGTCATTGAAATCCGGCCGTCAGGTCAGTTTTTTCCCAACCAGCTTCTCCAAGGAAGTGTATATTACTGCCAAACAGCTGCAATGGCCCTTGGAGAATTACCGCTTGTCTATGGACAGCCTCTCGCTCTCCAATAGGACATCCGACTCCTTTTTGGATGTGTTCGCAAAGCAGGGAGGTATGCTCTTTGTCAGCTTCCCGGTTGCAGACAAGCCAAGGTAGATGGTATTCTCTGTTCATGTTGCAGACTAGACGATTGCTGGCGTTCTCCAGCAGGGTGCATACCTATACGCTGCTTTTGTATCTCTTTTTCTTTCTGGTGTACCTTCTCGGCAGTTTCTTTTCCGTAACCGAGGAGTTCGTCGGTTTGCTGCAATTTTTTCTGTATTTGATCAGCTGGACCAATCTGCTGTTCGGTGTCTGGATCTTGGTATTCTCCTGCATCGTGTGGGCTGGTGACCGGGTGTTTCCCCTCTCCTCGGTGCTCTTGACCATCGCAAGAATGCTGTGCATCCTTGCTTTGGGATTCGTGGTAGCCTTGTTGGAGACATTGTTCGAGAAGGGTCTGGTAGTCAGCTGAAAAAAGGAGAATCATGCATAACCCAACCATATGTGCCGTTCGTGGAGCCATTTGTGTAGAGCGGGATGAACCTCAGCGCATCGAAGAGGCCGCCTGCAAGCTCTATCGGACACTGCTTGAGCAGAACAATCTTGAAGAAGCCGATGTTGCGAGTCTGTTGATCACCCAGACAAGTGATTTGAAGAGCCGAAATCCGGCAACCGGTTTACGAAAAGGCGGGTATTGCAGCAAGACTCCCTTGTTCTGCATGCAGGAACTTGAAATAGAAGGCATGCTTGAGCGTGTCATCCGCATGCTTCTCATTCTCAATTTCCATACCGAGCATACCAAGCCGGTCTTCTTGGATGGCGCAGAGCGTCTTCGTCCCGATCTGATGAAATAGGAATTGTGAAAACAGGCTTTGCATGAGGGTTTTTTTGGGATGGAGTGTAAATTTACATTACATTATGTAAATATGATACCTTCTTATTTGTTGTAATAATAAAAATTAAAAAATATTAAGCGATTTTTATCGAATAATTATTGCATAAAAATTCAATAGACAGCATACTATCTGGTAATTTACATGGAATGCGTTGCAAGGCCACTCATCCTTACAAACAACCATCTCTTTACAACCAGAAGGAAACAATCATGAATGTACACGTCAAACCCGGTCCATTGAAAGGAAACCTCCAGGTGCCTGGATCCAAAAGCCATACCATCCGGTCGATTCTTTTGGCAACCCTTGCCGACGGCCGGTCGTGTATTACCAATCCGCTGGCAAGCGGCGACGGGTTGAGTGCATTGGCTGCTGCAAGGGCTTTTGGCGCACTTGTCAAGGAAGAGCAGTCGTGTTGGATCGTACAAGGTAGGGGAGGGGAGCTGCAGGTTCCCGAAACTGTGCTGGATACAGGCAACTCAGGAACCACCACCTGCTTGTTCACTTCAGTTGCTTCGCTGGTCGATGGCTATACGGTCATAACCGGTGATGAGCAGATCCGGCGCAGGCCGATCCTCCCCTTGGTGAACGCACTCAATTGCCTGGGGGCCACAGCCTTTCTTACCAGGCCTGGTCAGGGTTGTCCTCCGGTGGTGGTACGAGGAGTGCTTGAGGGGGGAAGCGTGACCATTGAAGGCAGGAACAGCCAGTATGTCTCCAGCCTGTTGCTTTCAGCCCCCCTGGCAAAGCGTACGACCATAATCGAGGTGGTCAATGCCTTGGAAAAACCTTATGTGCAGCTGACTCTTGATTGGATGAAACGTCTGGGCATCGAGATAGAGAATCCCGCTGATTACACCCGTTTCGTTGTTGAAGGCGGGCAGCGCTATCAAGCCGGCAATTTCACCATACCGGCCGACTGGTCCGCAGCCGCTTTCCCGATGGTGGCTGCTGCAATGACAGATTCGGATGTAGTGCTCACCGGTCTTGATTTCTCTGATTCCCAGGGAGACAAGCGGGTGGTGGAGATCCTAAGAACGTTCGGTGCATGCGTCCAGAAGCAGGGCGATGACCGGCTGCGCATCGTCGGGGGGCAAAGATTACAGGGAGGCTTTTCCATCGATCTCTCGGATATCCCCGATTCACTGCCTGCCTTATCAGTTTTGGCTACCCAAGCCGAGGGGCGGACGGTATTCACAAACCTGGTGCATGTCAGGCAGAAAGAGACCGACCGTGTGGCCCAAATGACTGCGAAACTGAATTCGCTCGGCTGCTCTTTGCACTTGGAACGGGACTGTCTGGTCGTGGAAGGTCCAACCCCGATACAGGGTGGGACGGTCTCATCGGCATTTGATCATCGTATTGCCATGGCGTTGGTGGCCGCCGGCCTGGCCTCGGAAGGAGAGGTGGTCGTGACCGACGCCCAGTGTGCCGATGTTTCATTTCCGGGTTTCTTTTCAGAGCTTGCTGCTTGCGGTGCGGATCTTTCTCTTGTGGAGGCCTCGTAATTGAATACCAAGAACGTAACCATCACCGATGTAGCCAGGGAGGCTGGACTGTCCATCGCAACCGTCTCGCGGGTGATCAATCATGCCCGCAACGTCGATCCTGAATCAGAGAAAATCATCCGCATGGCGATGCAAAAGCTCGGGTATGTCCCCGCAGTGAAAAAACTGAAGTTTTCGGTTATGGCCTTGATCGTACCGAGTTTGGAGAATCACTTTTTTTCCTCGGTTGTCGAGGGTGTGATGAGACAGGCCAACCAGACAGGGCGTCATGTCGCCCTCTACTCTGCAAATGGAAGTGCCGAGCAGGAAGCGCGCTGCCTTGTCCAGGCATCCAGTCTCGGTGTTTCCTCGTTGCTGTTCTGCCCGCTGTCCGACACCTCCTCCCGCGTGCTTGAAAATCTCTTTCCCCCGGATTTCCCGCTGCTGATCGTCTATCGAAGAGACTACCTGAAAGGGGCAAGCCATATCTATTACAACAATGTGGAAGGTGGATATCTGGCTGCAAAGTACTTGCTCAGGGGCAATCATCGGCACATCGCCTTTTTTGCCAGCTTCTGGCAACGGCCGACTGAGAGTGTGGAGAAGATGATCGACTATTTGGACCAACCAAACCGCGGCAGCTACTCTTCCTTGGATCGGCTCGAAGGATACAGGCGGGCTCTGAGGGAGTTTTCTCTCCCTCTTGACCCATCGCTTATCTGCATGACCGGCTACGATTTTTCCAGTGGATATGCAACGGCAAACCAGTTTCTCTCGCGGTTGCGTGATTTCGATGCCGTCATTTGCTGCAACGATGCAGTTGCAGCAGGTGTTCTGCAGGCCTTGGATGAGCAGCACATCGCAGTTCCCCAGCAGGTTTCCATCCTTGGCTATGATGATTCCTTTCTTTCCGAGATAGCCCGGCCGTCGCTGAGCAGCATTCATCAAGATCCACACATGCTGGGAGAAAAGGCTTTTAGGCAGCTGGAGGATATCATTGCTGGAAAACGATGCAAGGATACCGTTCTGCAACCCAGCCTGAAGATCCGCAGCTCGTCTCGAATGCGTGAACTTCCTTGAACAAAGAAAAAGCATACCAGAACTTCTGATATGCTTGTGAGCCGACTGTCAGGATTGAACTGACGACCCCGAGATTACAAGTCACGTGCTCTACCGCTGAGCTAAGTCGGCTTGGACTGTTGCAATATACCGGCAGAAAAACTCTCTGTCAAGACGTGTGAAAAACTAGGGGGCAGGAGATTTTTCTCAACAGCGGTTGACAAAAGCTACAATAGTTTGTAATGTACCTTTGTCTTTTGGCATGGAGAGGTTCCCGAGCGGCCAAAGGGGGCAGACTGTAAATCTGTTGGTTACACCTTCGAAGGTTCGAATCCTTCTCTCTCCACTTGGAGGCCTTCTTCTTTGAGGAAGGCCTTTTTTCCGTTTTCCATGATGAAAGAGGTGCCGATGCGTTGTTTTTATGAGAAAGGGTTGGCTTTCACGTGTGTTCCCGGCTGCAACTACTGCTGCAGTTGCGAACCTGGATATGTATTCCTTTCTCAAGAAGATCTGAAGAGGCTCTGTGCCTACACTTCAATGGATGAGGACCGTTTCATCCACACCTATTGCCGCTTGGTGGATATGGGTTCATTCAGCATGGTCAGTTTGCTGGAGAAAGAGAATTACGACTGTATTTTCCTTACGAAACAGGGTTGCTCGGTCTACCATGCAAGACCCAGGCAATGTCGCACCTATCCTTTTTGGAGGAGCGTAATGGAAAACGAGGAGAGTTGGGAAGCAGAGAAGGCATCATGCCCGGGAATCGGTACAGGAAAGGTCTACTCAAAAGCGGAGATTGATGAGATTCTTCGCCGGCAGACCGGACAAGAACCGATCATTCGTGTGTAGGGTATCGTATGGCGAAAGTGTCTGAATCGGTCCTTGAGCAGATCAAGGCGCGTATTCCCATCAGTGAAGTCGTCTCGGACTATGTAACGCTCTCTTCCAGGGGCGGCAGGCTCTGGGGCTTGTGTCCGTTCCATCAAGAAAAAACAGCTTCATTCTCCGTTGTCGATGAGCAGGGCTTCTTCTACTGCTTCAGCTGCAAGAAGGGCGGGTCGATGTTCGACTTCGTCATGGAGATGGAAAAGGTCCCTTTCATTGAATCAGTGAAGATTCTTGCAAAGAAGGCCGGAGTCGAACTTGAGGAGGAGAGTCCCGAGGATAAACGAGCAAGGGATTTGAATGAAACCCTCTACGACCTGTATGACAAGATTGCAGGCTCATTCCATTTTTTGCTCACATCCTCCCCCCAAGGCGAGCATGCAAGGGCATATCTGCGTGAACGCAATGTATCGGAGGAGATGTGGGAGAAGTTCAATCTCGGCTATGCCCCGCAGGACGGCTCCTGGCTGTACTCATTCCTTGCAAAGCGTCATTACAGTGAGGAATTGCTGGCTAGAAGCGGCTTGTTCAGCCAGAACAATCCAACCTATCCCTTGTTTCGTGACAGATTGATGTTTCCCATTCGGAGCTGGCAGGGAAAGACGGTGGCTTTTGGTGGGAGGGATCTCACCTTCACCTCAAAAGCCAAATACATCAACACCCCGGAAACGGCGATTTACAGCAAGAAGCACCATTTATTCGGGCTCTACGAGTCGCTCGACACAATCAAGAAGGGGCAGAATGCAATCCTGTGTGAAGGAAACTTCGACGTGGTCGCGTTGCATCAGAGCGGCTTCACCAACGCCATGGCTCCCTTGGGAACCAGTTTCACCGAGGAGCAGGCTAAGCTGCTCAGACGCTACTGCACATCAGTGGAAATCTTCTTCGACAGCGATCGGGCGGGACAGAGCGCCACGGCAAAAGCGTTGGTGATCGCCCAGAATATCGGCATGGAGAATTCGGTTTTGACCTTGGGGTCGGCAAAAGATGCTTCGGAGCTCGTCCAGCATGAAGGGGAACAGGCTCTGAAAAGAGCGTTACAACAGCCACAGCAAGGGTTTCGTTATCTTGTAAACAATGCGGTAAACCAGTATGATATACTGACGCCCAAAGGTAAAACCGCAGTATTTAACGCTGTGAGACCATATTTGGACGCCACTGCGTCGTCTATTGAGAAGCAGGACCTGATCAAGGGACTGGCTGCAGTGCTGAATGTTGACGAATCGTCGATACTTGACGATTATTCACGGAACGCTTCCCCCGAAGCAAAGCCGGTGGTGGCAGCAGAAGAGGTGCGGGTAAAACCACTGAATCCTGCAACAATTTCCGTGGATTTGTATGCGATGTTGACCTTGGTCAATAATAGGGAGTTGTATCTGCAAACAAGGTACAAGATCGCTGTTGAAGACTTGGAGGATCCAAAAGCAGAAGCACTGTATGATGTATTGGAGGAAGCTGCAAGAGAGGAAGTCGGCAAGCATGATGAATACATCCTGCAGATGATTGATGATGAGCAGCTTCGCAGTGATGTCGCCGCATCGTTCACGATGGAGGAGTTCAAGCTTGCTCCGCAACGGGTGCTCAATGAAGCTGTGAACCGGATTCAATTGAGGACGTATGAAAAAAAGCGATTGAGTAATAAACGGCTCTTGGATATCAGTCTGCTAGACGGTACCGGAGATGAAGGGATTGAGGAATTGCTTCGGGAGAAGACGGAGATTGACGCAAAGATTGCCCGACTCAGGAAGACTCTCGAGCAGGATAATTAAACAGGGTAGGTAGATAATACAGATGCTTGATGAAAACATTTCGCAGGCCATAGTCAAGGACATGGTGGCGCGTTCAGCAGAGACCGGACATGTGACGAAAGAGGATATCAGAAAGGCTCTTGG
>JAAZAT010000187.1 GCA_012514185.1 Spirochaetales bacterium | reverse complement strand
CTTTCCTACGATCATGACATAACGGCGGTTGTCAGTGTTTCAGGAGCCAACTCGGCGATGGATATCACCGTCGAACAGGCAAAACAGATGATGGGACCTTTTGCCTTGGTGCAATATCCGTTTCTTTGGCTCTACCAGCACCTGCTGTTCGGCAAGACGGCATCGTTGGATGCAGTGTCAGCCATCAACGCTGCGGACATCCCCGTCCTGATCATTCATGGCATTCAGGATGATTTGGTGGATTACAACGGCAGTGCCATCATCGCTTTCAAGGACGAGATATCCAATCCAAAGGTCAGGTACATCACAGCAACCAAAGAAGGACGCAACGGCCACAACAACCTCTTTCGCACCGACGAGGCCATCGCCTCTATCGATCAGGTGAACAAGGAGTATCGATTGTTCTTCGATTCATTTGAAGGAACCATTCCGTACGAGCGGAAGAAGGCTTTCTACCGTGCAATCGATCGGGAGGTGGTCAATGCTTTGGATCCTGCCCTCATGGAGGGAATCGATGGATTTTTGCAGGAAGCCCTCTCGTCGTTGCAAGAGGGGAACGGATAGGCTGCAACTCTTGGGAGAGTGTAGAAAAAAACATCCAACTCACGGTTGCAACCCAAACCAAATGCGATACAATGGCAAAAGGCAAATGCTGGAGGTTCTCATGATTTCAGTCCACCCTGTATCCACCAAGCATGATTGGAAACTATTCTTTGACTTTCCCAATCATTTATATGCTGACAATCCCTACTATGTCCCGACCTTGTTGCTTGATGAGAAGTGGAACTTCAACCCCAAGAAGAACCCTGCCTATGAGTATTGTGAGACCATCGCATTCCTTGCCAGGAAGGACGGCAAGGTTGTCGGCCGGGTTGCCGGCCTAATCAACCACAAGCTCAATACAGTTAAAGAGCAGGCATACATGCGCTTCACCCGCTATGATGTCATCGACGACCTCGAGGTCAGCCGACTTCTCTTCGATGCCGTCCTGGCCTGGGGCAGGCAAAAAGGCATGAACACCGTCATCGGCCCGATCGGTTTTTCGGACTTGGACAAGCAGGGCCTGCTGGTGGAAGGCTTCGACCAAATCGGGATGTTCATCACCCTGTACAACCATCCCTACTACCACGAGCATCTCAAAGAACTGGGGTTTGCCAAGGATGTCGACTGGGTGGAGTACAAAGTCTTCGTGCCTCAAAAACCGGACCCCCGCATCGAGAGGATATGCGAAATCGCACAGAAACGGCACGGTTATCGGCTGCTCTCCTTCTCAAAGAAAAAGGAGGTCATCCCCTATGCCCACCAGATGTTCCATATGTACAATGAATCGTTTGCAAAGCTCTACGGATTCTGTCCTCTCAGTGACGGACAGATCGATATGGCCATCAAGCAGTTTTTCAGCCTGGTCAGCTTGGAGTACATCTTCGTTGTGGTCGATGCACAGCAGTCGGTGATCGGCTTCGGCATCATGGTGCCGTCCCTCTCAAAACCCCTCCAGTCCTCAAGGGGGCGAATCTTCCCCTTGGGATTCCTGCATATCTTGAAAGCCTTGAAAACTCATCAGGTGCTGGACATGTATCTCATCGCCGTCAAACCGGAGTATTTTGGAAGGGGTGTCAATGCAATCATCATGAACGCGGGCATCAAGCGGGCCATTGCCAACGGTGTATTGTATGCTGAGACTGGTCCGGAACTTGAGAACAACGACAATGTACAGACGCAGTGGAAGAGCTTTCATACTGAGCAACACAAGCGACGCAGGTGCTACATCCGTTCCCTTGACTGAGAATTTCGCACACTGAGCACTCAAGAAGCGATATTTCTCTGGAGTTTATTTTTTACTTCTCACAAAATTTGCCGTATACTACAGCAAACAAGGGAGAGGAAAGGTGAAAATTCAGAAACAACAGGCTATGCGAACAGTCCTTTACGGGCTCGCACCGCTTTGCATTGCCGCACTCTATTTTTTTGGTTGGCGCTTTATCGCCACCCTTGCAGTCGTTACCGCCACAGGTTTCGCTTGCGAATGGCTTATGTTCAAGCGATATGGATTCAAGGTGACCGAGTCGCTGTTTGTTTCCTGCACGCTGTTCGCGCTTTCGCTGCCGCCGACCCTGCCGCTCTGGATTGCGGCCATGGGCATAGCTTTCGGCATAATATTCGGGAAAATGGTATTCGGAGGCTTTGGAAAGAACATCTTCAATCCCGCCATCACCGCCCGGGCATTCGTCTATATCAGCTTCGGCTTTCCCATGACAGCGGCCTTCGTCGGCAATGCAGTGTCTACAGGATTCTTCCCTGCAGGGTTGGGATCGTGGCTCAGCAAGGCCGACAGCGTCTCCGCTGCAACCCCGCTTGTCACCAGAAGCGAGCCGCTTCTTGACCTGTTCTTGGGTTTTACCAGCGGTAGTTTTGGCGAGACCAGCGCAGTGTTGATCCTTCTTGGAGGTCTGTACATCATCTACAAGAAGGCAGCCAACTGGAAAATTGTCGCCTCCTCTCTAATCTCATTCCTCCTGTTGCAAACCATCTTCTGGGCAAGCGGACTGCACATTGCAACCGAACACGGTCTGGTTGCCGTCCCATCCCCCCTGCACGCCCTTTTCTCCGGCAGCTTCCTCCTGGCAGCCTTTTTCATGATCACCGACCCGGTGTCGGCTTCCCAGTCGACCGATGCAGGAAGGTGGATCTACGGAGCGATGTTTGGACTGCTGACCGTATTGATACGCACCTTCTCCACCTGGATCGAGGGTGTGACGTTTGCCATTCTCATCGCAAACATGTTCGCCCCTCTGCTTGACACCTCACTCAAAAGCATGAAAGCGAGGAAAAAACAGAAACGTGCACAAGGAGGTGCGGCATGAAGGTACAAAGCGCTTTCTATCGGGATCGCATCTATCCCCTGCTGTTCATGTTCCTCACCACTTTTTTCTGCATTCTGCTGACGGCAGGCATTCATCTGACAACGCTGGACCGGGCCAATGCAAATGAGCTTTCCTTTGCAAGGAAGGCCGTCCTTGATGCAGCCGGAATCGCCTATGTAAACACGACGGCCGGCATTGAGGAAGCTTACCTGAAGAGCATCGAAGAAGCCGACGGCTATTTTACAACTTCGAGCCCCGACGGCAAACGGTTCATAATCCCGCTTGAAGGACCGGGGCTGTGGGGTACCATCTCCCTCATGGTCGGTTTCGAAGAGGACCTGCAAACATTCGCCGGAGTCGCCATCGTAAGTCAGAATGAGACACCAGGTTTGGGAGCGCGCATCGAGGAACCCTGGTTCACCACCCAGTTCGAAGGTAAGCAGGCACCCTTCACATTGGTTGAGGAAGGAACTGCAACAGCAGAGAACGAAGTGGACGCAATCACCGGGGCGACCCGAACCTCGGAATATTTCAGAAACCTTGCAAACCAGGCATCGGATGCCGCCAAGAGCATCGTAGGAGGAGAGTGATATGGCCAAGAACAAAGTACGGAAAACCTTCTTGGAACCACTGGGGAAAAACAATCCTGTGTTCGTCCAGATATTAGGCATCTGCTCCACCCTTGCCGTAACCAACAAGCTGCAAAACACCATGGTCATGACGCTGGGCGTAATGTTCACCACCGCCCTTTCCAGCTGGACCATTTCCCTGCTGCGCAACCATATCCCGTCACGAATCCGCATGATGGTTGAAACCATGGTCATTGCTACGTTTGTCATCATCGTCGACATCGTGCTCAAAGCTTTTTATCCGGAAATGTGGAAACAACTTGGACCGTATGTCGGACTGATTATCACAAACTGCATCGTCATGGGCCGTGTTGAAGCTTTTGCGCTGCAGAACAAGCCCACACTCTCCCTCATCGACGGTCTTGCATCCGGTCTGGGATACGCGTACGTGCTGCTTGCCATCGCCTTTGTCAGAGAGCTTTTGGGAACCGGCAGCCTCTGGGGCTACAGGATTTTGGGGAGTTGGTGGACGAACTGGTCGATCATGATCATGCCCCCGGGAGGGTTCTTCGTCCTTGCCATCCTGATTTGGATCATCCGCGAAACAATCATGAAGGAGACCAACCATGCATGACGCTCTGCTGCCCTTGTCCGTATTCTTTGCCTCGATCTTTACCAGCAACATCCTGTTGACCAACTATCTGGGCACCTGTTCGTTCCTCTCGGTCTCCAAGGAAATGAAGACATCGTTGGGGTTGGGGGTCGCCGTCATATTCGTCATGGCCACCACCACGCCGCTGAACTGGTTGGTGTATGAGTACCTGCTGCTTCCTTTCGGGTTGGAATACCTTCGCTTCATAGTGTTCATCATCGTCATCGCAGCCTTCGTCCAGCTCACCGAGATGACCATCGAGCGGTACAGCGAGCCGCTGTACCAATCCCTGGGCATTTTCCTGCCCTTGATCACCGTCAACTGTGCAATCCTGGGCGTCTGCTTGTTCATGGTCATTCGAGAGTATTCATTCTTTACCTCCTTCGTATTCGGACTTGGAAGCGGCATCGGCTGGTTTGTCGCCATCATCGCAATGGCCGGCATCCGGGTGAAACTGAAGAACGCCAAGGTTGTACCCGCCCTGGAGGGTCCCGGCATCACCCTGATAATCGCTGGATTCATGGCCATGGCATTCATGGGCTTCTCCGGCATGATCGCCGTATCATAAGGAGAAGAGTATGGTCATCACCCTTCTGATAAGCATCGCCGTCATCAGCCTGATCTCGGTGTTCCTTGCCCTCTTGATGGTCATCGCCGATGCCACCATCGGAAACTACGGAATCGTCAAGATTTCCATCAATGATGGAACAAAAGAGCTTGAGGTGAAAGGCGGCCAGCCGCTGCTCAAGGCATTGAACCAGGAAGGAGTGTTCATTCCTTCAGCCTGCGGCGGACGGGGTTCCTGCGGCCTTTGCAAGGTTCGCGTGGTCCAGGGAGGCGGAGAGTATCTACCGACCGAGCTGCCCTTCATCAACGAGGAGGAGAAAAAGCAGCAGGTCAGGCTCTCCTGCCAGTTCAAGGTGAAAGCGGATGTCGCCATCGTCATTCCCGAAGAGCTGTTCTCGGTCAGGGAGTTCATTACCAGGGTTGAACGCATCCGCGACCTCACCCATGACATCAAGGAGGTGACGCTGCGCCTCAAGAACGGTGAGACCATCACTCCCTTGGCCGGCCAATACATCCAGTTCAAGGTTCCTGAGTATGAGAACACCGATGAGAGCGTGTACCGTGCATACTCGGTTGCATCGCCACCGGATGACAATACGCGGGTGGAACTGGAAATTCGTCTGGTTCCCAACGGGATTTGCACCACCTACGTGCATCAATTCCTCAAAGAAGGCGATGAGGTGACCATCAACGGTCCGTATGGTGAATTCTATCTGCGTGAAAGCGAGAGGAACCTCATCTTCATCGCAGGAGGATCAGGCATGGCGCCCATCAAGGCGATCCTGATGGATATGGCCCAAAAAGGAATCAACCGCAAAGCCATGTACTTCTTTGGCGCCCGATCGAAGCGGGACCTCTTCCTCCTCGATGAGATGCGTGCCTTGGAGCAGCGTTTACCGAACTTCACGTTCGTGCCCGCTCTCAGCGAGCCGGTTGCAGAGGACAATTGGGAAGGGGAAACCGGCCTTATCACCGATGTGGTCAGGCGCATGGTCAAGGACGGCCCCAACAGCGAGGCGTACCTGTGCGGAAGCCCGGGAATGATCAATGCCTGCATGACTGTTCTCAACGAGCTGAACGTTGCTCCCGAGAACATCTACTACGACAAATTCTCATGACAAGGAGCCGATGATGAAGCAGACGCCCGAGTATGATAAGATTCAGCAGCAGATGAAGAAAGGAGTCATCACCCTTGATGGGTTCCTCGGTGATGATACGCGCAACCTTGTCGATATCATTGCCAGCGACAGCATGACGGTCAGAAGACTCAATACCACCTGCAAGGCAATAGCCGAACGCATGGAGTATTTCAAGGAACTGGGCCTCGGAGGGCTCGGTGAGTTCATCTCAGTAAATGACACATTCGATGTGAAGGTCGACTCGGTGCGAGGTCTTCTGCCCTCCCCCTTCGGAGGGAAAGGCATGTACGGGAAGATCAATACGACGGTTGTGAACAAGAAGACCGCCAGATCAATCACCTACACCGACCTGCACATCCACTTCATCGCCGACCATTGCTTTTTTGAAGGTAAAGGGTCTCCTTTCAGGCTCGAACCCGAGGATTTGGTGACAGTGCTTGAGGTGGGTGAAGCAGAGCAATAGAGAACCCGCCGAAGAAGAGAAGCAGGTGGATGGCTGCCTGCTTTTCTTTCCAAGTATTGATGATGCATCAAGCATATGAGCAGAGTCTAAGCTTGCAACATCCTATCAACACCATCCTGTCATCAATGAATGCAAAACGGGTGTTGTCTATGGCGGCAATCGCTATTCCCGTGAATATTGCACATATACTTTTCTTTGCCCGGGGACTTCCTACCTCCACTTCCATCGAATACACCTAGCGTATCGGCATCACATACAGCACTGCCTACAAGGACACTGACAGCGCCTTGTATCAAGCAAAGTAACTGGGGAAAAACCGAGTAGAAGTTGCACAAGGACAAAGCTAGATTCGGTGCCTCACTCTGTGCAATGAGAAAGAACTCCTACAACGAACATGTGCGTCTCAGAAAAATTGCAGGGGTTCTGCTTAAAAGCTCTGACCTGTCTTTATACCTGATTTGCAAACGCCTTTTCCAATTCAGCAATATCAATCTTTCTCATCTGCAGCAACGCCGTGCTCATCCGATTTCGTTGCGGTTGGGTTCCTGCAAACAACATTTCATCGGTTTTACGTGCTGTGACCTGCCAGGAAAGCCCATACCGGTCTTTCAACCAACCGCACTGCCCTGCCTCTGCATCGCTGCAGAGGTTCTGCCAGTAGTAATCGATTTCAGCTTGGCTCTCACACTCGATCATGAGGGAAATGCCTTCATTGAATGAGAATGGATGCTCATAAGCGCTGTCCATCGCTGCAAACCATTGTCCTTCCAGCATGAAATCCAAGAACATGGCGTTGCCCTCCAGATTCGGCTCCATGCCGCCGGGGTAGCGGGCGATTTCACCCATCCGCGATTGCTTGAATACCGATTGATAGAAGAGACAGGCTTCCTCGGCCTTCCCGTTCACCTTGTCTGTAAACATAAGGCTGGGTATGATCTTCGGCCTTGGATCTCCATCCTCCTTGGTGAGAATGAGCTGCCAGGAGACCCCGTACGCATCCTGGACCCAGCCGTAGCGACTGCTGCAGGGATATTCGTCGAGTTGCATGAGAATTATACCTCGCTCGCTGAGCTTGTCCCAAAGCTCGTCCAGATGCTCTTTTGCCTGGGGATCACTGCTTGGATCGAAATTCACGAAGAAGGAGATCGACGGATTGGGCTTGAAGTACGGCCCGCCATTAATTGCCATGAATTGAAAACCCGAGAGTGCAAATACAACCAGATCACAATCACCTGAGGGAGTATCCTCGAGCTTGGTGACTTGGATGATTGCAGAGTCCTCGAATACCCGGGTGTAGAACCGTATGGCTTCCAACGCCTGATCGTTAAACCATAGATGGGGGATAATTCGTTGTTCTATCAATAGTGCACCTCACATAGTAAAACACTATGATATTATTTGGTGTTACACAACCTTCCAGGTGATTGGAATAACCACATCCATCGGCTAAATGAACCGATTTTGGAAAGCTACAAGTATTTTGAACAACATGGCACGCCGTTTGTTCAGGGATTTGCATCGCAAAGGAGATGTACGGCTACAGCCTGCTCGGGCTCGTCGGCGTACTTTTCAATATTCCCATCAAGCAGAGCGGCCACTATTTCTGTTCACAATTCGTTGCCGAGGTTCTGATGAAAAGCGAGGTGGTTTCATCACCGAAAGTCCCACAGCTCATCACAACCGACGGCCTGCGTGCTCTGCTGAAACATGACTTGCTGTACGAAGGGGTGGGAGATCCTTCGCTCCTAAACCAAGCGATGAACCATGCAAAAGTTTCTTGAATTCGACATAATTCACCCTCTTTCCATCGAGCTTCCTTCATCAGTATCTGGTACAGTACACATGCCATGGTAAAAACACTGAATCATATAATCGAATTCATTGAAGTGCATCTGTGTGAGGACCTCACCCTTGAGATGATCGCACACGAGGCGGGAGTCTCTGATTTTCATTTCAGGAAGATTTTTTTCTTCCTTACAGGCTCTACGCTCAGCGAATACATCAGGATGCGACGTTTGTCGGAAGCAGGAAAAGATCTTCTCTCGGGCATGAAGGTAACCGATGTCGCCTTCAAGTACGGCTATGAATCCTTGGATGGCTTTACCCGCTCCTTTAGGACCTGGAGCACTATGTTGCCATCAGATGTCTACAAAACCAGAACCTGTACAAGCTATCCAAAAATTTCATTCACCATTTCAGTTGCAGGAGGATTCACCATGCACTATCGAATCGAAGAAAAACCAGCCTTCAACTTTGCAGGAGTCTCCAAACGGGTACCAATGCAGTTTGAGGGCGTCAACCAGCAAATCGTCGAGCTCGCCCAAAGCATCACGGAAAAACAACGAGAAGAACTGCACAGGATTCAGAATATTGAACCACGCAAAGTCGTGAACGCCTCGTATGAAGCCGATGCCTGCTTCGTCAAGGAGGAGGGTGAGTTGACGCATCTCATCGGAGTGCTCACGACTGAAACTCATGTCGGTGAGAACCTTCAATTAGTGTCTGTGCCTGCTCTTTTCTGGGCGGTATTCCCCAATGAAGGCCCCTTCCCGGAAACGCTGCAGCAAACGATGGCCAACATCTACGCCCATTGGCTTCCATCATCGAACTATGAGCTCGTGAATGCTCCTTCGTTCTCTTGGACTGTATTCGATGAGAATAGAAGCGGTTATGCGAAGTCTGAAATCTGGGTACCGGTCAAAGCTCTGCATTGATTGGCCAAACACCAAACAATGATTGAGAGCGTTGCGCAAATCTGGTACGATGCAGGGCGGAGGATTCAATGAACAATTTGGCAGTCATTTCACTTGGAGGATCCATCATTGCACCGGACAAGGTGGACACCGCCTTTCTCAGGCAGCTCAATGAGGCTCTCAGAACATATTTGCAGGAAAACAGGAGCAGGAAAATCATCTTGGTATGCGGTGGGGGGGCACCAGCGAGGGTGTATCAGCAGGCGATGAAGGAAATTCGGGAGGATATTGACAGCGAAGAGCTCGATTGGCTGGGTATCCGTGCAACCCACATCAACGGCCAGCTGATCAAGGCGATGCTCAGCGAGTTTTGTACCGACAACCTCATCACCGACCCCACCGGCCACATCAATTTTCATGGGCAGGTCCTGGTTGCAGCCGGTTGGAAGCCCGGCTTCTCCACCGACAATGATGCAGTCATCCTGGCGGAGCGCTTTGAAGGCAGACTCATCATCAACCTCAGCAATATCGCCAAGGTCTACACCGACGACCCGAAGAAGAATCCCGATGCAAAGCCGTTGGATGCCATCAGCTGGGCGGACTATCGAGCCATGGTTGGAAACCAGTGGACACCCGGTAAAAGCACTCCTTTCGACCCGATCGCCAGCAAACGTGCCGAAAAAATGCACATGAAGGTCGTCTGCGCCGACGGAAGGAACATCCAAAACACCATGGACATTCTCTATGGAAGGCCGTTCTTGGGTACGGTTATCGGTGACGAGAACGCGTAAGCGACAAGAAATACGGCAAAGGTGAAGCAAAATCCTGCGGGAAAGGGTTCTCCTGGGTAAAATCAGGTATCCAGGAGACATTCTCCCCCAACTCCTGCACAAATCCATCCTCAATCCCAAACTCCTCCAATGCTGCAAGAAGAGCCTCATACTCTCTTTCAGTAATCGGAGGAAAGGATGCATTGCCAAGGGGAGGCTCGAACTGCACCATCAAGGAGAGATAGGCACACTCCTTCAACTCCCGGGCAAAGTACTCAAGGACGGTAAAGCTTGCCGCCAGGGCGGTTGGAAAGACCAAATGTCGGACCAACAAGCCTTTGAGGTTGCCTTTCTCATCCACAGAGGTATGAGGATGCCTCTGCTTGAGAAATTCCATGACCGGTAGAATATCGTTAACATACCGTCTCAGTCCGCAGAAGGTGGCACCAACATCAGCATCCAAGGTTTTCACATCAATCAGATAAACATCGACATAGGGATCGATCAAGGCCAAGCCCTCAATCGATTCGAATCCTGAGCTGTTCCACACGACATCCAGCACCAAGCCCTTTGAACGGGCTAGGTGCAGTGACTCGATGATTGAAGGGATGAAATGAGTGCCGGTTACCATGTTGAGGTTGGTCGCTCCCATCCCCTGCAGCTCCAGCATGACACTTGCAAGCTCCTCAACGCTCACCCCGATGCCTATGGGATGCCGGGCAGTGCTAATCTGATGATTCTGGCAGTAGGCGCACTTGAGGGGGCAACCGCTGAAGAATATCATCCCCGATCCCTTCTCTCCGGTGATAGGGGGTTCCTCGCCTTTGTGCAGCCCGGCCCAAGCCACCCGTACATCGGATGTTTCACCGCATATTCCTTTCTGCTTTGCAAGCCTATCGACCTTGCACCTATTCGGGCAGAGAGTACAGGACCGGTATGCGTCCATCACCTGTTTTTCCATCACCATATGCATGAGCGCAGTGTACCGAAAAGGCAGCGTTCTTGCATAGAGTCCCTGAGCTGATGTGTTTTACATATCTTTCTATATTATTCCGTACTTGGTATAATTATTATGTATAGTATAGGTTTAAAATGGACAGTTGTATCGAAACGCTTGACCCAAGAGCACAAATTCATCACTCTTATGGCATGGCATTACGAGATTTCCTGAAACGCACTCCTCTCCAAAACAAAGAGGAAGAACGTTACATCCTCTCCATCGATGGAGGCGGGATGCGCGGGATCGTGCCTTCGGTTCTGCTTGCCAAACTTTCGGCCTTGCTTGAGGAGCTGGGTGACAACCGACCGCTCTATGCACATTTTGATTTGATAGCAGGAACCTCCACCGGAGGCTTGCTCGCCCTGGCCCTCAGCGCGCCGGTGGAACGGACCAATCTGATTGCCGACACCCGCTACATCTCCTATATCTACCGGCAGGAAGAACAGACTTTCTGGCAGCGAGTGCGCAGGCAGCAGGGAAAGGAGAGCCTTTCGGGAACCCTGCCGTTTGGAGTAGATATCAACACCCTCCAAACCCTGTACCTCAAGCATGGCAAGCAAATCTTTCCTAAGAACCAAGGACGGATTTTCAGCCAGATTTTCATCGATAAGTACGATTGCGAGCCTTTGGAACGGTTTTTAAAGCAGACGTTCAAGGATATTCCGCTTTCGGATGCCGTCGTACCGACTCTGGTGATGAGTTATGAAGCGTCCACCGGAAGGCCCTTTGTCATGAGCTCAAGCGATTCGCACGGCTTTTTATTTTGGGAAGCGGCAAGGGCGACCAGCGCAGCCCCGACCTTCTTCAAGCCCGCATACTTGTACGACCGTCAGGAACTCACCATGCAGACCCTCATCGATGGCGGAGTTGTGGCAAATAACCCATGCCTCTACGCCTATACGGAGGCCAAGAGGCTCTATCCGAATGCCAAGAAGTTCCATATCCTCTCCTTATCTACAGCCAGCAGTGATTTCACCTTCACCGTCAGCGGTGCAGGTACCGGCGTGATTGGTTGGATCGACCCTGCAAAGGGAGCCCCCATCCAAAAGATTTATGCCACAGCACAGATGCAGGTCGTCGACCACATCGCACGGCAGATACCGGGCGTTTCCTATACAAGGATCCATGGAAAGCTTGGTGAAGAGTACAAGCTGGATGCTACCAGCACGCTCGCTCTTGCCTCAATGAGCAAGGGAGCCGAAAGAATCTATGAGGAGCATGAAGAAAGCATTCACGAATATGCCAAGCTTCTAGCGGCAAGAACAAGCTTCGACCAGCTGACCCTCGGTCCCAAGGAAGTCGTCCCCCCGCAACAGCAGCTGCCTTCCCCGCTCGAGTCGTCCGCAAATGACAATCCGGCACTATCATCCTACTACTCGTTTTTGCAGCGCTACCAGATTGAAGAAACCACGACCCAGGAGGGAACCGTATGAGCACCCACCCCAAGCAGATTGAGCTTGAGGCAGTCCTGCGCAGGTTGTGCGACGATCTTGACCACTACCTCGAAGATACCTATGGAGACCGCTATCCTTTACACCCGAACAGGCCGGCAAGGGGAAAAGCGGCAAGCGTCGCCTATGATGGACTGTTCTCCACCGGGACGCAGTTCACCCTCGGTTATGGCAGCGACCACGGCCGCGGCTACTTGGTTTCAGTGGAAATCCGCACGCTCTCGACAGTCAGGCAGGAAGACCGGGAGGCGATTGAGCGATCTGCCATCGCATATCTGCGATCGATCATCCCCACCTATTTTCCCGATCGGGAAATCGAGGTGAAACGGGACGGCAACGTCTATAAGCTCGTTGGTGATTTCTCCCTGGGCAATTCCAGCAACTGAGCCAACCCCATCCTCAGGCTTTCGTCAGCCTGCCTTACAAAACGCTTGAAGTCCTTGGGTCGACGGCCCAGGGCGTCATCGCTGACAACCTTGAGAATACTGAAAGGCAGGGCAAGCATCCGGCATGCCCGAGCAACAGCAAAGCCTTCCATATCGCTTGCCTGAAGACCCAACTCCTCAGAGAGATACGGATTCTGCTCTCTATAGGAGCGAAGCAGAAACCGGTCAGCCGTGCCTAGGACCACAGGCTTGAAGCCAGACAGCGCCGGAGCGAAAAGATCGACTTTTGAGGCAACCACCTTGGAATGCTCATCAAAGGTCTGGCCCCTCTGCAGCCCGAAGGCGCGAAGGTCCAAGTCGTACTGCACCACCTGTGTCGCAAGAATCCCTTCCCCGATTGCCAGGGAGGCATCGATCGCCCCTGCATAGCCGAGCAATACAACCGAGGAGGGAGCATGGGTCTGGATAGCCTGCAGGGCAGCCAAGGCGCTTTGCACCTTTCCTACACCGAGGGTAAGCCCGACAACTTCACAACCGGCAAACACAATCGGCTCTCCCAGCTTTGTTAGCACTCCTTCCAATTCCTGTTTTGTTGCACCAAGCACCAAGACATCAGTTTTCATAAGTTCCTATCTTTTTGCCAGTTCGACAAGTACAGGTGAAACAGAGATCCCATGACGTGTCTCATAGCCGGCCTGTATCGTTCGTTCAATTGCCTTGGAGGTGAAGGATACGGCAAGCTCGACAGCACTTTGGAAGGTTTCCTTACCAAGCAGGAAACCCAAGAGCAGGCTCGCAAACAAATCCCCGCAACCGGGATACGCGGCATTGAACCTTTGATAGGGCACCACGTACGAAGCTCCGTCTGCATAACAAGCAACCACGTTCGCATCCAGGCAGGGAACACTGGTGATGGCAACCTTGGAACCGGTGGCAAGAGCAAGCTCCCTTGCCCACGTCAACGCGGTTTCTGTTTCGAATTGTTCTTGGTACGGACGTCCGAGCAACAGAGCAGCTTCAGTGGTGTTGGGGGTGATGACATCGGCACAGCAAACCAACTGCTGCATCGCCGTCACCTGCTGGTCGGTAACCGGTCCATACAAACTGCCACCGTCGCCGAGAACGGGGTCGACAAGGGTCAGGGCAGCCCGCTGGTCCTGGATGAACTGCTTGATCAAAGCGACCTGGTCGGCACTTCCGAGGAAGCCTGAGTAGATTGCATCGAAGCGCAGATCGAGATTTTTCCATGCATCGAGAATCCCCTTGATGTCAGCACTCGTATCCCTGAAATAGTAGGAAGAGAACCCATCGGTCTGGCTGGACAGCAGGGCGGTGGGAAGCGGACACGCTTCAACTCCCATCACCTCCAAGACAGGCAGGACAACGGTCAGCGAGCTCTTTGCATAACAGCTCAAATCGTGGATGGCGGCACAGGTGGGTTGCATGAATCTACACTACTGCACATCTGCAAACTAGGCAATATATGTTATACTCGGCCTAGCGGAGGTCCTTATGCTTTTCTATGACAGTATGCATCATATGCTCATCGCCGATGACCAGATCAACCCTCTGGCCTTTCCCCTGCCTTCTCAAGAACAGTTGCACCAAGAACTATCGACCATGATTCTTTCTTCCTCGGGATGGCGCAAAGTATTTGCAAAAAGCGGCGATGAGGAGGATGCAAGCTGTGAAGTAAGCAACCCTGCATCGATGCTGACTGCACTAGCAGCGCTTGCCCTGGCCCGCAAGCTCGGTGTGCCCTCTGCACAGAAGGAGGCGGTACGTACCGGAATTCAAGCAAATTCCGCGAAACAACCAACCATCCTGGTCGGCCTCGATGCCAGGCCCACAGGCCGGATCCTTGGTGATATCGTATGCCGCACCCTCACGGCCTTGGGGTGCAAGGTGCGCTATCTGTTCATCTGTGCAGCCCCCCAGATCATGGCGGACTGCAACCTCCATCCAAACGAAGCCGATGCATTCTTCTATATCTCGGCAAGCCACAACCCGATCGGGCACAACGGATTCAAGTTCGGTAAGAATGGCGGAGTATACTCCCTTGCAGAGGCTGACGAGCTCACCGATATCTACAAAGACATACTGGCACAGGAGAGCGGGGCCCCATCGTATCTCCAGCACCTTACCGAAACCATGGACCCCATGCTGTATCGAGCGGTCTTGGAGCAGGTGGACTATGAACGCTCAAGAAGCCTTGAGCGCTATGAGACCTTTGTCCTGTCCACTGCGGCAAAAAGTACAGAGGCTTCGGACCACGACCGCTTCCGCCAAGGCTTGCTGCAGGCGCATCAGAAGGAAGCTCTCTCGGTGCTGGGCGAGCTCAACGGCAGTGCACGATCGGCCAGCATCGACAAGCATCTGCTCTCTTCGCTTGGCTTGAAGGTCACCCTGATCAACAATCGGCCGGGGGAAGTGGTCCATGCCATCGTCCCCGAAGGTGAAAACCTCGAACTGTGCAGGACCACCCTCGAAGAGCTGTATGCAAAGGACCGGTCATACCGTCTCGGGTATGTACCCGACAACGACGGGGACCGAGGCAACCTTGTATATATCTCAGAGCAGAGCGGCAAGGCACACATCCTCGAAGCCCAAAGCGTATTCGCCTTGGTGGTGCTTGCAGAGCTCTCGCAGACGAGGTTGCAGAATCCGGACAAGCTCTTGGCCACCGTAGTGAACGGGCCGACTTCCATGCGCATCGAGCACATTGCCCAAGCCTTCGATGCCGAAGTCTTCCGCTGCGAGGTGGGAGAGTCGAATGTAGTGGAACTTGCCGCTCTGAAGCGGGAACAAGGGTATCTGGTGCCGGTGCTCGGGGAAGGCTCGAACGGAGGGAATATCACCCACCCGGCCAAGGTCCGCGACCCGTTGAACACCCTGCTCAGCTTGGTCAAGCTCTTGAGGAACCGTGAGATCGCCAAGCTCTGGTTTCTCGCTCTCGGCAAACAGGTTCCCCGATCCATCACGCTCGACAACCTAATCGCCAGCCTTCCGGTCTACACCACTACAGGCTCTTTCTCCAAGGAAGGAAAAATGCAGGTCAAGCAAAGCCATGGGATGCTCAAGAATCGGTACGAGGTCTTGTTGCAGAGTGATTGGGAACTTCGCAAGCACGAGCTTTCAGCGATGGGTATCAGTTCCTACACCATCTTTCAGACCGAAGGGACGAACAGCTATGAAGGGATGGGGGAAGCCTTCCGCCACGGTGCTTTCAATGGCGGGTACAAGGTGGCCCTCAAGAACAAGGATGGGGTGATCACCGACTATCTGTGGATGCGCGGCAGCAAGACCGAACCGGTGTTTCGAGTGGTTGTCGACTGCCAGGGGGATGATGAGAGTCGGTATGAATATCTGCTTACATGGCATCGCAGCCTGATCCAGCGGGCCGACGAAGCCTAGCCTTCGGCCTGCCAGATTTCATTTACAAGACCCAAAAGCGTCTCCTCCCTACGGGAGGGAGGGGACAGCTCACACCCCCACACCACCAATACGCGGTATCCCATCTGAAGCAGTGATGCAAGCACATACTGGTCCCGCTCCCTGTTTCTCCGTAGCTTTTGTTCCCAAAACGGACGGTTTGTCTTGGGAAGCGAAAAGTGGCTGCATCCTTGATGAGCGTGCCAAAAACAGCCGTTGATGAAAATCACGGTCTTGTACTTGGGAAGCACTACATCGGGTTTTCCCGGCAGGCGGGTGTCGTGGATGCGGTAGCGGAACCCTTGGCGGAAGAGGAAGGTGCGCACGGCCAATTCCGCCTTGGTATCCTTTGCCTTGATGCCGGCCATGATCCTGCTTCGTTTCTCGACGGAAAAACAATCGTTCACGACCGGCCTCCCGCTACAGGCTCAAGCCCGCAATGGCCGCCCCGATGGTAGGAGAGTCATCGATGCGCACAAAACGGTAGTATCGCTTGTGCTCAAGCTGCAGATAGGTGTGCAGATAGTATTCGGTATACTGTTTCAGATACTCGGTCTTGTAGAAGGTGGTGCCGTCTGCATTGATGCACACCGGCCTTCTGGGATCGGTTCCTGCTCCGCTCTTCAACACGGTGGCGGCAAGATTTGCGGCAGTGAGTTTGGCTGCACGGGCGATGACACTGTCGATGATCATCCATAAGGCGATTGCATCGTCCTGGCTGCCTTCGGTGCAGGCAACCAACGCATAGTTCGGGTTGAACGGCATTTCAAGGTAATTGCTCATCACCGTCGTACTGATCGTACCCAGTTGCTCGAACCGCTTGGCAAACGTTGCACTGAGCACGCCTTCGGCGATCGCCTTCTGGATGACCAGGGTGCTCAACGGACCAAGGTAGGCTCCGCTGATCATCTTCTCCAGATGATACTGTTCGGGCTGCTTGGTGGAGTTAAAATACTCACGGTCGAGCCTGCCGGGGCAGAAGTCGAAATTCCCCGACTCGATGTTGATGATCTGGCTCTTTCCATCATAGAGTCCAAGCTTGGAGATATTGCTGTTGCGTTCTACATAGGCGGTATTGGTGCCGGTACCGAGGATGAATCCGATGAAGCCGCTGTACGGAATGTCGCCTGCAGCGCTCTGGCCGGCAAGCAGGGTGGCGACCGTGTCATTGAGAACCGCAACCTTCTTCCTTGATACATCGTAGCCGCGCCGTTGTAGCTCAGATAGCAGGCTGGCGCCCACCTTTTTCCCGATCACCTCCGGCGCCTTGATCTCCTTGGAGAAGACCAAGGGGATGCCATCATGGTCTTCCGTGATGGCCGCTGCATAGGAGAAGCAAAATCCAATCTTGTCGCTCTTGTCGATCAGCCGCTCAACCTCATCGGCCATGGTGCTGAAAAACTGCCGGGCGCTCACTTCTTCCTTCACCCCGGGCATCGAGACCTTTTTGAAATCCTCAATATGGGCCTTGCCTTGTGCATCGAAGGTGACCAGACAGGTCCGAAAATTCGTTCCACCCGCATCCAGGACGATCACCGGCTCGCCCTTTGCAAGCGTGCTCACCACCTCGGTGTAGGTTGGGATCATTTTCAGGGAGCTGCCGCTCTCCTGCTCAAGTCCCTTTTCCATCTCGCTTAGAAATGTTGCGAGCAACGTCTTCATATCGATTGATGCAGGATCTATACCCCACTTGGTAAGAAATGCTGTGGTCTTCTGGACGCAATCGGACATGATCTCTCCTTTTTGGAGCTGAAGGCGGACCTACACCCCCTTCTCCTCACCATTGATTTTTAAGGCAAGCGGTTTCACCGCAAAGTAACCCTCTTCATCGGAGTGTAGCATAAAAGTACCCTCAACACGAACAGGGGTGCTCACTCTTCTTCCCTGCACCGTCACATCGGTCACCACGGTGATGGGAGGGATTTTGCCGCTGGTCACCACAGAAGCCATCAGGCCGGAAAGGCTTGCCCCTTCACCCCACTGGGTGACCATCGCTCCCTTGAGGACTGCATGGCCGACCTCCCACTGATGAACCGTCAGGTACTGGATCGCTATATCGTTGAGCGGCCCTCGTGCTGAGTTGAGCAGGCTTGCAAAAAAGGAAGGGTTCGGTTGGCGGGTTTTCATGAAGACTGCCAGATAGGTACCGATATCCGAATTCTGAAACGTCAGAAGATTGGGAAGCGATTCATTGGTCCTGAAATGCAGAATGGAACCCGGCAACTCCAAGGGCGGTGAGTTCAAAAAGGCTGCAACGTTGCAGATGGCCGAATCGGTAATGGCCGCAATGGCCACGGTGACATCATTGGCGGTAGGGTCTTTCGCTCCCAGCGGCATTGCAAGACTTATCAGGATGAGTATCAGGGCTGCTTTCATGATTGTCCTTTTTTGTATCATAAGCTACGGATGTAAAGAGAACAACCAGAACAAGGAAAAAAGACAGAGCCGAGTGAATGTGGTACAATCAGTGCATGAGTTACCATTCGAAACAAACAACCATCTTCTGGTATGACTTGGAAACCTTCGGCCTGGACAGCAGGTACGACCGGATTGCACAGTTCGCGGGCCAGCGTACCGATCTCGACCTCAACCCGATCGGGGAGCCCATCGTCCTGTACTGCAAACTCAGCGACGACTACCTGCCCGACCCGCTCTCCTGCACCATAACGGGAATCACGCCGCAGGAGGTGAACAAGAAAGGCATGTGCGAAAGCGACCTGATCGAGCGCATCAATGCCGAGTTCTCCAAACCCAATACCGTCACAGCAGGTTTCAACACCATCCGATTTGACGATGAGTTCATCCGCAACGCCCTCTACCGGAATTTCATGGACCCCTACAAGCGTGAGTGGGACAACAATTGCAGCCGCTGGGATATCATCGATTTGGTTCGTGCTGCTTACGACCTCAGGCCCGAAGGAATCAACTGGCCTCCCCGCAAGGAGGAGACCGGCAATCCAACCTTCCGCCTGGTCGCCTTGACCGAAGCCAACAATATCGAACAGGTCGGGGCCCATGACGCCCTGGTCGATGTGCGGGCCACCATTGCAATCGCCGCCTTGATCAAGGAGAAACAGCCCAAGCTGTACGACTATTATTTTGCCTTGCGCAACAAGACACAGGTAAAAAAGATTGTGCAGACTCCGTTTGGCGATCCGGTGCTCTACACGGCGGCGTTCTTCAGCAAGAATGAGGGTTGTTCGCGCCTCATCACTCCCATCACCCATATGAAGAGCAACGCAAACGCCATCCTCTGTTTCGATTTAAGCAAGGATGCTGCTCCTTTGCTGCAGGCAACCGAAGAGACGCTGTTGAAAACCGAAGGGGTGTTCACCCTCTCGATCAACAAGTGCCCGTTTGTCTCCCCGTTGAACGTCCTGACCGACCAACTGGCCATCAAACTGGGAATCGATAAGAATCTTGCCCTCTTCAGGCACCAGCAGATCATCAATCAACCAAAGCTGCTCATGACAGCGCGAAATGTGGTTGAAACGTATGAGGGTGTCGACGATGTGGACTTCCAGCTCTACGACCGGTTCTTCCCTGATGCCGACCAGAAACGGTTCAACCTCATCCGCCAGGCCCAGCCCAAGGAGAAGCTTTCGTTGCATCTTGACTTCGAGGACAGCCGGGTTGCATCCCTGTTGTTCAGGCATGTGGGACGCAACTGGAGTGAAGTCCTCACCGATGAGCAGAAACGCAAGTGGAGAAGTTTTTGTGCAAATCGCACCCTCAACCCGCCGGGAACCATCAAGATGAACTGGAATTTCTTCAAGCGAAAGATTGAAGAAAAATTGGCAAGTACGGAAACCTCAGCCGAGGAGAAACGCGTACTTGCCGATCTGAAGATATATGGGGAAGAGCTGGAACAACGGATCTTCGGCTAGAGCAGACTCATCTGCTTGGCTACCGATATGAAGGCATCGACGGCTGTCTCAATATCCTCTTGGGTATGGACGGCCGACAGCTGTACCCTGATCCTCGCCTTTCCCTGGGGAACGACCGGATAACAGAATCCAATAACGTAGATACCCCGCTCAAGCAGGGCGTCGGCCATTGCAACCGCCTTGTTCTCATCATAGATCATGACTGGTACAATAGCAGTCTCCCCTTTGACCAGGTCGAAACCTGCAGCCTCCATGAGGGTGCGAAAGCACCTGGCATTGCGCATGGTCAAATCCTTATAGGAGTTGTCCTGCTCCAGGATGTCCAGCACCTTGAGCGTTCCGCCGCAGATGGCTGGAGCGAGCGTGTTGGAGAACAGGTACGGCCGGGCACGCTGGCGATAGAGGTCGATCAAAAGCTGGTTGCCTGAGATGCAGCCACCGCTTGCCCCTCCGCAGGCCTTGCCGAAGGTGGTGGTGATCAGGTCCACCTGCCCTTCCACCCCGCAAAGCTCCACACTTCCGCGTCCTGTAGGTCCCAAGTATCCCGTTGCATGAGAGTCATCAACCATCACCAGAGCATCGAACTCTTTTGCCAGCGCACAAATGTCTGCAAGCTTGGCGACATCCCCGTCCATGGAGAACACCCCGTCGGTCGCAATGAGGCGGCGTCTGGATTGCCGGCTCTGCTCGAGGCACTCTCTCAGGCTTTGCATATCGCTGTGCTTGTACCGAAGGCGCTGGGCCTTGCACAACCTGATGCCGTCAATGATGGATGCATGGTTCAGCTCGTCGCTGATGACAGCATCCTCTGTTCCCAGCAGCGGTTCGAACAGGGCTCCGTTTGCATCGAAGCAGGAGGAGAACAGAATCGTATCGTCGGTTTTCAGAAAGGAGCTGATGCGTCTCTCCAACTCCTTGTGCAGCTGTTGGGTGCCGCAGATGAACCTCACCGAGGAGAGTCCGTAGCCCCACCTGTCCATGGCATCCTTGGCGGCCTGGATGACATCCTTATTATCGGAAAGGCCGAGGTAGTTGTTGGCGCAGAAATTCAAGACCTTTCTTCCTTGGACCTCGATGCTGCGGCTTTGGGGGCTTGCAAGCACCCGTTCCTTCTTGAGCAAGCCCTGGCGTTCCTGCTCTACAAAGAACGCCTGGAGGTCCTGTCGCACTGATTCGTTCATAGTCCCCTCCTTTGGATGGTAGAGAGCATATCTGCTGTCATGGCTGCCAGGTCGTATCGAGGTTTCCAATCCCACTCAACCCGGGCGGCATAGTCTTCAAGGCTGTCGGGCCACGAGTCGGCGATGGCCTGCTTGACCGGATCGATATCATAGCTGATGGTGAAATCAGGAATATGCGTTCGGATGTAAGCCGCCTGTTCTTCAGGACAGAAGCTCATTGCGGCGATGTTGAAGGCATTGCGATGGCGCAACTTTGCAGGATTGGCCTCCATGATCTGGATGGCCGCTTGCACCGCATCGGGCATGTAGATCATATCGAGGTAGGTGTCCCCGCGAAGGAAACACGTATAGTGGTGGTTCTTGACCGCCTCGTAGTAGATCTCAACCGCGTAGTCGGTGGTTCCGCCTCCCGGAGGCGTAAGGTTGCTGATGACCCCGGGAAAGCGGATACCCCGGGTGTCGACATCGAATTTATGGTAGTAATAGTCACACAGAAGCTCGCCGGCAACCTTGGTGACCCCATAAATCGAGGTCGGCCGCTGGATGGTATCCTGGGGAGTAAACTGCTTGGGGGTGGTCGGACCGAAGGCCCCGATCGAAGAAGGGGTGAAGACTGCACAACCATTGGCTTTGGCAACCTCCAAAGAAGCTATCAATCCACCCATATTGAGGTTCCAGGCATTCAAGGGATCTTTCTCCGCCCTTGCAGAAAGTACTGCAGCCAAATGGTAGATGGTGTCGATATCGTGCTTCTTGACAATAGTGTCCACACTCTGTCCATCGCGGGCGTCAACAAGATAGAAAGGCCCGCCTTCCACCAAGGGTTTGTTGACATCGTTGCGGATATCGGTCAGCACGACATGGTCATCGCCGTAGCGTTTGCGACACTCCAAAGCTATTTCCGAGCCCAATTGGCCCAATGAACCGATGATCAGGATGTTCTTCATAGCGACCTCCGACGAGCGCTTTTCTTGACAAGGCAGACAACCCAGCTTACAATGAACATGTTCATTATAATAAACCTTATTCACTATGTCAAACTTTTTACCCAGCAGGAGCAATCAGATGGAAAACCCTCCGATGATCGGCAAAAACATCCAACGAATACGCAGCAGCCGCAAACTGACCCTCAATGTGCTCTCCGAGCGTTCAGGTGTCTCCAAGGCAATGCTCAGCCAGATAGAATCCGACAAAGTCAATCCTACCGTAGCTACCGTTTGGAAGATAGCCCGCGGCCTGAATGTTGAGCTCAACGACTTGCTCGATACCGACGACCAGCCCAAGAGGGTGTTCAGTCTCAATCCCGCAGGTGACGATGCACCCAAAATGGAAACTCGTGACAATGGGGTCTCCATCCGCATCCTCAGTCCCTTGAACATGGTCGAGGAGCTGGAGATGTACCTGCTCACCTTCGAACCTCACAGCAAGCTCGCAAGTGAACCCCACTATCCCGGCACCCAGGAATTCTTGACGGTGGTAAAGGGAGCTGTGAAAGTACAGGTCGGGGAGAACGTCGCCGAGATCAAGAAAGGCGATTTTTTGGTCTATCACTGCGATATCGAACACTCCATAACCAATGAGAGCAACCAGCCGGCAACCGTGCACATGGTGGTGCGATTCACGGTCGACAAGCGATAGTCCTCTTTTGCTTTGACACACCCCTCTCTCTACGGTATAAGGAAAAGAAGAGGAAGGGCATCGCATATGGTCAAGAAAGGCATCATGGTCTCCTACGGGATGGGCAAGTTCATCGCCGAGTTTCTCACCGGGGCATTCGGATCCATCGTATTCATGTTCTATGAGACTGAAGTGGGCTTGTCGGGTGCGTATGCCGCCCTGGCTACGGTGATTTATTCGGTCTGGAATGCCGTCAACGACCCGATCATCGGCTATGTGACCAACAAGAGGGCACCCTTTTCCAAAAAGTTCGGCAGGCGGTTTGTCTGGATCATGGGCGGCTTGGTGCTTTGCAGCCTCGCCTTCGTCATGATTTTTTCCGTGCCCGCATCGTGGGATGCCAAAAAACAGCCCTTGCCCGTCTTTCTGTGGATGGTCCTCACCATCTGCCTGTACGACGGCCTGTATTCCCTGTGGGAAGTCAACTACCAGAGCTTGTACCCGGACAAGTTCCGCACCGACAAGGAACGGACCACCACAGCCGCCATCGGGACGGGTATCGGCGTACTGGGCATTGCCGCCGGATTCATCATCCCACCGCTCTTTTTCTCCTATGGAGTAAGGGCTAGTTACCAGGTTTGCGCCATCGTCATTGCGGCAATCAGCATCGCGTGTACGTTTGGTTTGAGTTGTGGTGTCTCTGAGACCAAGCAGATGATCAACCGATTCTCCGAGCAACACACCAAAAACGCTCCTCCCTTTTTCAGCCAGATGCGCAAGGCATTGAAAAACCGCAGCCTGCTTGCTTTCGTAATCCTCTTGTTCTGCTACCAAAGCGGATGCATGCTGATGACCGCCAGCGTCAACTATGTGGTCAAGTATGTACTGGGCGGCAAAAGTACACAGGCCACCCCGATTTTCGCCGGCATGCTCGTCGGCACCTTGCTCTCCATCGTCTTGTGGACCCGTATTGCAAAGAAAATCAAGAACAACCAGCGCATGCTCATTCTCTCCAGTTTCGCTCTCGCCCTCTTTGCCCTGCCGCTCACCTTCCTTCCCAATGCCGTTTCCTTCATCGTCGGCATGACGTTCTGGGGCCTTGGCTTTGGCGGGTTCTGGACCTTCATGAGCCCGGCCATGGCTGATGTCATCGATAGCCTGGTAGTTGAGCAGAAGCGTCGTGATGATGGGGTGGTCTTGGGTATCAGGGCATTTTTCATGCGTTTCAGCTATGCAAGCCAGGCTATCGTATTCTTTGTGGTGCACAAGCTCACCGGCTTTGACGACCAGCTGATAACCGATTCGGCACGGTGGGGGATACGACTGCATATGGGACTCATTCCCGCCGTGTTTTTCCTGCTCGGAGGCTTGCTCTTCCTGAAGATGAACCGACTCGATGCCGATCAGATTGGAAAGAATCGTCTTGCGCTCTCCCAACTGGATATCTAGCAACGCTATGCAAAGAGCCGACGGTTTTGTATACTTTGCTTTTAGGAGAGACGAATGCTGAAAAAACTGCCCGAGTATGAAAAACAACTCGCAGAAATAGACGATAAACTAAGCCGTCCTGAAACCATGCAGGACATGAAACTGTATAAAAGCCTCAACCAGGAGCGGTCGCATCTTGCTCCCATCATCGACCAGTTGAGGTTGATGCGCTCATTGCATACCCAAATCGATGAAGCGCACCAGCTTATGAAGGATGAGAGTGATCCGGACATGCTGGAGATGACCCGCGAAGAGCTCCATGAACTTGAAAAGGACCTGGTCGTGTGCGAACAGAAAACCAAGGTTCTGCTCATACCCCCCGATCCCTTGGAAGGCAAGGACATCATCATGGAAATCCGTGCCGGCACCGGTGGTGAAGAGGCCGCCCTCTTTGCTGCGAACCTGTACAGAATGTATTCGCACTATGCCGATGAGAAGGGTTGGAAGATGGAGATTCTCTCCTCCAACGAGACCGGCATCGGGGGATACAAGGAACTGGTCGTTTCCATCAGCGGAAAGGATGTCTATGGATCGCTCAGGTGGGAGAGCGGGGTGCATCGAGTCCAACGGGTCCCCGAGACTGAGAGCGGGGGAAGGATTCATACCAGCGCCGTCACCGTTGCCGTCCTTCCTGAAGCAGAGGAGACCGATATTGAAATCCGCCAAGAGGATTTGAAGATTGATGTCATGCGTGCCGGAGGCCCCGGCGGGCAGTGTGTCAACACAACCGACAGTGCAGTACGGCTGACCCACCTCCCAACTGGATTGGTGGTCATCTGTCAGGATGAGAAGAGCCAGATCAAGAATAGGGCCAAGGCCTTGCGGGTGCTCCGCTCACGCCTCTATGACATGGAGGAAGAGAAGAAAAATCGGGAACGGGCCGAAGCGAGAAAGAATCAAGTCGGCAGCGGGGATCGCAGCGAACGCATCAGGACGTACAACTTCCCCCAGAACAGGCTTACCGATCACCGCATCAACCTTACGCTGTACAAGCTTGAGCTCATCATGGCAGGTCAGCTTGATGAGGTGATCGAAGCACTGAAAATCGCCGCCGGTGAGGCTGCCTTGAAGGAAGGTTGAGACTGTGCAGACCATCCAAGCGTGGAAAGTTGAAACCGTCGCCTTGCTCAGGGCGGCGGGACTCGGCTCCACGTGCGACCTTGATGCACGGCTTCTGCTCCAGAAGGCAACGGGTTTGGATCAAGCCAGACAGATTCTCCTCTATGATCGGCAGCTCACTGAATCCCAACGGGAAGCACTTGCATCGATTCGTGATGAGCGTCTCCGGCACAAGCCGATGGCCTACATCCTCGGGCGCAAGGAGTTCTTCGGTCGTGACTTTCTCGTCGATGAGCGGACTCTCATTCCCCGCCCCGACACAGAAACCCTCATAGAGGCAGTCATCAAGTTCTCCAAGAAACGATATCACGCTCCTTCTCTCATCGATGTCTGCACCGGCAGTGGATGCATCGGTATCACCTTGGCACTTGAACTGGGCGCCGAGGTAACGCTCTGCGATATCAGCGAAGGCGCCTTGGCTGTCGCCGCCGAGAATGCTAAGCGCCTGCTGTCCAAGCCTGTGACGATCCTGCAAGGGAATCTACTCTCCCCTGCCGATAAAAACTATGATATCATCGTCAGCAACCCACCGTATCTCACAGCCGCCTGGTGCGACGAGGTTTCCCAAGAGGTGCGGTGGGAGCCAAGGCTTGCTCTTGAAGGCTTCCATGAGGACGGGCTTGCTCTCATCAGGACGCTGGTCGACGAGAGCGTGAACCACCTTGCATCGGGGGGAGCCTTGTTCTTGGAGTGTGATTATCGGCAGGCAAAGGAGGTGGCATCCCTCCTTGCTTCTCGTCGATTCAGCGATGTAAGTATTGAGCGCGACTTGTCAGGGCGAGATCGAGTCGTATGGGGGGTCCTTGCATGTACGAACAGCTGATCGAACGATTCATTCAAAAAGCCTTCAAGTATCCCAAGACCGACCAGGAGAAATTCCTTGCTGCAGCCACGTTTGCAGCAAGCAGGCACGAAAACCAGAAACGAGCCAGCGGCGAGCCCTACATCATCCATCCGCTTGCCGTCGGGGAGATCCTGATTCAGTTGAAGATGGATGCCGATACCATCTGTGCAGGACTTCTCCACGACACCCTTGAGGATACAGCAACCACCTATGAGGAACTGAAAGAGCTGTTCGGCCAGAGTGTAGCCGATATGGTCGAAGGCGAGACCAAGATAGCAAACCTCAAGACTATGAACAAGAGCTTGGCCGAGGCAGAGACCATCCGCAAGATGTTCTTTGCCATGAGCAAGGATATCAGGGTCATCATCATCAAGCTCGCCGACAAGCTTCACAACATGCGTACGTTGCAGCATCTCAATCCGGAGAGAGCCCGGGAGATCGCCGGCGACACGCTGGATATTTTCGCCCCGCTTGCCGACCGGCTCGGCATCTCCTGGCTCAAGGACGAGCTTGAGGACCTCAGCTTGAAGATCCTCAAACCCGATACCTTCAACTACATACAAGAGTACCTGCTCTCCAAAAAGAGCGAACAAAAAGCATACCTGAGCAGGATTGAAAAATCGATATACCGAGCGTGCGGGGATGCAAACCTCAGTGACATCATCGTCACCAGCCGTGCAAAGCATACCTACTCGATCTATATGAAGATGAAGAAGCGCAAGAAGGAAATCGATGAGATCTTCGATATCCTCGGCGTTCGAATCCTCTGCAACAATGTCACCGAATGCTACACGATCCTCGGGGTGGTGCACCGTCTCTGGCCCCCGATTGAAGGGCGGTTCAAGGACTATATCGCCATGCCCAAGGCGAACAACTACCAAAGCCTCCATACAACCGTCATGGCCCTGGATGGCAAGCTGCTGGAAATCCAAATCAGGACCAAGGAGATGCATTTCACCGCCGAATACGGTGTCGCAGCCCACTGGTCCTATAAATCCGAGACAGGCAGCGACAGCGGTTCCTGGTCGAAGATGGACAACGAGCAGTTCTCCAAGATCATCAGCAAGCTGAAGACCTGGTCGAATGAAATCGAGACCAGTGAATCGTACATGGATGACATCAAGGGAGAACTGCTGAAAGACACCATCTATGTGTTCACTCCGCAAGGTCACATCGTCGAGCTCCCGGCAAACGCAACGGCCTTGGATTTCGCCTATCAGATTCATACCGAAGTCGGTAATCATACCACCGGGGCGAAAGCCGACGGGTCGATCATCCCGCTCAACGCCCCTTTGAAGAACACCCAGGTCATTGAGATTCTCACCAGCCCCAATGCAAGGCCGCACCTGCAGTGGCTGCGCTACGCCCAAACAAACAGCGCGCGCAAGAAAATCAAGGCTTGGCTGAACAAGTACGATGAAAACATCCTCATCGACAAGGACATCATCGCAAAGCGCAAGGTGGCCGAACCGCCGGTCAAGCTCGAACCACAGCCTTCCGCCCCCGCCCTTGATGATGAAAACATCGTCAGGCACGTAGTCGATGCCAAACGGATGAAGTTCCGTGTCGGGGATGAGAAGAATATGATGATTCACATCGCACAATGCTGTTCTCCTGTCCGGGGTGATGACATTGTAGGATACATCAGCAGGGGACGGGGCATCATCGTACACAAGCGTGATTGCCCGAACCTCAAGAACATGAGCGAAATCGTCGACCGTTCGATCGAGGTTGAGTGGGAGACGGAGTTTCCCAAGCTCACCAAGCGTTTCAGTGTTACCAGCAAGCGCACCTACGACTTGTTTGGAGAAATCGAAGGAGCGCTGCGCAAGTTCAAGGGACACCTCATTGAAGGACGCCTGTTCGATGACGAGGAAGGCAAATTGATGGGCACCTTCACCATGGAAGTCGAACGTGAGGAAGACTTCAAGAAAATCATCAAGAACCTCAAGACAATTCCCTCGATCAACACCATTTCGGAAATCAAGTAACCCTACTCCTCCAACACCCGAAGGATCTCCGGCAGGAGTTGCTTCTTTCGTGACAGCACGCCGGTAAGCAGGAATTTCCCTTCGCTCTCCTTCTTGTAGGCAAGCTTGCGCTCAGCAATCGGCATGCTCGTCATCAAGAGGACGCTGTTCTCCCGAACGACGTCGGTGATCAGGAACATCGCCCAATCGAGGTTGTGTTCAACCTTCAGCTTGGCCAGCTCGGCAAGATAGGAAGCCTTGTAATCATCCACATCGCTGAGGGTGGTGACCTCGCACTGACCGATGCCGAAGCTTACCCCCAGTTCGCGGTACTCCTTGAAATCAGATTCCAGCATCTTGCGGGGATTCTCCTTGGCCAGTGAAGCCCCGCTTGCAAACATGGTTTGTCCGAAGCTCACCATGTCGGCAACCTGCGCGAGGACCAGCAGGTCCTGGACTGCAGTGTAATCTTCGAACGTAGTGGTCGGGCTCTTGAGCATGATGGTATCGCTGATGATGCCGCTGAGCAGGACCTTTGCCACCTGGGTCGTAATGGGGACGCTGTTTCGGTTGAAGAGCTTGTATATGATGGTACAAGTCGAACCGAGCGGTTCACAACAGATGAAAATCGGATTGCGTGTCTTTGCGGCTCCAAGGCGGTGATGATCGATGATTTCCACCACCTCTGCCTCCTCGAGCCCCTCCACACCCTGCTCGGTCTCATTGTGGTCCACCATGATCAACTTGGTTTTCGGCTTGCGCAAAAAACAACGGCGGGTGACAAACCCTGTGTATGCATCCCCATCAAAAACAGGGAGGCCGCGGAACTCACTCTCGGCCAGGATGTCCCTGGCTTCCTCGAACAGGGTGTCGGCCTGAAGACTTGGGGGATCTTGGACCATGAGCTGGACCACCGGGACGCTCAAGCGCAGAAGCCGCAAGGTTTCGGCAGTATCCAATGCACTTACGAATACCGTACCACGGTAGGAGTCCCAATCGACGTTGCTGGTAATCTCCTGCTCAATACCTGTAAGGATAATAGCCGGAATTTGCAGTTCAATAGCTTTTTTTATATGGTCTTCCCTATCACCGACCACCAAAATCGGAGCTTGACCTTGAAGGGCTTCCATATGCCTGCAGAATACCACATAGCGCATCGCCCCGACCATGATGGGGGCTGAGAAACTCCTGCTCTCTCCTTTCCTTAAAAAGGAGCCCTTCAGCACCTTGGGGAAATTATCAACCACAAAGTGATACAGCGGCCGCTTGCCGCTATTCTCCTTGAGAATGAAACTGCTTACCTCGTCGACGCTGAGCAGGCCGCGGTACTTCTCTCCCTCCATAACAGGAACGACGGAGGAGCGGCTGGAAGTACCATAAAAAGAAACGAGGGTGTAGACCGGGTCGTCGACCTGCACCACCGATTCTGCTTTCCTGGTGACGCTGCTCACCTTTGTGCGAACATCCTTGATGAAGGGAGGGGGGGTGACGCCGAGTCTTTCAAACTGTGCCTTGGTGGCATCGTTGAGACTGCCGCAACGAACAGGGATATAGGTGTTTGCAGGATCGACTTTGCTTTTCAGATATGCGTAACTATAGGCAGCGCAGATGCTGTCCATATCGGGATTTCGGTGTCCAATTACATAGATCTCAGCCACGTCACACTCCTCTCGATGCCACATCTTACCCTAGTTGGAGAAGACTTACAACGGAAAACACGCTAGTCAGAAGCTCCCAAATGGAGTACCATCAGGTACGGAGGATGACGAACATGCCAAGTGTAGTACTAGCAAATGATCATGGGGCTGTTGAACTTGCAACCATGTTTGATGATTACCTGAAGAAAATCGGGTACGAGGTCAAGTACCTGGGAGTCAAGACCAACGACTCGGTCGATTATCCGGATATGGCAAAAGCAGCTTGCGAAGAGTACAAGAAGGGAGGCTATGACTTCGGCATACTCTTGTGCGGAACAGGTATAGGCATCTCCATCAGCGCCAACAAGGTCGAAGGAATCCGGTGCGCCCTGCCGCAGAACAGCTATGCTGCAGCCATGGCTAAAAAGCACAACAATGCAAACTTCATCGCGTTCGGCGGGAGAATAACCTACCCGGAGGATCCGCTGCAAATGCTTGATGCCTTCATCGATGCGAGCTTTGAGGGCGACCGCCATCAACGAAGAGTGGATAAGATGATGGCTCTTGAACAGAGCTGCTAACGGTAATCCTTGTAGGATCCCACCACGTAGAAATCGAACTTCAAAAGATCGAAAAGAACCCCTACTTGGTGTGTTTGCAGGTTGTAGGCAAGCGTGATGGTCAGGGCTCTCTCGCGCTTGCCGGTCACCGGGCTTCCTACGGTAAGCGGAGTCAGGGAGACCAGGAGGTGGGAGAGCGTAGTTCTCCCATCGTGGGTATACGGTGATAGCAACACCCCCAATCCAACCAACGAATTGATGCCCATTCCGGCAGTTTGTCCGCCGGTGGAACGCTGGCCGAGCAACGAGCGCTGGATGAGAAAAGAAACCGAAGTAGTATCGAGGAAGGCGGGAACCAACTGGGTGTTGGCTTGTATGTCCAGCTCCCAGATATCGGTCAATCCGATAGAAGCTCCCCAAGCCAGTTTCAACCGGCTTGGATCGAGGGCCCTCTCACCCAGATGGGCATTGGTGCCGAGGGTGATCCCTACATCAAAATAGCCTGCGAACGCAGGAAAAGCCAACATAAGAGTTATGATCAACAGCAATACTTTCTTTTGCATACGAACCTACTTCAAGAAATATGTGAATCGGATGATGTTGAAACCCCAGCCATCCATCTCACCCTTTTCGATGTCATAGAGGAAGAAGGGGCTGAGCACCTCGTACCAGAAGTCTTTCTGGATCAACTT
>JAAZAT010000162.1 GCA_012514185.1 Spirochaetales bacterium | reverse complement strand
TCGTGAAAGCTTTCCCTGGTCTAGTTTGTACTCCGCAATGGTTTTCCGACATCCGTGGGCCTTTACCCATGATTCCAATGATGCCGACCGGGAATGTAAACGAAATTACTGCACCTCAATATATCAAGGCAGGAGCAATTGCGGTTGGTGTCGGCAAGGCGTTAGCAAGCGAAGAAGAAATTCTTGCTCATGATTGGGCTGCAATCGAGCAACATGCAAGACACTATGTTGAACTGTTGTCACAATGTTAAGAGGATGATGAGATGAATGCAAAAGGATTGGTTTGTTTTGGTGAGTTGATGATTCGTCTCCAAGCACAGGGTTACGAAAAACTAGTACAATCCAACCTGTTTGAAGTGAAATATACCGGAGCAGAGGCCAATGTCGGTGTGTCTTGTGCGAATTATGGTTTACCTTCCTATGTAGTGAGCCAGGTTCCAGATCACGATATTGGACAAGCCTGTATCAATTATCTCAGGAAATATGGGCTGGATACCTCTTTTATCAAACGCGGTGGCGATCGATTGGGAATTCTCTATACGGAAACTGGATATTCTCAACGAGCAAGTAAAGTAATCTACGATAGAGCGAAAAGTTCTTTCACTGAATTAGAGTTGGGATTCTCTGAGTGGGAAGCCATCCTTCAAGGGAAAAGTTGGTTCCATTTTTGTGGGACTGCTCCTGCTCAGGGTGAACGAGTTAGGAAAACTTTGCTTTGCGGTCTTCAAGTAGCAAAGGCGAACGGTTTGACTGTGAGTGTCGATTACAATTACCGTAGCAAATTGTGGAGCCGCAAGGAAGCGCGTGAAACAATGGAAAGTCTGATGCAATTTGTGGATATCGGAATTGGAAATGAAGAAGATTGTGAAGCAATGTTCGGTATAAAGGCGCAGGGAAGTGATTTCTCCAAAGGATTGGTAAACACTGCGTCCTATGAAGAAGTGGCTCAAACAATGGTCGAATGTTTCGGTTTGAAATACCAAGCTATCACTCTTCGTGAAAGTATATCTGCAAGTCAGAATGGATGGTCTGCAATTATTAGTGATGGGCACACGAGTTTTGCGAGCCAAAAGTATGATGTACTTATAGTTGATAGGATTGGAGGAGGGGACTCTTTCTCTGGTGCTCTGATTTGGTGCATGTCTGAGAACAAGGATTTGCAATTCGCTATTGATTTTGCTGTTGCCGCGTCATGTTTGAAACAAACCCTTCCGGGGGATTTTAATCTCGTCTCAAAGGATGATGTTCTTGCGCTGATGCAAGGCAATGCTACTGGACGAGTACAAAGATAAGGATAAACCTATGATATTTGATTCCTTGGATAAACTGCCATTCTATCTTCAGCATCTCCCATCCCTTCAAACAGTGATGGATGTTTTGGGCAAGGTTGACTTGCTCGAATCTTCTCCAGGTTTCCACAACACTGACAATCCATTGGTGCGCTACAATATCATTGATTATACATCGGTAGATGTAAGAAATCCTTTGGAAATTCATCGTCGAGAAGCGGATGTCCAAATTGTATTGATTGGTGAAGAGCTAGCCATTACTGCGCCTAGATCAGAATCAGTAAATGCTGGGCCTTATGATGAGCAAAAGGATGCAGCATTTTTTGACTGTGAAGCCACTATGCAAATGACACTAAGGCCAGGCTTGTTTGCTCTCTTTTTCCCAGGGGAGCCTCATCGCGGAAATATTGTACTTAAACAACCTACAGTATGCCGGAAAGTGGTCTTCAAATTGACAATTACCTCAGATTAATCATTCACAGATAGATTTCGGATTCTCATAATTTGCTGTTTTGTATTCTTTTAACACTATTTTTATTGACAAAAATTCTGTTATCGCTTCAACTGATAGTATTATTTTTACTTGAGAAGGTTGGGATTCAAGATGCAAAAGAAGTCGTTTGTTGTGTTTGTCTTATTGGCTTTGTTATCTCTGCTTATCAGCTGTGATATGTCCATGGATAGCAGCGTGCTCTCCCGCAGTATGTCGGCAAGTACTGCAGAGACTTCACGCAAGGTTGAAAAAAGCGGCGCTCCTGCAAGTTTTACTGCAACGGTGAATGTCTATCAGCAACTGGGCAGTGTGGTCACTGAGCACAAGGGAAACAGCAACCATTACAAGACCGTTGAAGAGACCTTGCAAAGCTTTGCCTATGGGCCGTATGGCGGGACCATCACATCCGATTGGCCTTTGCTCGATGGCAAGAATGTCATCATGAACAATGTGACCAACTACAATCTCGATCCGGCCTCCGGTGCAATTTCCGGTTCCAACCATAGTGTGATCCAGGTTGTTGATGATGCCATGCAGGTAGTCGCAGTGCTTCAGGCAAACGGGACGATCGACGGATCTTTGCTTGGTGCTCAGATTGCGATGAACTGGACGCTCAAGGAAGTCATGGGCAAGAAGGTCAACGCACGGGGCAAGGTGGGAGGACTCTTTACCTGGGCTGTGTTCAATTATGAGACCATGTCCTTGGAGTATATCCTGCCCAACGGAACATTCACCCTTACGGGAACCTACAACTAAACGATTTCGGGTAAGAAGAAAGAGGGCTGTTGTGCTGTTCCAACAGTCCTCTATGCGTTCAATCACTGAACCTGGTTGGGTTTAGTAGTTGACCAGGTTGTAGGTCTCGATCGACTTGTTGATGTCCTTTGCCATGCCGTTGAGTGCACCTTGGGCATCGACTTCCTTGTTTGCAAGGCGGGCGATGTAGTTCTGCACGATCTGGCGGGCTTCAGAGAATACGCTCAGCAGGGCACCTGCATACTGCGGAGCAGAGCTGTGCAGCTGGTCGATGGCCACCTGGAACTGAGGATACTTTGCAATGTTTTCCTTGAAGGTTGCGGTCTGTGCTGCGGCAACAGTTACCGGGAAGTACCCGGTCTTGGCATTCCAGAACGCCTGCATCTCGGGAGAGACCATGAACTTCAGGAATTCCCAGGTTGCATCTTTCCGTTCCTGCTTGCCGGTATCCATCATCCACAGGCTTCCGCCGCCGACCGATACACCACCGACGTCGTTGCGATTGATGGACGGGAAGTAGGCAACGCCGATCTCAAACTTGTCGCCGACGTTCAGAAGCAGGGACTTGAGTGCAGCAGTAGATTCGGGAATCATGCACACATTACCGGAAATGAAGGCTGCCTTGGCATCGTCATTACCCATGTTGAGGTACGGGGAGATTCCTTCCTTGAGGATTTTGTCCCAGACTTTTATGATTTGCAGACCACCGCCATTGGTGTCGAATTCGACTGCGGTGGCGTAGTCTTTACCACGACCATTGTTGTTGTTTACATAGTGCAGACCCATCTTGCCGATCCACTGTTCAAAGAACCAGCCGTAGTTGCCCATGCCGTAGCCATAGCGCTTGACCGTTCCATCGGGATTGACGATCTTCAGCTTCTCGGCGATCTCATAGATGTCCTCGAAACAGGTGGGAACCTTGGTGATTCCAGCTTCTTTGAAAGCTGTCTTGTTGTAATACAACAGCGGGGTGGAGCTGTTGAACGGCATTGAGTACAGGGTGTTGTCAACAGTGTAGTAGGCTGCGATATTCGGCTCGATCTGGCTGATATCGTACTTGTCTTTTGCAATGTACTCTTGCACAGGAAGAATCCAGCCGGAGTCAATCATATACCGGGTACCGATATCGTACACCTGGATGATGTCGCAGGGATAGTTTCCGCCGGAAGCCTGGATCTTTGCGAATTCATCATCATAGTTGCCCTGGAACTCGTACTTTACTTTGATCTTTCCTTCATTCTGCTTGTTGAACTCATCGACCATCGAGGCGAGGGCTTCTCCGTTCACTCCCCCCATCGCGTGCCAGAATGTGATTTCCACCGGTCCTGCCGGTTTGGCAGGAGCTGCCTTGGTTGCTTCCGTGGCTCCGCCTGCAAAGAGGGAACCTGCGATCATAAGACCGATGAGAATCAAACACAACGTCTTCTTCATTTCCTTTTTCTCCTTTTATTGTAATACCATGGAATGAATCAGCCATTCCAGAAACACCTTTATTCAGGGATGAAACCTCCGATCATCCCTTCACCGCACCGGCCATCAAGCCGTTGATCAGCTGCTTGTTCATGAAGACGAAAATGCTCAGCGACGGTACGATGACAATGACAACGCCGGCCATCATCAGGCCCAGGGAAACCGCATCGATGTCGTAGAGCATCGAAATGCCGATCTGCACCGTACGGAACTCCCGGGAATTGGTCACCAAGAGAGGCCACATATATTGGTTCCACGTATTCAAGAATACATAGGCGCCCAAGGCTCCGAGGGCCGGACGGGAGAGCGGGACGACGATGCTTGCCAGGAATCGGATGTTTGAGCAACCATCCAGCTTTGCGGCTTCATAGAGCTCTTTTGCAAATGTCAGGTAGTACTGCCTGAGCAGGAAAATTCCCATGGCGCTGGTCAAAAAAGGGAACACCAGGGCCCGGTAGGAGTCCAGCCATCCCCACTGTGCCATGGTCAGGTAGTTGGCGATGATCGTCACTTCTCCGGGGACCATCATGGTTGCAAGTACGGCGATGAACAGAACCTTCTTTCCCTTGAACTGGAGAAAAGAGAAGGCGAATGCTGCCAAGGAACAGGTTACCATCTGCCCGAGCATCACCGTCGTCGAGACGATGAACGAGTTGAAGATCATGCGGGGGAAGTTGTAGTACGGATTGGTGAATGCCTGGATGTAATTGGTGAACTTGACCGATGTCGGGATCAGGTGGTTGCCGTAGATCTCATCAGGCGGCATGACCGAGATGGAGACGGTATAGAGCAAGGGGACGAGGATCAACAACATCAGCGGCATGTTCAAGACAAAACGTCCTGCGTTGTGGAGTACTCTTCGTTTTCGGGTGGCTATGTGCATCAGTAGTTCACTCCTTTCTTTTCAAATCTGAACTGGATGATGGTGATGACCATCACAATCAAGAAGAGAATGACCGATCTGGCGGCGGCTGCACCAAACCTGAAATTTCGGAATGCATCTTTGTAGATTGACCACACCATGACGTTGGTTGTATTGCCGGGTCCTCCCTCGGTCAACAGCTTGATCTGGCTGAAGGATTGGAAAGCACCGATGATATTGATGATTATCTGAAAGAACAGCGTAGGGGAGATGGAAGGGAGGGTTACGGAGAACACTTTTCTCCAATACCCGGCGCCATCGACGGAGGCGCTGTCATAGAGCTCCCCGGGTACGTTCCTGAGGCCTGCACTGATGAAAATGAAGTTGATCCCGCTGGTAAGCCAGATGGTCAGGCCGACAACCGAGGCAAGGGCATAGCGGGAATCCCCGGTGAAGTTGATCTGCGTTCCCATCAGATGGTTGAGAAGGCCGTTGGTGGGGTGCAGGATCATCTTGAATGCCATCGATGCTGCAGCCGATGCAATGGCGATGGGCATTGCATACACAGCTGCAGAGAAGCTCGAGCCAAGATACTTCTTCTCGGTAAGCAGGCTGGACGTCAAGCCGACGAGAAGGCCTCCCAAGGCAACGGCTATGACAAACTTGAAGGTTACCGCCACGCTCGACCAGAAGGACGGGTCCTTGAACAGGGTGAGGTAATTGTCATTGGCGGTAAATGCAACGAATATTTTTGCCTTGCCGGTTTTGTTGGTGAGGAACATGCTCAAGAAGATGGTACGGAGAAATGGATAGTAGAGGAACAAACCAAAGATGATCAAGGCCGGGAGTAAAAACAGGTAGGGTTCAGAGAGCGAGAGGAACTTTTTCTTCCTCAGTGTCGGAATATTCGTTTTAACTGAATCTTTCATTGCATGCTCCACATATATCTAGGTATTCACTATAAAACCAAAGGAATGTGCAGTACCCTGCCAGCCACTTCTGATGCATGATGGAGGACTATCGCATAGTTCTCCTATTTGATGTAATTGCAAGGCCTTTTCACACTGGTTGAAAAAAATCAACAATAACTGGAAACGTTCTCAGACCATCATTATAGGCCCGGTATTTTCAATGCGCAAGAAAATGTTTATAATTTAAGCAATATTAAGCAACATATCTTCACTAACTTGGCTTAATTTACAGAGGAAATTGAGTCCTGAATACCAATATAGAGTATCCCGGCAAACGTCCAAAGCCTTTGTTTTGTAAGCTGGAAGCAGGATACCTGCAAGTGAATTCCTGAGTACATATCGAAAAATGCAATGTTTGTATTGATGGATTGATAAAGGATGGAACATAGATGATATCCTGCTCCTCATTCATGAAAATACTATCACCACAGGAGGATACCTGTATTGGTTTTGTGTACAAGGCAATAAACCCTGTTGAAGTGATAGTGGAGAAAGCTAGATTCAAGCCATACCGTTCTCTATCCTCTTGGTAAATATTAATCACCAAACCGGAATAATCGATATTGGCTTTCGCCTCATGCCGATATGACTGGTCTTCCTGTTCAGGCAAGCTTGAATTGTTGACAACATGCTTCTCCTTTGATAGGTTTTGGAAATCTTATGAGTACAAAGGGATTTCTTCTATGAAGGGTATCGTTCGACCTTGGTAACACAGCAAAGCAAGTAACCAATAGCTCAGCCCATGTGGGGCAGGGCTGTCTTTGTGCATCCGGTGTTCGAACTTTATAGGAGATATTCACTATGCAAACTCTTCGTTGGAAGACGCAATTCTTCACTATATGGGCAGGTCAGGCTGTCTCACTTATTACCAGTGCCATCCTGCAGATGGCAATCATTCTCTACCTTACCGAGACTACAGGATCAGCTTTGGTCCTGTCGCTTGCCTCCTTGGTCGGTTTTCTGCCCTATGCCGTATTGGGGCCCTTCATCGGCGTGCTGGTCGATCGATGCAACCGCAAACACATCATGATTCTCTCAGACTTGGTTATTGCTCTTGCTGCCGCTATTCTCGCCTTGGTGGCACTCTCGGGGGCGCTGCCGGTATGGCTGGTGATGGCAACTCTCTTTGTACGGAGTGTGGGGACGGCATTTCATACCCCGACACTTTCGGCGGTGACACCTCTTCTGGTGCCCCAAGACATGCTTGCCAAGTGTGCAGGGTACAGCCAGGCGATCCAATCGGTCAGCCTGTTGCTCAGTCCGGCACTTGCAGCATTCCTGTATATGACCTGGGATCTGACAGCCGTCATCGCCTTGGACATCGCTGGGGCTGTGGTTGCAAGCATCACCGTGGCTTTGGTGAGTATCCCGAAGCTGCAAGGGCTGCATGAAACGAACGAACTTCACTTCATTAGGGAGATGAAGGAAGGTTTTGCAGCCCTGCAGGCCAACAAAGGTCTCTTCACCCTGCTTTGGATCGGCTTTCTGTTCACGTTTATCTACATGCCCATCAACGCCTTGTTTCCGCTGATGAGCATGGAGCACTTTGGGGGGACTGCATTCCATGTTTCCCTTATTGAGGTCACCTTTGCTTTGGGCATGCTTGCAGGCGGCTTGGTATTGGGACTTCTGGGAACGTTGGGCAAGCGAAATCTTCTGATCGCCGCGTCCATCGCTGTCATGGGCCTTGTTCTCGCGGTCTCCGGCTTGCTGCCTCCAAGCGGGTTTTTGGTATTCGCAGCCAGTTGCTTGGTTATGGGTTTTGCAGCTCCTTTCTATGCCGGGGTGCAGACTGCGTTGATCCAAGAGAAAATCCAGCCGCAAGTCCTGGGTCGGGTATTCTCCCTCATCGGCAGCGTACAAGGCCTTGCAATGCCGCTCGGTCTTGTGCTCAGTGGCTTGCTTGCCGATGGAATCGGAGTAAGCCGTTGGTTTTTGGTGTCGGGAGTGTTGCTGTTGCTGGTAGCTTTATTGGCTTTCCTGTTGCCCTCACTCCGAGAGCTGGAGTAATAAGCATGCTGGAGGGGAGAAGATTCTACGCCCGTAGGATCTTCTCCATTGCCTTCCCCTTGGCAAGCTCGTCGATGAGCTTGTCCAAGTAGCGGATCTCTTTCATGATCGGGTCTTCAATCTGATCAAGGCGCACCCCGCAGACCGAACCGGTGATCTTGCTTCTCGCAGGGTTGGGAGCCGGGCTTTGCCTGATGAATGTTTCGATAGGTGTCCCGTTCTTCACGTGCTCATCCAGCTGATCGCGAGTATAGCCGGTCAACCAACAGATGATGGTATCCACATCTTCCTTGGTGCGACCTTTCTTTTCTGCTTTCTGGATATAGAGCGGATAGACCGTGGAAAAGCTCATTGCATAGATTCGGTGTGGTGCCATGGCAAACTCCTTCTGATCCTTATCCTAAAGAGGATGCTGGGGGTTGTCCAGAAGGCCTGAAAGTATCAGAAATACGAACACAATTCATCTGATTCCAATTCAGGCTCCCTTGCTTGTTCTTGGTCGTGTTCAAAAGGAACACCCCCATTAGCCTTGATAACCTTTATCTCGGGCCTGAGCATGACATGTTTGGG
>JAAZAT010000101.1 GCA_012514185.1 Spirochaetales bacterium | reverse complement strand
CCAGGAGATCCCTTCTTCGTTTGTCAATAAACTCAGACGAATTGCATCCTTCCATAATCCTGAATTCTATAAAGCGGAGCGGCTCCGGCTCAGTACCTGGAATAAACCACGCATCATCAGTTGTGCCGAGCTTGCAGAGGATGGTTTCATACGTCTTCCCCGAGGCTGCCAAGCAGCTGTTGTGCAGGCCTTTCATGAAGTGGGACTCATGACCAATGTCGAAGATCGAAGGACTACAGGTCTTTCAAATACATTCACATTCAAAGGAGTCTTGAGGGAATCACAGCAGAGGGCTGTTGATGCCATGAAGCAGTATGAGTGTGGGATTCTCTCTGCTCCGCCCGGATATGGGAAGACGGTGATTGCCAGTGCCTTGATAGCCATGCGTGGCACCAGTACGTTGGTACTAGTCCATACAAAACCTTTGTTGCTGCAGTGGAAAGCCAGGCTTTCATCCTTCTTGGGAATGGAGCCAGGGCTCCTTGGGGGTGGAACTCATACGCTTTCAGGTATTCTTGATGTTGCGTTGATTCAATCCCTTGCACAAGAATCAAACATGCAGTGCATTGCTGAATATGGACTGGTTCTTGTTGATGAATGCCATCACGTGGCGGCCCTTACCTATGAGCGTGTCATGAAGGCAGTGAAGGCCAAGTATGTATATGGATTGACGGCAACCCCAATACGGAATGACGGTCATCACGATATTGTCTTCATGCAATGCGGACCGATTCTCCATCAAGTTGATCAGAGTCTCTGGTCAAAGCAGGCTAATCTATCAGGCATGGTCATTTCTCGGTTTTCCGCGTTCCGATGTGATTTTCATATGCTGGAAATCCAGCAAATCTATGAGAAGCTTACTCAAGATAAAGCCAGGAACTGCTTGATTGCTTCAGACATCAAGGAGCAACACCAGAAGAAGTGTTCCATCCTTGTTCTTTCAAATAGACTTGAGCAGCTTTCACTGTTGCATGAGTTGCTTGCGGAGGACGGTATACAGGGAATCATCATGACAGGCAGCCAATCGGCAAAGACGAAACGACACGTTCAAGCGTATCTCGATACCGCGAAGGACGAGGGCAAACCGGTATTGATTCTCTCAACAGGGAAGTATATCGGTGAGGGCTTTGATTTCCCACAGCTCGATACGCTTATCCTTGCCTCTCCGATTGCTTGGAAAGGGAATGTCATCTAATATGCAGGAAGGGTGAGCAGGGTGCACGAAGGAAAAACCGAGATCCAAATCTTTGATTATGTTGACTTCAGAATTCCTGTTTTCGTTCGTATGTTCGGTAAGCGTATAAATGCATACAGGAAGCTCGGATTGCCCATATCCCAGTATGGAGGTCAACCTCGTGAGCAGTTGATATATACCCCCTCCACCTACTGGGATGTACTTAAGAAAGATTTGGGACAGGAGAAAGGCGAGATAGTATTTTCAATTCCCTACTTCGTGGATCATGCTCTTCGTGCCCGTCTTCCATTCCTTACTTCTCTGGCGGGTTTGAATCCCAAGGTTACGATGATTCTCAGAGCCCGGAAAACGTCCCGCACCACCCAAATGTTGCAACGGATTGGGATTACTGTACAAACAACCGAGGAAGAAATTGCCAACTTCATAACCATCGGTGATAGGGTAGTTTGGTATGGCAGCATTCACTTGTTTGGAAAGATACAGAGTGATGATACGCTGCTCCGTCTCGAGGACCCAAACTATGTTGCTGATTTCAGGAACATACGAGAGAACGATGAAGATTTGCCATTGTTTGAAAGTTGATTTTGGGGCCTTTGCATTATCTCTTGTAGCAATATTGTTCAGTCGCCTAGTAGATTTCTCCAACCACTTTCTTAGTTCTTTGAAATCTGTTTCCAGTTCATCTGTATCTGCAAGGGTTGCTGGTGTTTTGAATGGTTGGGAGTATACGTGATTAAGGGACTTCGTCATCAACTCAAGCTGCCCTTTTATATATAGCTTATCAAGGAAACAAGAAAGAGTCTGTTTGAATCTCCTGCTCATCTGAATCACCTCAGCCAATATTTGGAACTGCACCAAATTTTCCGTTTAGATAGGACTTTCTCACATCCTCACGGGTTCTTACTGAGTATTCATCCAATGAATAGAGCTCTGAGACAGCTGTATCGTTGTCCTTGTCTATGAAGTATATCTGGTCGCGGTAGCGT
>JAAZAT010000183.1 GCA_012514185.1 Spirochaetales bacterium | reverse complement strand
TCTCCCATCGCCCTGGGAACCTGGGCCATGGGGGGAGGGGACAGTTGGGGTGAAAGCGATCCCGCCCTTGCAATACAAACGGTACATCGTGCTCTCGAGCTTGGTATCAACTTCATCGACACAGCCCCCGCCTACGGCAACGGGCTGAGCGAAGAATTGCTTGGCAATGCCTTGGAAGGCAAACGCCATCAGGCGGTGTTGGCCACCAAATGCGGCTTGGTCTGGGGAAGCGACGATGAAGGGTCGGTGCACAAAAGCCGTGACGGCGTCACCATTCGGCGCAACCTGAGTAAGCAGAGCATCATCAAGCAAGTGGAAGAGAGCCTTGGAAGGCTCAAGACCGATTATATCGATCTGCTTCTTACCCACTGGCAGTCGATTCCTCCGTTCCATACACCGATTGAAGAGACCATCGAAGCCTTTGAACTGCTCAAGCAACAGGGAAAAATCCGCAGCTATGGAGCCTGCAACGTCAGCCTTGAGGAGTTGAAGGAGTACCAGAAATTGGGAACGCCCTCTTTGGTGCAGGAGCGTTTCAGCATGCTTTGGAGAACCAAGGCCGACCTTGCCTCGTATTGTGCAGAGAACCGTATCACCTTCCAGGCCTACAGCCCGCTTGAACGCGGAGTGTTGACCGGAAAGACTGCACTTTCACAGAACGTCGTAGGAACAGCCAAGGCATCGGTGTCCTGGTACAAGATGGAGAACCGGCCCAAGGTGCTGACGCTGCTCACCTCCCTTGAAACCATAGCAGACACCTACAACACACAGGTGGGAAATCTAGTCATTGCATGGACCAGGCAGGCGACCGGGACAATGAACGTGCTGTGCGGGGCAAGAAAACCCAGTCAGATCGAGGAGAACAGCAAGGCTCAAGACCTGGTGATTACAGCCAAGGACTGGGCGATCATCGACTCTCTTGCACGAACGCTACTCTAACTCCTTGATGAACCTGATCATATCAATAGCCTTCGGGGGACACCCTGGAAGGCTTTTCCCTAGTCCCCGCGTGCAGATTCCCACCCCAACCTTGGAGGAGTCGGTTTTGCCCTTGTAGCCTTGGCCGATACAAATCGGAGTCTTTACCTTCTTAAGTCGGTTCACCTCATCGAGGCGCTTGAGTGCATGGATGAGATTCCCGTAACAGGCAGAGCATGCGCTGTCGGGCTCGGTGAATCTGCCAAGGTAATTGGCTCTTCCACTCGGTTTTGACGGAACTTCGTCGCTCGGTTCGTTGAGCTGTACCAGTACGGCCTTGGAGAGGTCGGCCGACCCGACACCCAAATCTTCCGCCAGTCCAATGTAGGGGATGTCCTCGTTCTCAAAGCCCATCAGGCTTGCCCCGTAGCTGTCGCACAAGACGCTGTCCCGGCATGCAAACATCCGGTTCGTCTCAACAGGATTGCCCCCCTCCTCGAAGTCGAGGTCGCCGTTGAGGCTGTCCACGATGATGAGATCGGCAGCCCTGACTTTGTTCAGGGCGGCTATGGGTCGATTGAGCCCCAGGGTGTGGAAAAGCCGTTTTGAACGATCGGAGAGCACCCCTTTCATGTTCTTCAATGCACAGGTCATTGCGGTCTGGCAGTGTCCCTTCAGTACAGGCAGGCTGATGAGGAAGTCGGTCTCAAGGATGGTCCTGCTGACCTCCATGGTAATGCCGTCCACGGTCTTCTTGACATACTCGTCATCCTTTACATCCACCAAGGGCACCTTGTACTGTTTGCTGATCTGGTTGTACCCGTTGACCCGAAAGCCCTCCTTGGTTGAGTCTCCCACCCAAGCGCTTTCAACAATGCTGATGTTATGATACCCCAGGCCTTGGAGATGCTCGATGATGGCAACCACAATCTCAGGATGGGTCGTAGCGCCGCTGTCGGCTGTTACTGCTACAACCAGGTTTGGCTTGAGCGCGATGGAGGCCTGTTTATCGGGAAGCATCGCCTGGATATCGATCTTCTGTAAGAGAGCCTTGGTCATATGCGAGGCGTTCGACCCATAGGTGATGATTATTTCCTCTCGTTTCATGCGTCCAGGCTCCCGACATGACTGGTCAGATCGTGGGTGATGTGTTCATAGAGCAGGCGCTTGCAGGCTTCCTTGTCTCCGTTCTTCAGCAGCGTCATCATCTGTGCATGCTGGCCGAGGTAGTAGGAAAGCTCATCCTCGGGAAGGTTCTGGGCAATGCGGAGCTGCTGGATTTTTGCATCCAGGCGTTCACAGATGCTGATGAGAGCGCTGTTCCCCGATGAACGGACCAAGGCCAGGTGAAACAGGCTGTCCTGCTCAAACACCGTCGCCCTGTCCCCGATGCCCATGGCATATTGGCAATCGGCTGCATAGCGGGAGAGCTCCTTGACGTTTCGGGAATAGGATGTTTCATCGATGGAATCGATGGCAAGCTGCTCCAAGGTGACACGAACACGGGCTATGTCATTTGCTTCCTGTTCGGTGATGACTGATACGGTTGCATGACTTCTGGGTTTGATGGTGACCAAGCCATACTCGGCCAAGCGTCTGATGGCTTCACGGATGGGGGTCCGGGAAACGCCGAATTGTTCAGCCAACGATTCTTCAGGAATCTTCATCCCCCCTTTCAGTTGCCCGGACAGGATCTGGTCCTTGAGCATGGTATAAACTTGGTCGGATAAGCTGTTTTGTATACATTTGGGCATGTGATGCCTCCTTCCTTACTCTCCCCTAAGAGTAAAAGGAAATTCCTAGTTCGTCAACCTAATTGTGTACAAAAAAATAACCCGATTAGTTTTTGCAGTTTCTGTTTCAATATTCCTCTTTTATCGTGAGATATACAGTGTTTGTGGTGTTTTTCCAATAATTTCTCTGATAAATACAAGAATCCCTTTGACAAGATTCCTTCTCCATGATATCTATATTGTATACAGTACACAATACAGATATTCACTAACCAGAATCTGTAAAAACAAGGAGTTTCCTAGATGAGTAAACGTATCAAGGAGTTGCTCTCCCAGCCGGGCCGAACGTTCAACGCCGACGAACTTTCCGCCTTGGCAGCATATTTCAGGACCGTTATGTTCGATACCCTGCACGATAGGGGAACTGGACACTGGGGTGGGGCTGCTTCCAGTGCAGAACTGACAACCGCCCTCTACTTCAACCGCCTCTCCATCGATCCCGCCAATCCTCGGTGGGAGGACCGCGACCGAGTCATTCTTTCCAAGGGACATGCGTCGATGAATCTGTATACGATTCTCGCCCACCGCGGATTTTTCCCCGTCGAGGAATTGTCTTCGTTCCGTAAGCTTGACTCACGCCTGCAAGGGCATCCCTGCATGAACGAGCTTCCCGGTGTCGATATGTCCACCGGAGCCCTCGGCCATGGGCTTTCAGTAGGCCTTGGCATGGCTCTTGCGGCAAGACTTTCCAAAAAGAGTTGGTGGACCTATGTGATCAGCGGCGAAGGGTGTCTGAACGAAGGACAGAGCTGGGAAGCCATCATGAGTGCCGCCAAGTACAAACCCGAGCACTTTGTCCTGATGATCGACTACAACAAGGTACAGCTTGATGGAACCGAGGATGAAATCATGCCTCTCGGACCGCTGGCCGATAAGCTTAAGGCATTCGGCTGGAATGTTGCCCCACAGGCTTACAACGGTCACGACACCAAGGAAATCCTTGACTCGTTTGCCTGGATGGACAGTGACGATGTATGGCCGAAGGCCGTCATCTACGACACCATCAAGGGCAAGGGTGTTTCCTTCACCGAAGGAAAGAATACCTGGCACGGGGCTGTCATCGACGATGCCTCCTATGCAAAGGGTATTGAGGAACTGAAATCTGATCTGAGCAAGAAGGAGGCTGCACTATGAGCATTGCCATGCGAGATGCCTTCGGCAAGAAGCTTGCCGAGCTGGGCGCTACCCATCCTGAGTTGGTGGTCCTGGATGCCGATGTATCCTCTTCCACCAAGAGTGCCTTGTTCGGCAAGGCGTTTCCGGACCGTTTCTTCAACGTAGGTGTTGCCGAGGCCAACATGGTGGACATCGCCGCCGGTATGGCTACTGCCGGTTACCACCCGGTTGTCAATGCTTTTGCAATCTTCCTTGCCCTCAAGGCGACCGACCAGATCCGCAATACCATCTGCTACAACAACCTTCCGGTGATCATTGCAGGTGCATACGGCGGGCTGTCCGACTCCTTCGACGGTGCAAGCCACCAGTCCATCACCGACATCGCCATCATGCGCGCCCTTCCGAACATGCAGGTGATCGTCCCCTCGGACAGTGCACAGGCAGAAAAAGCCCTTGAATATGCCTTGACGCAGAAGGGGCCTGTCTACATCAGGCTCAACCGGAACGCTATGCCAGACCTGCCTCCGAGTGAGACCATCGGGACCGTCTGTGCAGTGGAGGGGAGTGATGTGACCATCGCTGCAAACGGCATCACCGCCAGTTTTGCCATGGAAGCGGCCGCCTTGCTTGCCAAGGAAGGCATCACAGCCGAGGTGCTCAGTGTTCCCGTGGTCAAGCCGTTCGACCCGGCACCGATTATTAAGAGCGTTGCCAAGACAGGCAAATTGCTTTGCACCGAAGAGCATGTGCTGGCAGGCGGTTTTTCCTCGGCAGTCAGCGAGGTCTTTATGAAACAGGGAATATCCTGTAAATTTGATGCTGTTGGAATTGAAGATACGTTTACCGAGTCCGGCCCGTATGAGCCGCTCTTGGCAAAGTATGGAATAAGCGCAGAGAACATTGCAAACCGTGCAAGAGCCCTCTGCAAATAAGGAGAATAATAATGGATCAAATGAAACGTGCCTATGAACTTCTGAAAGAGTGGAAAGGGGATTCCTATGTCCATGGTCTGGGTGTCCTTGACCAGGTAGGTCCTCTCGCTGCAGCTTTCGGCAAGCGTGCACTGGTGGTCAGCAATACCACCTATATGAAGCCTGTTGCCGATCGTGTAGTCTCGTACCTGCAGAGCTCCGGTGTTGAGCTTGCCGGTGGCGTCATCGCCCCCGATGCCAAGCCCAATGCCCCCCGTGAGGACGTCTATCGTCTTGAGTCGTACATCCTGCACACCAAGCCGGACAGCATTGTTGTCATCGGCGGCGGTTCGGCAATCGATGCCGTGAAAGCCGCCAATGCCTTGGCAGCCCTTGGGTCCAAGGTCACCCCTGAGATCGACCACTACTTCGGGACCAACGTGGTAAGCGATGCTCTTGCAAAGACCAATACCACCCTGATTCCGGTGATCGCCGTCCAGACTTCCGCTTCCAGCGGTGCCCACCTGACCAAGTATTCCAACATCACCGACCCGGTGGTCGGGCAGAAGAAGCTGATCGTTGACAATGCACTGATTCCCACGGTAGGCCTCTTCGACTACGAGACCACTGTCTCCATGCCGATATCGGTCACCATCGACGGGGCCCTCGATGCCATCGCCCACACCTTCGAGGTGTTCTGCGGTGCAAAGGAAGCCACCTATGAGAAAGCCCGGCAGGTTGCCGAATGCGCCATCAGCCTGGTAGCCCAGTATGCAAAGGTGCTGGTTGACGATCCGAAGAACGTCCAGGCCCGTGAAGCGATCGGGCTTGCCACCGACCTTGGCGGCTATGCCATCATGATCGGCGGCACCAGCGGCGCCCACCTGACCAGCTTCTCCCTCGTCGACATTGTCAGCCATGGCACGGCCTGTGGAATCATGAACCCGTACTATGCGGTGCTCTACAGCAAGGCCATCCAGAAGCAGCTGAAGGTTGTTGGTTCAATCTTCGCTTCCTTCGGATTCGGCTCCCCTGTTGAGAACCTTGAAGGTCGTGCTCTCGCTGTGGCTGTAGCCGAAGCGATGATCGCCTTCAGCAAGTCCATCAAGGCTCCTTCCAAACTCAACGACTTGAAGGGTTTCACCGAAGCGCACATCGAGCGTGCACTCTCTGCGGCAAAGGATCCTCAGCTTGAGATGAAGCTGAAGAACATGCCTGTGCCGATGAAGACCAGCGATGTGGATGTATACATGGAGCCCCTGCTCCGTGCTGCAACCACCGGAGACCTCTCCCTGATCAAGGAGATGTAAGCCTGTCACCGGAAGCAGGGCGCCCCAAGGTGTCCTGCTTCTTTTTACAAGGAAAGAGAAAAATCATGAAATTATCAGTAGCCATTGCCTCAAAAGAAGCCCTTCCCAATGCCTTTGTTGTATTCAGGGGAGTGAAGGAGTCGATCATCAAGGCTCATGAGCTCGGATATGACGGGGTGGAACTCGCACTAAAGAATCCCGATGAAGTGAACAAGCACGAATTGAAGCAGTGGCTCAGGGAGAACCGGTTGGAAGTGAGTGCCATCTCCTCCGGCCAGGTCTTCGCAGCCCGGGGTCTTCACTTCACCGACGAGAATCAGGAGAACAGGGTCGAGCTTTACAAGACATTCTGTGAATTCATCGATCTTGCAGGCGAGTTTGGTGGATTGGTGAATATCGGACGAACCCGCGGCCCCATCGCCGGACGCGATATGGCCTTGGTTGAACGTCTCTTCTTGGACATGGCCCACAAGGTTGCAGACCATGCAGAGAAGCGCGGTGTCGAGCTGATTCTCGAACCGGTGAACCGCTACGAGATCGACTTCATCAACAACCTTGATGAATGTACTGCGATGCTGAAGAAGGTCAACCGAAAGAATTTTGTCATGATGCCCGATGTCTTTCACATGAACATCGAGGATGACAAGATCGGAGAGAGCTTCATCCGCAACAAGGAGTATGTCAGGTACGTGCATTTTGCCGATACCAATCGGCATGCACCCGGCGACGGACACATGAACTGGAATGAGATTTTCGAGGCCTTGACCGCAATCGGCTACGATGGATGGACTACCGCAGAAATCCTGCCCTATCCCGATCCAGATACCGCAGCCAAGCGCACCGTTGCCTTCCTGAAGGGTACATACGGAAAGTATTACCGCTGAGCACCTTGAGAGCCTCCAACCGGAGGCTCTCGCCGTCTTCAACGAAAGAGTTCCCCGATGTTTGCTCCTGCCATTGCGGCAAGGCTTCCTCTTCCTCCCCGTTCAGGGAAGTTGCGCCAGACCACCAAGCGGGAGCCGGGGGAGACTTCGAGCAGGGGCTTGGCAATCGGGTTGTGGATGTTGTCGATGATCAGGTCGTAACCGCCTTTGGCAACCTCTGCAATCTGGGCTGCTGTGAGCGGCCCCGGGCCGAAGGTTCCGGCAACAGAGAGCCCCAAATCCTTGGCAAGATAGACCTGCATGCTGTGGCAGTATACCTTCAGCTGGTCCATCCCTTGCTGCCTGACCTTTTCGGCTCCTTTTTCAACAACCTGTACATACTGCTCAACACGCCTATCGCTTTCTTTCTGCGTCCCCGTAAGCGATGCTATCAGATGTGCCTGCTGTTTGACGTTCTCAATGCTGTTGTTGGTGTTGATCTTCACCAGGGAAGCCCCATCCTTCTTGATCGAGGAGCCCATGCTCTGCATCATGCGTTCATATCCGGCATAGATGAAGTACCGTGCATTGTTGATCTTCAAGACATCGCTGACGATGATCTCGTACTCAGGCGGGTGGATCAGGTTGGCGGGGGCGATGAAGGGAACGTCATCGAGGCCTCCGAGGTCAGCGAAAGCGGCAGTCCAGCTGGTGGAGGCAATGATGGCGACAGGATCTGCCGTTTGTTCAGGCATTGCCTGGGCGAAGAGCGAGACTGATGCGATGAGCAATACAATTCCAATACTCAATTTTTTCATTCGTTTGTTCCTTTTTTGCGTGATGTGGGTATGAGATACAGCAGGGACGAAAGCAAGGCAATCGCTGCGCTGGGGGGGAGGTCGGTTGCGACAGAGAGCACATAGCCGAGTGTCGAGATGAACAGGCCGGTCAGGCATGAGTACCACAGCAGCTGCTTCAGGCTGGCTGCGCGCTTGCTTCCAACCATGACAGGAAGGATCAAGAGGGCGTCGATGAGCAAGGCGCCGAGCAGCTTCATGGCAAAGGCGATGACCAAGGCGATGACCAAAACCATGAGGGTGTGGTGAAGCCGTACCGCCATTCCCAACGACTGCGCGATCTCCTGGTCGAAGAACATGGCGCTTATGGTGCGAAAGTTGAGCACCAGATACAAAAGCAGCATCAATGCGATGGCTGCCAAACTCGCGATGTCAATGGTGTTCAGGGCAAACGGGCTGCCCCACAGCAGCTGCAGGGTATCCTTGGCAGGGACATCCCACAGGTGCATGACCAAGGAGGCGAGGGCCATGGAGAACACCATTGCCGCGGCACTGGCAAGGCCGAATCCATGGGACGAGTCTTTTTTGAGAAGCAGCATGAAAAGCACGAGCAGGAGATTGAGCAGGATGCTTGTCGGAAGGACCGGTAGGGAGAAAGCCAATGATATGGCCCCGCCGAGGATGACGCCATGCATGAGCATATAGCGCATCGGCACCAGGTTCAGGCGCAGCACCATGACACCGCTTGCCGGGAAGCAGAGACCGGCGATTGCCATTGCAAAGAAGCCCCGTGCTACAGGAGGGAGGCTGAGGGCGAACAAAAAATCATGCATGCCTGCCCTCCAATCGGAGAACCGGCCAGTCGAGGTCGGCTTCAAGCTCCTTGTCGTGCGTGACGATCACAATGGTCGGCATCTCATCCACGGTGAGGGAGTGCAGCACCTCGACGAGCGTCTTTCGGCTCTTTGCATCCAGAAACGAGGTGGGTTCATCCAGAAGCAAGAGTCGCGCTTTTTGGCAGAGGGTGCGCGATAGCGACACTTTCTGACGTTCTCCGCCGCTGAGCGTAAAGAAATTGCGGTCGGCCAGTTCATACACTCCTGTTCTTCTGAGGGCGGTGTCGATCTCCCACTTCTGCTGCTTGGGCTCGAGGCTTGGGTCGACGGCCATGCTGACGACCTCCCGTGCTGATACCGGATATTGCTCCTGGGTCTGTTGCTGCTTGATGTAGCCGATCGTCCTTTTGGCCAGGGCCGATGGCTTTTGGTCATCGATGAGAATGGTTCCGCTTGTGCACGTGAGCTTTCCCATCAATAGGTTGAGCAGGGTGGTTTTTCCCATGCCGTTATCCCCTTGGATGATGAGCCTTCCCCCTTCTTCAACATCGAACGAGAGGCCCTCAAGCACCGGCGGGTTGTCGGGGTACGCAAAGGACACCCCTCGGGCGGAAATGCTCACCCCCCGCACCAGCTTTGCCCTTCTTCTGAGCAGTCGGTACATCTCCTCCTCGCTCTCCATGTCCATAAGCAGCTCTTCGGTTTTACAGGCAAGCCGCGGGATTCGGGTCTCCCAGCTCACGGTGATGTCGTGTGCTTCATAGAACTCGACGGCAAGGTCGCTTATCAGATTGATGTGAGCCCGCTTGATGCCCATGCGGCTCATCAACACCGCTGCAGCTTTTCCTGCCGCCGTATCGTGGGCGTACAGGCAATCGCGTTCTCCTTCATACGTGGACAAGAAGCGTTCGAGGGCAAAGAGCGGAGTAAGCCAGCGGCCGCTGTCCGAGAAGATGAGCCGGTCACGGTTGTAGACACATAAGGTGATTCCCTCAGCAAGAGGCTTTTGATACAGTTCCACGAAATACTCCCACATAAAAAAGCCATGAAAGCAAAGGATTGACATCCTTCTCTGCCTTCATGGCTCTTTTCGTAAACAGGTAAACGGTTCAGGATCAACCCCTTCATGGGGTCGTGTAGGGTGTATTGTACTAACCTTGACGCTGGTTGTCAAGAAAAGCTGCGATTTCAGATACTGCAAGCTCGATCATCTCTGTCAGGCTCAAGTCCTGCCTTCCTACGATGCTTACATTGCACTTGCTGATGGGAAGCAGGATCTTGTGGGCCTTGCTCTGTGCAACAGCCACCGCCATCGTCGGGGTGATCTCCCCGTGCAGGGCGTCGGCTGTGATGATTCCCAAAGGTCCAATGATCAGATCGGCATTCCGAGCGGCAACCACAACCGGATTCTCTCCCGTGGCGATTCCATCGGCCCCACTGCGCAGCATGGCACTTGTTGCAAGGCTGTTGGTCCCGATGGCCAATACCTGTACGTGTTCGAATCGCTTCTTTATCGCTTCAACCAAGCTTTTCCCCAGGCTTCCTCCCTGGCCGTCGATGATTACGATTTGCATGCTCCCTCCTCCATCTCCAACCGGTCCATGCCTACCAGATAAATCTCGAAGGAGTCATCCCTGCAAGCCTTCGGCTTGAAGGGCTTTACCTTGGCAAAGAGCGTACGCATGAGCTTGAGCAGGTCGACCTGGCCTCCTCCCTGGAAAATCTTAACCACCAGATTCCCGTGAACCTTCAAATGGTCCTGTGCCAGATACACAACCTGCTCGGCAAGGTTTTCACTGCGAGCTGTATCCACGGCCCGGTTGCCCATCGTCATCGGGGCTGCGTCACTGATGATGACATTGTAGGGTCCGTGCGATATGAGTTTCTCTCTCATCTCTTTGCCGAAGGCATCGCCGACGTAGGATGTGACAGTTGGTGGTACCGGGTTGAGGTTCAAGGGATTGAGGTCGACTGCAATAATCGTGCCCTTGCCCTTGATCAACTCATTATGGGTGTAAAGCGTCCACGACCCGGGAGCCGCCCCCACATCCAAAACAGTATCACCGCTCTTGATGAGCTTGAAATTCTGCTGCAGCTCCTCGAGCTTGTAGACGGAGCGGGCTGGGTAGCCTTCCTTGTGTGCACGTTTGGTGTAGGAGTCTGCACGGTCTCTTCTGCTGGTTGCCATGCCTAGACTATACCAAAGCAGACGGAAGGGCACAAGAAAGGTGCCAGTGAGATTGTGTGGGGTGGGAAGGTATTTCTCACTGGCACCCAAGGTAAAACACGAAAAGGAGGTTGAAAAAACGGTTGCTCTGTTCTATCTATGGTATATGCAACTAGTGTGCCAATTGTGTTCTAATACCTATAAGCGATGTAAGTGTACTGTAAGCCTTTAATTGTGAAGTACATCAGAGGGTGTCAGCTGTGCAATTTCTTCACATGCTTGCAAGATTGCACACCTCGGGGCAAAAAGATGGTGCCAGCGGTATTTGTGGGGTGGGGAGAGAGAACCGCTGGCACCAAAGAAATCACACTTTAAGGAGGTTTGAAAAAAACTGTTGCTCTGTTCTATCGATAATATTGCAACTTGCGTGCCAACTTGAGTCATTGTACTTATGGACAACCTATACAGCTTATTGTATCAGCTATAGAATAGTAAATTCTTAAACCGGTGTGCAAAAAAGTAACACCAGTACAATTTTTCACAGGAGAGGGCAAAAAAGAAGGATGCCAAAAGCTGATTGGGGTAAATCTCTTGGCATCCTGTCGGTATGAAAAAGGAGGAGTATGAAAAAAAATGTTGCTCTGTTCTGTTGATAACAATGCAATTTGCATGCCAACTTAAAAACCTTAAATACGAGTCTCTGGAGGGGTTTTGCATGGCATGAATCTGTGCATTGCTTGCACACCCGGTAAAAACTGTGCAAATTTTGCACAATTGACGATTTGGTCGGCAATTTATACTGTATAGCATATGAAGAAAGCCTCCCTCATCAACCGGAGATTCCGGGATGGAACATATAGGAACTACACCCTCAAGCTGGTGGTGATCAACGCCCTGATCTACCTGCTTACCGCCTTTTTATATCCGAGAAGCGCCTACTACCTGGCGATGATCCCCTCATTCGTACTGGGTGGGTATCTCTGGCAGCCGTTCACCTATATGTTTGTGCACGGCAGTTTCAATCATCTGCTGTTCAACATGCTCAGCCTCTTCATCTTCGGCTCGATGGTGGAAAAGCGAATCGGCAGCAAGGAATTTCTACTCTTCTATCTTTTAACAGGCTTGTTCAGCGGGATTATCAGCTTTATCAGCTACTATCTGGCAGGGACCAATGTAATCCTGGTCGGGGCTTCAGGAGCCATCTACGGGGTTATGTTGATGTTCGCCGTCTTCTACCCGTACTCGGTGATATTCGTATTCGGATTCATACCCGTCAGGGCTCCGATATTGGTCATTCTCTATGCAATCATAGAGCTTTCCAGCCATCTGTTCGGCAGGGGCGGCAATGTAGCACACCTGACCCATCTGAGCGGGTTGGTCTTCGGGTACCTGTATTGCAGGATCAGGATGCGCATCAATCCCATCGACGTCTTCAAGCGTACGCTTTAGTAGTCGTTGATGCCGTACTGCTCGCGAATAGCGAGGTATCCTTTCTTGATCACATCGTAGATGATGGAGAGTTTCTGGTCGTGATGGATGAAGGCTGACTTCATGGCATTGATGGTGATCTTCTCCAAATCCCTGATGTTCAGATTGTAGTATTGAACAGCCAATTCCATTTCACGGGTAAGATTGGTGTCGCTCATCAAGCGGTTGTCGCTCGAGAGGAAGACACGGAACTTGTTCCGGAAGAATATCGGGAAGGGGTGGCTGGCATAGTCTTTTACTGCTCCGGTTCCCACATTGCTGGTCAAACACATTTCCATCGGGATTCGGCGGTCGAGTATGAAGTTGGCAAGCGACCCCATCTCTTCGATCCTTGTTCCCTCAAGCCCCATGTCCTCAACCAGGCGCACCCCGTGTCCGATTCGGTGGGCACCGCACAGCTGTACCGCCTGCCAGATGGACTCGACTCCGAAGGCTTCTCCTGCATGGATGGTGATGTTGAAGTTCTTGTTGCGGATGAACTGGAAGGCTTCCAGATGTTTCTTGGGAGGGTAGCCTATCTCATCGCCGGCAAGGTCGAATCCAACCACACCACGGTCTGCAAATGCAACAGCAAGCTCGGCGATGGTATGACTGATTTGCGGACTTTGGTTGCGCATGGCGCAGAGGATCAAGCCGGTGGGCATGCCCGTCTTGCGCTTTCCCTGCTGCAGGCCATCGAGAACGGCCTGCACAACCTGTTCCAGGCTCAGTCCTTTATTGACATGGAGGATGGGTGCAAAGCGGATTTCTGCATAGCAGACATTCTCTTGTGCCAAATCCTCCACAGCTTCAAAGGCGACCCTCGCAAGGGCCTCCTGGGTCTGCATTACTTTGGTTGTCACACTGAAAGGTTCCAGATAAAGGGAAAGACTTTTTTGCTTGCAACCACGAACAAACCAATCATGAAGCTTTTGTGGATCATTGCTGGGAAGCTCTACCTGTTGCTGTTCAGCCAGTTCCAGAATGGTCTGGATTCTCAATCCGCCGTCAAGATGGTCATGCAGTTCCACTTTAGGAACCTGCTGGATGATTTCCTTGGTTACCATACACGCATCATACAGCATATTTGTATGAAGTGGCAAATCCTAAAGCAGTCAATTGAAATGGCGGAGGTCTGAACTTTGTTAATTATTGCCTGCCAGACTGTACAATTTCATGAAAACTTGAAATACTGTGTATAGATAAATATAAATCAAATAATAAGTAAGGAGATATTGAGTTATGGCGAAACGTGAAGAAACCCTGAATAAGAAGTTGCTCGCTGCTGCTGTTTCCGCTACCAAAGTGAAGGAGATCAAGACCCTTCTGGACGAGGGTGCAGACATTCACACCCAGAACGAGTGGGGCCTTACTCCCATCATGCTTGCCGCCCAGTATAATCCTTCCGTCAACGTATTGAAGGCCTTGCTTGAGGCAGGGGCTGACATTCAGGAAGCTGAACCGAAGTACCGATCCAACTCCCTGCATCTTGCCGCAAACAAGAGCGCAAGCCCGAAAATCATTGAGGAACTTCTCAAGGCCGGGGCTGACCTCAACGCCCGTAACTACCTTGGGGAGACCGCCCTGATCATGGCGGTGAACAGCAATCCTGAAACCCGCATCGTCTCAGCCCTGCTGAAGGCGGGAGCCGATATCAATGCACGGGATTATCAGGGTCACTCGGTGCTTGAGTATGCCAAGGCCGCAAAAAGAACCTATCTGGTAAATCAGCTGAAGAAGATGGGAGCGAATTAGCCATCCTCTTTCCAGAATGGCGGGCTTGATTCCGACACAGGGAAGAAAGCCTGCATTGCATCGGAGCTTTCAATGGTTCGGATACTCTCAGAAGAACGAGTCTCCAAAGAATCAATCGCTCGGTAGATATTCAGCCCGGAGGACTTTGAACTCCCCTGAAACAGTATAATCGATAGAGTTCCAATCAAGTATGCTGCCTGAAAATGTTCCTTCCACATATGCATCACCAAATGCTGTGAACATGACACTAATGGAAGGAGACTCTATACCGACATATGCTGCAAAGAACTCACTCGTAGAAGAATCAGTCTTCCTTTCAATTGAAACCCTTTGTGCAGCCAAAGCCTTTCCCTCGCAGCTTTCATCCACTGCATCCGGCACAAACAGCTCAATGCTGTCAAAGGGGTAGGTTTCCTCAAAAGGGATGTAGTTGCCGTATTCCTGATCCATCGGATGGCTGGATGCGACAATCCAACTTCCGTTCGTACTCATATCCCTGATACCATGTAAAGGAATCTCGTATTCGATGATGTTCATATCCCTCACAATATTTGAACCTTCCACCGGACCTGACATGAGGTTGAATGAGTGCATGTCACTGCTGTCTCCCGTGTTGGTGAAGGTTGCATTTACATATCCGTTGTACACAGGAATTTGTACGCTATCACACTTATCATTATGTTTGGCGATTGCAGAGATGGTTGCGACTCCATGTGATACTGCAGTTACCAAACCTGAGCCGTCAACTGAGGCAATAGCGGGGTTGTCGGAAGACCAGACAATATCGGTATGTGTTGCATCACTGGGAGTAACGGTTGCATGAAGCTGGATTGTAGCGCCAACCATCATTGGTTGCGCCTCTCCAGTGATTATCACGGAAATTACTTCAATGGGAGGCTGGTATGAGTCTGCACAGCCGGTGACGAACAGTACACTGAGCACAATAAGGCAAGCAATCGGGAGAAGAGAATTCTTAAGTTTCATGGAGTGCTCCAGGTCAGAGGATATCAAAGCAGTAAGCGAGGAGAGCCTCATGCAACTTTAGAAAGGCTCTCTAGATCTTCAGGATTGGGAAACATGGCATGTGGCAAGCCGAGTTGGTGGGAATGGCATATCCAATGGTCATATTTCTTGCTCAAAAGTATCTGTGGATTAGATATTTATAAAGAACAAAATCTGAATAGTCAAGAAAAAGTCTCATTGCAAAGTAATTTGGTCGTATAGTTACGTGAAATAAAAGGAACAGGTAAAAAGTGAGAAGACAAAAAAACCTTCGCCCGAAGACGAAGGTTTTCTGTAAGGAATGTTCGGCTTAGGCCTGTTTCCACTCTTTTTCGACTATCTGGTCCTCAAGTTCGGCCTCAAGCTTGGCGATGAGGGCCTTGGTCTCTTCAACCACCGTGGTGAGATCGAAACTGAAAGACTCCTCGAGGTTTCTTCTGAGCTTCACCTCAACCTTGCCCTCTTTCAGGGATCGGTTGCCCAAGGTGATGCGGATCGGAAGCCCGATGAGGTCGGCATCGGCGAACTTGACACCGGCCGACTCCTTGCGGTCGTCGTACAGGACCTCGATTCCGGCAGAGCTGAGCTGCTTGTACAGTTGCTCGCCGATCTCGGCATCCTTTACGAGGCTGACAAGGTGCACCTGCATCGGAGAGACGGAAATGGGAAGAGAAAGCCCCTGCTCATCGCTGTAGTTCTCCGCCAGACAAGCAAGCAGGCGGCCTACCCCGATTCCATAGCTTCCCATGATGACGGGCTTTCGCACTCCCCCCTCATCCTGATAACTACAGTTCATGCTCTCACTGTAACGGGTGTTGAGCTGAAAGATGTTGCCCACCTCAACGCCCTTGGAGGCGGTGAGGCTTCCATCACACTCGGGGCATGCATAACCGGCTGCTGCACTGGCGATATCGGCTGTCAAGCCGGTGTAGTCGCGGCCAAAGTTGGTGTTCAGCAGGTGATAGCCTTCCTCGTTTGCCCCGGCGACAAGGTTGTTGCTCTTTGCCACCGAGTCGTCGACGATGACCATGACATCCTTGCTGCAACCGATGGCTGAACCGTAGCCGGGAACCATCTTCTTTGCAAGGATCTCCTCTGCATGTGCGGGTCTGAGGGCATTTGCACGAGCGGCATTCTGCAGCTTGTTCTCCTCGACCTCAAGATCGCCGCGGATGATGCCGACGATAAGCTTGTCCTCTTCCTCGCCATTGGTATCGTTGATGAAGGTGCCGACCATGAACACAGCCTTGGCGGTCTGCCTCTTCTCAATCTTGAGGAAGTCAGCCAGCTCCTCGATGGTCTTGCAATCGGGGGTGAGGACCTTTTCGGTCTGCTTCATCGGTTCGGTGTAGTAGGTTTTCTTGAAGGTCGCCACCTGACGGTTTGCAGTATAGCCGCAGTGCGGGCAGGTGATGATCGTGTCCTCTCCGATGGAGGAGAGATACATGTACTCATGGGAGATTTTACCTCCCATCATGCCGCTGTCGGCACCGACGACAATTACAGGAAGACCGCATCGACTGAAAATCCTGAAGTAGGCTTTGTAATGGGCGGCATATTGCGCATCCAAGCCGGCTTGGTCGACATCGAAGGAGTAACTGTCCTTCATGGTGAATTCACGAACCCTGATCAGGCCGGCGCGGGGGCGGGGATCGTCACGCCACTTGGTCTGGATTTGATACACCAGAAGCGGCAGGCGCTTGTAACTGTCGATCTCACCGCGTGCAAGGTCGGTGACGGCTTCCTCATGGGTCATGGCAAGAACCATGTCGCGGCCTACACGGTCGTTGAAACGGCTCATCTCCTTGTCGATGCTGTAATACCGGCCGGTCTCCTTCCAGATGTCGGCAGGGTTCACCAAGGGCATCAAGATTTCCTGACCACCGATTGCATTCATCTCCTCGCGGATGATCTGCTCGATCTTCTTGGTTGCATTGAAGCCGAAGGGAAGCAAACTGAAGATGCCAGCTCCCAATTGGCGGATAAAGCCTGCACGAAGCAAATACTCGTAGCCTTTGCTGTCGGCTCCGTTGGGGGCCTCGCGAAGGGTTCTGGAAAAGAGTTTGGACATCCTCATCTTGATACGTCTCCTTGGTATTCGAACAGAGGCCATTGTAGCAAAACCCCTTGCGCATCTCAAGTGTCGGGTGAGGATGGTTTTCCTTTCCTCCGATCCTCTGAACATGCTATACTCGCCGTATGGATATCAAACAATTCGAAAAACAGCGACGACAAGTCGCTTCTTTTATGACGCGTCTGTACGACCGTCAGCTTACCACTGCCAGCGGCGGAAACATCAGCCTGAGAATCAACGCCGACTTGTTCTGCATTACTCCCTCTGCATTGGACAAAGGCCTGCTCACCTTTGAGGACATCGCAGTAGTCACGCTTGATGGCAAAAACCTCACCCCTGCTCTGCGTCTGAGCATAGAGACCGAGATGCATCGACTCATTCTCATCTCCCGACCCGATTGTGATGCAGTCGTTCACGCCCATCCTACCTATGTTTCAGCATTCACTGCCATCCAGAAGGATGGAAAGTGTGCAATAAACACCCACCTGATAGCAGAATCCTACTACATATTGGAGGATCCGGTCCTGGTCGACTACCGCCTGATGGGTACCGTCAATCTTGCAGAAATTGCAGCGGTACAGGCCATCGACCATGACGTGCTGTTGTTGGAAAACCATGGGGCCGTCACCCTCGGGCGCTCGATGCTTGAGGCTTTCGACAAGATGGAGTTGCTCGAACGCTCCGCGCAAATGACCGTGATCACGACACAGATGGCAGCTGCGGGCTATGATGTCTCGGCCTTGGGAGAGAGCCGTTTGAAACAGCTGATGCAGATGAAATACCAAAAGTAGGGGATCCATATGCCAACCATACAAGAGCTCAAGCAGCAGGCTCTCACAATTCGCAAGCTTACGATTGAGGAAATCGGGAACTTCGGCTCAGGACACATCGGAGGGAGCATGTCCATCGTGGAAGTGCTCACGTATCTGTATTATGAAGCAATGAGAATCGACCCGAAGCATCCCAAAAAGGAAGACCGAGACCGCTTTGTCTGCTCAAAAGGCCACGCAGGTCCGGCAGTCTATGCCACCTTGGCCAGCAAAGGCTACTTCGATGTGGATCTGCTGAAAACGCTGAATAGCGGAGGAACGAACCTTCCCAGCCACTGCGACATGAACAAGACCGTCGGGGTGGATTTCACAGCCGGGTCGTTGGGGCAGGGTTTCAGTGCTGCGGTCGGCATCGCCTTGGGACAGAGAATCAAGGGTCAGGATGCCCGCACCTATGCCATTATCGGCGATGGAGAGAGCCAGGAAGGCCAAATCTGGGAAGCAGCCCATACTGCAAGCCAATGGAAGCTGGGCAACCTGATCGCCTTCACCGACTACAACAAGCAGCAGCTTGACGGCTATGTCTCCGACATCTCCGATATGGAGTATATCGAGACCCGCTGGCTCGGGTTCAACTGGCATGTACAGCGCATCAATGGTCATGACTTTGCTCAGATCGATCGGGCCGTCAGACGTGCCCAAGCGGTGACAGATCGTCCCAGCATGATCATCCTGGACACCATCAAGTCGTATGGATTCATCCCTGGAGAAGGGGTGACGGCCAACCACAGCATGGCTTTCGACCAAAAGGCGGCCCAGAAGGCGATCGCCGATTTGTATGCTCGCGAGGGGGCGGCGCTATGAGAGATTTGAGTACCTGCGAAAATATGCGCGATGCAGCGATGGCCGCCATCAACGACCTGGCCTTTGAACATCAACAAGTGGTGATGCTCGATGCCGATCTTGCAAGCTGCCTTGGATCGCACTCCTTCTGCTCCCGCTATCCCGACCGCTTTTTCAACTGTGGAATCGCCGAAGCAAACATGGTCGGTGTAGCAGCAGGCCTGGCCTCGATGGGTCTCGTACCGTTCACCCATAGCTTTGGTTGCTTTGCAACCCGGCGTGCCTACGACCAAGTCTTCCTCTCTGTCGGATATACCGGCCAGACAGTGCACCTCATCGGCAGCGATCCTGGCATCACCGCCCAACTCAACGGCGGTACGCATATGCCGTTCGAGGATATCGCCCTGATGCGGCAGGTTCCCGGCATCATCATTATCGAACCAAGCGATGCACAAAGCCTCTATGAGTTGATCCGTCAGGCATATGATCTGAACAAGGCCTCCTACACCCGTGTTCCCAGAAAGGGTGCGACCCACCGCTATCCGGCAGGAACTCCCATCGTCCTGGGCAAGGGCATTGTGCTCGCCGAAGGCTCTGATGTAGGCATCTTCGCCACCGGAGAGGTAATGGTCAATGCAGCCCAGGAAGCGGTGATGCTGCTGCAAGCGAAGGGAGTGAAAGCTACCTTGGTCGACCTTCACACCATTCGACCTCTCGACTATCCCTTGATCGAGCAGGTGGCGGCAAAAACCGGCCGCATCCTTGTTTGCGAGAATGGACGGTATGCAGGAGGCATAGGGGAAGCCATAGCCGCCCATCTAGGGAGGGTGAAGCCCACCCGCATGGAGTTTGTCAATGTTGGAGAGCAATTCGGGGAAGTCGGGAAACTCGGCTACCTCGCCCAAACCTTCGGATTTACCGCTTCAGCAATCGCACAGAAAGCTGAAGCCTTGGTAGCGCTATGAAGCTGGAATTGGAGACCATCCCTGTATGGGATGGCATTGCAAGCAAGAGTGAGTGCTATGTGTGTGATTTGATGGCCGAGGCCCAGAAGGATGCGCTTTCTTTCTACCTGGGAAACTCGGTCATGCACCCACAGACTCGGGTGAAGGTCAACGAGAACGGTTTCTGTTCCAAGCATTGGCAGCTGTTGGCAGCCGCCAACAAACCCCAGGGCATCGCTCTGATGACCGATACCTATCTGGGTATGACACGTACCAAGCTGGAGAAGTCGATCAACAGCCTCTTGGGGAGCAAGAATCCGAGGCAGGCAAAAAAAGCCATCCAAGCCTTCAAGGAATCTATGCAACAACGCGAGAAGGGGTGTCTGGTCTGCAGTTCCATGCAGCAGCGCCTTGATCGGTATCTGTTCACCACCTGTTATCTCTGGGGTGACGACCAATCGTTCCGTGAGGCGCTTCAAGAGAGTAAAGGCTTTTGCATGCATCACTTCCAACTGCTTCTGGAAACGGCCCCAACGGTCTTGTCGGGTTCCTTGCTGGCGAAGTTTGTCCATGACCTGACCCAGACAGAGGTGCTCAACCTTGACCGGATAGCCAAGGATGTCTATTGGATGACTCAGAAGTATAAGTCAGAAAATATGGATAAGCCTTGGAACGGGTGTGAGGATGCCCACAAACGGGGTGTCGATAAAATCACCGGGCGTCACCGTGTCATTGATCCTGTGTAGGAGCCGGATTTTTCCGCTTCTTTCGTTCCTTGATACCCAATGAAAGTTGGCCGTCATCCGTCTCGCTCTCGACATCTCGCTGCATGAGATGATGGGTCGTGCCATCCTGCTTGTTGAAGTGATAGTACTCCAGACTCTCCTGCTTCGGACTGTACAGAAGCACATACTCCTTCTGCATCAGAAATGAGACACCCAGCACAAGCTTGAAGCCTTGCTCCTTGAGCTGGTGCAGGTGCTCCTGTTGCGGTCTTGAAAGGTAGTCGTATCCGAGAACAATGCCAAGCAGGTGTTTGCCTTTGCGGTCGTGGACCAGAATGTCGCATCCCTTGATCAGGATGTCGACCTTTACATCCCCAGGCAGGGAGAAGAAGCCGGGACTTGCGTTGTCCTCGCTCAGGCCGAGGACGCTTCTCAGGCTTCGTTGCAGTTGAGAAGCCAAAGAGTGCGCAACACTTGCCTTGGCACGCGGCCAAGAGAGCACCTGTTCGTCCTCATGCATGAACTGCATGAGGGCTTTCTCAAATGCTTCGAACAAGAGCAGTGTGGTGAAGCGCCCGTTGCCTGCCATTTCGGTTACCTGAAATCCACGGACCAGTGCATCTCGCTGACGCCGCTGATGGTCTGGTAGATGGAACAGTAGCGCGTTGCGGTTTCAAAGGCTTTGGTGAACTTCTGCTGGTTGTCGACCCCGGTCGCCTCCACGGTGATGGAGAGCTGTTCAAGCGTGGTGGGAATACTATCACGCTTCTGCCCGTGTATTTCAAAACTGACATGCTCCCAGCCAACCCGCATCTTGACTGCAATCTCCTCAAAGGTTGAGAACAGGCAGCCTGACAGCGCTCCCAGCAGATAGTCATAGGGAGCGCTCTCAGCTCCTATGGTGAAACTTGCTCCCTTGTCGGTTGTGAACTGATAGTGGCCGGGAACGAAGTCCGCGCGTATATGTTTTTTATCTCCCATGGATTACTCCTTCTTGTACTCTGTTCCCATCATAGCCCATACACGGGGTTTTTTCCAGCAAGAGTGACAGAGCATCTCAAAGCCGGTTACCCAGTTTGCTGCGCTTGTGCGCATACATGGAGGCATCGATGTGTGCCATGAAGGTCATGGCATCAGAAAAGTGCGTTGAATCATAGAGAGCATATCCCATGCTCACCGAAAGGAGATACCCTCTCTTGGAAGCCTGGTTGCTCATTGCCACTTCAAGCTCGATTCTCGAAACTAATTCCTGCAGGTGATACTCTGAAGCCTCATGCATAAGTATTGCAAACTCATCGCCGCCGTAGCGGGCTACGGTATCCTTGGGTCCTGCCACTCGCCTGAGGATGCGTGCCATCTCCTGAAGGGCCAGGTCTCCTGCATCATGACCGAGCGTGTCGTTGATTTGCTTGAAACCGTCCAGATCCATCAGGATGCAGCCAAACCTTTGTTGCTGGTGAAAGGAATGCCCAAGCATTTCATCAAACCACAAGCGGTTGGAAATACCGGTGAGGTGGTCGATGCCGATTTGGTTTTTTTGGATATTCAATGCAGCAGCCACCAAAAAGACGGTGGTCACCGGCCAGATCAACACCAGGCCGTAGACGAGCGACTGCAAAAGGCCTCCTGCAAATGCAATAACCGGGAAGAACACCAGCGTCCAATAGGTTCTTGCCGTACTTTTCCTGGCTGCTCCGATGAGCGGAATGAGCGAGGCTCCCAGCAGCAGCAACTGGACAACCGCATACCCGATGAACCAAGTTCCGCGAGAATAGACATTCTGTGCATCGACGGAAAAGAACCAGCCGGTGATCCCCGAGGCGATGGAACCAAGGGCAAGCAGGCTCGAGAGAGCCATCAACGGAAGCTTCCATCGTCTCAACCTCTGCGGGTTCTGATAGAGCAGAAGCTCGGCGTACAGGATATAGCAGATGGTCGGCAGGGAGTGAACAGCATAATAGATGGTATGGATGGCCAACAAGAGACCGTGCACAAAGCGGCCTTCCACTCCATCGAAAAGCCAGCCCAGCAGGTCGGTGACCAGCATGATGGTGGTAAAGAGGATGAAGAGATGGTAGAGGCGCAGCGATAAGGTGGCTCCTGATCCACCGAACAGGGGCTTCCAGGTGGTGGCGGCATAGCAGAAGCCGAGCAACAAGAGACAAAGAAGCAGAATCTGGGTGCGCAGCATGGTTTCCATCATGATAGACCGTATTCCTATTGGTATGCGACTGTATGTCTGAAAGCATAGCACGCCATGAAAACGTGAGGGAAGTTTTTAGAGGGGTTCTGATAGGAGAAAATCGATGATATGGGAGTGCTGGATGCCGTTTCGGCTTTGCCTGATCGGATCCATGGAGACTACGTATTTTGGGAAGTTGTCCCGAATTCTCTCAAGATTCCCGAACTCACGTTCTCTTGTTTCTTCACTGGCTAGAAGGTAGCAGACTTGGACATAGAGTAATTGTTCTCCTTTTTGTGCAACAAAATCGATTTCTACACCGTCCAAGTGACCTACAAAAACCGTATAGCCGTATTGAAGCAAATGAAGAAGAACCAGATTCTCAAGAATGAGTTCAATCTCACGCACATTGCTGGAGAATGCAACGAGTCTGAACCCATGGTCGCTGAGGTAGAGTTTTTGTTGAAATCGCAGGACTTCTTTCCCTTTGATATCGAATCGGCTGACGGGAAGGACAAGGCATGAAGCCTTGA
>JAAZAT010000049.1 GCA_012514185.1 Spirochaetales bacterium | reverse complement strand
TTATTCTTTGAACAGTTTTTTTCATTTGTAAAGATAAATGTGTCATTTTTTTGAAAAGTAAAAGTATTTTGCTAAAGCACAATCCATCTGCCTGCAGATTTTCTATTCAAACCCCAAGCGGGTCTATAAGCTCAAGACCCACCCCTCTTGCTTCAAGAGATCATCCAGATGGTCCAAAAGCCGAGTTATCACTTCAAGTTGGTTGGCGTGCCCGATGCTTTGGGCAAGCTCTTTGATGTCCTCATCAAAGCAGCAGGGAATAAGGGAGCAGGTTGCATGCACCCAGGCTTCTTGACGCTTCTCTCCGGGATGAGTCTGCTTGTTCAAGGCAAAGAGGATGTCAAAGTAACTCTCCAGCAAGGCAGAGGTTCGATGGATTAGACTGATGGAGTCTTTTCGCTGTACGGCATGCTCGATCTGGTCGAAAAAGGATGCAGTAAGCTTGCTTCTGAGCAAGGGATGGTTGTTGGTGATAATCGCTTTCTGCAAAGCCTCGGGATACTCAGACTCGAGCAGTTGCTTCAGCTGCGTGAACCTTCCATTCTTGTCAACCAACACCTGTGATGTCTTGATGTTGTGCACGAAGGCCGTTGAATACCCCACCCTCGCCTGATGACCCAGCCAAACACGCCTGATCTCCTCCTCAACCCAGTCAAGGTCGCGGTACATCAGATCGACGAACGTACCATCCTTGAGCTGCATCTCATCCCCCGGACCGAAGTAGTCGTTCTCCAGCTCGGCTTTTGCAGTAAAAGAGGCAGCCAACTCCCGGCGGAAAGCTATAGGCAGCGGCTGCTTGCTGTAGATATAGAAATCATAATCGGAAAGAGTGTCCGAACCGAGACCGGTTCTGGAACCTGCGAGCGCAAGCGCCTGGAGATCGGGATGGGCAGACAAGGCTGCGATGAAGGATTCAATCATGTGCTCATAGTGCCATAGTTTTAAGAACGTGAGAAGCTTGACGTTACAGCAGAGGACCTATCGCCTTGGCAATATCAGTACCATACCGATAGGAAGGCTCCTTCACTGTTTCAGACTCAGCTTTCACCATGTCCAAAGCCGTCCGAATCTGTGCGTTGAATATTGCACTGTTGCGTGCCGACTCCTGCATGGCCTCAGATACCGAGTTGCCCAGGATCACATAGTCCTCGGTGCCCCTGATATGGGCCACCTCTATGGCATAGAAGAGCTCCTTGTCGCTTTGCTCAGCGGCAAACGATGCAAAGTCAGGATAGGTGTTCCGGTAGTAGGCAAGCCACTGGGTCAAGTCCTTCTGATTCTTGACCTCCAAAGGTGTACTGATGTTGTAGTAATCCCTTCTGAGCTCGTTCACTACGGCATTGGTGCTGTTGATTTCGATATGTGATGTCACATAGCGAAGATTTTCTTTTGGCTCACCTTGGAGATGCAGGGTGCGCACCCCTTCGGCAGGGACATAGCTGACCGTATACGCAAAGGAGCCGGAATTACGCCTGAGCTCATCCTCCTTCACTACCTGCAGGCTTGCAAGGTCGAACAGCCGATAGGAGTACTGCTCTTCTTCGGTGTATCCGATTGTTTTCTTGATTCCTGCGAATCGGGGATTGGCTGAGGGTAGGGATACCTGCTGTTCGGTGTTGACTGGGCTGGCACTTCTCTTGCCTTGCACTTCCAACACGAAATCGACATCGTTGGAACGCGCCCAGGTGATGGCAAGTTCCAGAGATCCCACAAATGGTCCTGTGTCAGGAAAGTTTCCGTGTTCCACTACCTTGACAAACCGATTGCTTTTCAAGCCTTCCTTGATATCGCTGTACACCCTTTGATGGAACGAAGAGCCTCCGAGCCCCAATACCATCAAGGTAACGCCAGCCTCATCAAGAGCCTTTTGCAGGGCGGACGCAATCTCGGGATTCTGTGGATCCCTTGCCTTCGCTCGCTCATACATCATAACGGCTGCACGGACATCCAGCCTGTCGCCGCCTTGCTGCTGGTTGCGTGCAAGGTTGAACCACCTTTGGGCTGCTTTCTGGTTTGCCTGCCTTGCCTGTTCACTGTAGTCGGTAGCAGCGAGACCGGGGAAGGCACTCTGTCGTGCCAGGTTGTGCAAAGCTTCCAAATTTGTAAATGCTTGTGCAATCCTGTCTAGGACCTCGGGATCATCGCTGGGTTCAGCAAACGCCGCTTGCTTGTAGTGTGCATCACCGTCGTTGAACGCCACCGGTATCATGGCTTTCGCTTCAGTGAAATCGCTGTTGATCCTCCAAGCCTGCAGGAACAAATCCAACGCCCGCACATAGTCTTTCTGCTCGAAGGCAGCCATGCCCTGACGGTATTCCGAACCACCTTCTACAAACAAGGTACCACAGGAAGTGAGGGCAAGACCGACCAACAGGATGAGGACCAAGGACAGTATGCGTTTCATCATTATCTCCTTCTTTTGGTATGAATATGGGCATATTGTATTTCTTTTAGTCCATTATTTATGCCAAAAGAAATAGCAGTCAAGAAAGGTCCCGGGGCAAAACCAGAGAAACTGAAATTTTATGCCCGATGAGGCAAATCACCAGCTTGGTGGGGGAGTCGCCATACAGGGGCAAAGTTGATAAACTTAATCACGCAACCGATGGAAGGACTGCAGGTTTCTTTAAATCTGTCCCACGTTTTTCTTGTATTTGTTGCAGATTGTTGTATTATTGACCTACATAGAAGAAAGGTCGCCCTTTCTGGTTTCCTGTGCTTGCCGCCGATGCATGGCGGGTTGTTCAATCCAGGAAGAGTGCACGAACGTTGGTTCCTTATTGGAAGGAGGACTTCATGGACATAATCGGAACTTCCCTGAAACGAGTCGATGCATTCGACAAAGTAACAGGTAAAGCGAAATACACTGACGATCTGGTCTCCGCCCATGCCCTGATCGCAAAGGTGCTGCACAGTACCATTGCAAACGGCTGGGTCAAGGAGTTCGACCTCAGCGAAGCATGGAAGGTCAAAGGCGTCGTGGACATTGTCACCTGCTTTGATGTCCCTGACATCCAGTTCCCCACCGCCGGACACCCTTGGTCGACCGATCCCAAACATCAGGACATAGCAGACCGAAAACTGCTCAATGCCAGGGTTCGCTGTTATGCCGACGACATCGCTGCCGTCATAGCAGAAGATGCGATTGCCGCCGAGGAAGCGGTGAGAAAAATCAAGGTCACGTATGAGGAGTACGCTCCGATCCTTACCGTCGAAGATGCGATGAAGGAAGGAGCGGTGGCCATTCATGAAGAGCGACCGAACAACATCGTGGTGAAGTCCACCTATGAGATCGGCAAGTTCGATGAAGCAATCCAGGAAGAGGGCTTGATCAAGGTGGTCGGAGACTATGAGACGCCGGTGGTCAGCCACTGCCACATCGAAAGTGCAAACTCCTTCGCCTATATGGAGAACGACAAAATCGTAGTGGTAAGCTCCACCCAGATTCCCCATATCGTACGCCGCATATGCTCACAGGCCTTCGGTGTCGGTTTCGGGAAAATCCGGATCATCAAGCCGTACATCGGCGGCGGCTTCGGAAACAAGCAGGATGCCCTGACCGAACCGCTGAATGCCTTCCTCACGACCAGGGTGGGAGGACGGCCGGTAAAACTTGCCTACACCCGCGAAGAGACCTTTGCATCCACCCGCACCCGGCATGCCATGCAGTTCCATATTGAGAGTTACATACGCAAGGACGGCAGTTTTGCAGCCCGTACGATCAAGGCATACTCCAACCAAGGCGGCTACGCCTCCCATGCACATGCCCTTGTCGCCAATGCAGTCAACGCTTTTCGCATGATGTATCCGGTAGGGGCGATCAAGAGTGAAGCCTACACCGTCTACACCAACCTGCCCACCGCAGGAGCGATGCGCGCCTACGGCATTCCCCAGATCGGTTTTGCATTGGAAGCCCACGTCGATGACATTGCCAGGCAGACCGGGCTCGACCCGATCATGCTTCGCAAGCAGAATATGATGAAGCTCGGCTATGTCGACCCGATCACTACGATCACCTGCCACTCCACCGGCCTTGAAGAGTGCATCGACCGTGGAGAGAAGTACCTCGACTACTCCAGGAAGCGGCTTGCCTACGCGAGCCAGAGCGGCCCGATCAGAAAGGGTGTGGGCATGGCGATCTTCTGCTATAAGACCGGTGTCTATCCCATCAGTCTGGAGACTTCGGCCTGCCGCATGATCCTCAACCAGGACGGTTCACTGCAGATGCAGATCGGCGCCACGGAAATCGGCCAGGGAGCCGACACCGTCTTTGCCATGATGGCGGCCCAGACCATCGGGGTGACTGTGGACAAGGTGCATGTAGTCAGCAAACAGGACACCGATGTCACCCCGTATGACACCGGGGCGTATGCATCAAGACAGACCTATGTTTCCGGCATGGCGGTGAAGAAGACGGCCGAGTCCTTCCGAAAGAAGATCCTCGACTTCGCAGGTTTCATGCTCAAGAAAGATCCGTGGGATTTGGACATCAAGGACAACAACATCGTGCATACCAACAAGGACGAGAAGCTGCTCAGCGTCGCCGATGTAGCCATCGAGTCCTGCTACAGCCTGACCAACTCCACCCATATTGCCGCCGAGGAGTCTCACCACTGCACCGACAACACCTACGCCTTCGGTGTCTGTTTCACCGAGGTCGAAGTGGATATCCCTATGTGTCAGGTCAAGGTCCTGGATATTATCAACGTGCATGATTCAGGGAAAATCATCAACATGCAAACCGCACGCGGACAGGTTCACGGCGGGATGAGCATGGGCCTTGGATATGGTCTCTACGAGCACTTGAAGTTCGATCCAAAGACCGGCCAAATGCTCAATGACAACCTCTTGGACTACAAGCTGATGACGGCCATCGACACCCCGGAGCTCCATGCGGACTTCGTCCAGACCAACGACCCAACCGGCCCGTACGGAAACAAGTCCCTGGGTGAACCCCCGACGATTCCGGTCGCACCGGCCATCCGCAACGCGGTGCTCAATGCAACCGGGGTTGCCATCAATGCAGCTCCATTGCACCCCCAGAGAATGTTCGAAGCCTTCACCGGGGCGGGCCTGATCAAATAAAGGAAAGAGCGTATGTATAATTTCAACAATCTCTATGAACCAACCTCTGTAGAAGAAGCCTTGCACTTGAAGAAGGAGCATCCCCAGGCGTTGTGGCTTGCCGGAGGCAGTGACATCCTCATCAAAATCCGCGAAGGAAAGCTTGCCCACTGCGATTTGATCAACATCTACTGCCTTGAGGAGCTGAGGGGAATCTGCCTTGAGGACGATGGCTCGATCCTCATCCGCCCGCTTACCAGTTTCACCGATGTTTCGATGCATCCGCTCATCAAGCAGCATGTTCCTGTCCTCGGGGAGGCAGTCGACCAGATCGGCGGGCCGCAGGTACGAAACATCGGGACCATCGGCGGCAATATCTGCAACGGGGTGACCAGTGCCGACAGTGCAACCACACTGAAGGCTTACGATGCAGTGTTGGAGATTGCAAGTCTCGACGGTATTCGGCTGCTCCCCTATGCCGAGTTCAATCTCGGTCCCGGCAAGGTCGACCTGAGAGAGGGGGAACTGCTTTGCGGCATCCGCATCGCCAAGGAGAGCTATGAGAACACCAGCGGCCATTACATCAAGTATGCGATGCGCAAGGCGATGGATATCGCCACCCTCGGCTGTTCGGTCAATGTGAGACTTTCCAGCGACAAGAAGCATATCGATCGGCTTCGCATCGCCTTCGGTGTTGCCGCCCCGACTCCCATCCGCTCCACCACCGCCGAGAAGCATGCCCAGGGCCACGAGCTGAACGAAGAGCTGCTTGAGCAAGTCGCTGCAGGTGCCTTGGCCGATGTGAGTCCCAGAACCAGCTGGCGTGCATCCAAGGAATTCCGCTTGCAACTGGTAAAGGAAATGGCAAGAAGAACGACGAAGGCTGCAGTTGAGAAAGCAGGAGGCACCATCAATGGCTAATAAAGACATACACTGTATCGTCAACGGAAAAGAGCGGGTTTTCTCAGTGGATGTCCGCTCATCCCTATCTGATATGCTCCGCGGCAAAGCAGGGTTGGACAGCATCAAGCACGGCTGTGACGTAGGCGAATGCGGAGCCTGCACCGTCCTGATCGACGGCAGACCCTTCAACTCCTGCATCTATATGGCAATCTGGGCCGAGGGAAAAACCATCCTGACCCTTGAAGGCCTCAGTGACACCAAGGGTGCCATCAGCGATATCCAGCAGGCGTTCATCGATGAGGGAGCGGTGCAATGCGGTTTCTGCACCCCGGGCTTCATCATGGCTTCCATTCCCATCATCGAGAAGGACAGCCCTTCCTCCCGCGAGGAGATCCGCCGCCAGATTTCAGGCAATCTCTGCCGATGCACCGGTTATGAACACATTGTCGATGCTATCGAGAAGACGCAGAAGAAGCGGATCGAACAAAAGAAAGGCTGACAATCTGCGTTCCTTGAGAGTGAAAAACACCCTGCTCATTACGAACAAGGTGTTTTTCATGCTTGCCTTTATTTGACTTGTGACTTCTTCACCTCATAACCCAACGTGGTGATGGCCTGTTCTATGGCTTCTGCCGCAATGGCTGAATCATCAAAATCAAGCTTGACCTTGCTGGAGTTGAACAGCACCTTCACGCTGTCCTTCTGTACTCCTTGCAACGCCTTGGTTGCATTCTCTATCTTTTGCATGCAGGACGGACAAGTCAGTGTCTCCAGTTGGATGGTAAGTTTTTTCATAGTATGTTGCTCCTTTCATTGTATGGTATGGCCAGCATACCAAGGTTTTCATTGGTTGTAATTGATTCAAATCAACTTCGGTAGCGAAGCAGGCGCATTCCATTGAGGATCACCACAAGAATGCTTGCCTCATGCACCAACATTCCGATGGACATATTCATCCACTCGCTGAAAAATACACTCGCCAGGAGCACCAGCACCACTCCCACTGCGATTGCAATGTTCTGGCGCATGTTGCGTGCTGTAGCTTTTGCCAAGCCCAGGGCGTGGGGAAGGCGGCTGAAATCTGAATTCATCAACACCACATCGGATGTTTCGATGGCTACATCGGTTCCGCTGCCCATGGCAATGCCGATCTGGGCCAAGGCGAGCGAGGGGCTGTCGTTCACCCCGTCACCTACAAAGGCAACCGTTCGGCCTTCTGCCTGCAGCTTCTTGATGAACGCTGCCTTGTCCTGGGGCAACATGTGACCGTGTGCCTCTGTCAAGCCCAGCTGTTTTGACACCAAGTCCACCGTCCCCTGGTTGTCCCCGGAGAGGACTACCAAGTGCTTGACCCCAAGTTTCTTCAGCTTGTGCAGATGGCTCTTCACACCCTCGCGGATTTGGTCGCGGATTCCCATCAAAATATGGAGCTCACCGTCGACCGCCGTCAACACAAGCGAGTTACCCATTGCTTCAAAACGCTTAATATCGCTGCGGGCCTTCTCAGAGAAGACCACCCCCTGCTGTTCCATCAAGCCGACATTGCCGACCGCAACCGTGTGTCCGTCCACCTCGGCTACGATTCCCCCGCCCGCCACCACATCGGTCTTCTGCACGGTATAGGTATCGACAGCACCGAGGTGCTTGACGATTGCCTTAGCCAATGGATGGTCTGATTCTCGTTCTACGCTGGAAAGATAGCCCAAGGTCTTCTGTACATCCGGAACATAGGATTCGATGTCTGCCACCTCAGGGTTGCCTACCGTCAGCGTCCCGGTCTTATCAAAGACGATGGTGTCGACCCTGCTGAAATCGTGGATGACCTCACTGCCCTTGAGCAGCACTCCATGTCGTGCACCGTTTCCGATTCCTGCGACATTGGAGACGGGGACTCCGATTACCAAGGCGCCCGGGCAGCCCAGAACCAGGATGGTGATGGCAAGTTCGATATCCTGTGAGAAGATCCATACCAGCGTGGAAAGCACCAGGACGGCGGGAGTGTAGTACTTTGAGAATCGGTCGATGAAACGCTCAGCCTCGGATTTTGAGTCCTGTGCTTCCTCAACCAGCTCGATGATCCTGCCAAAGGTGGTATCCTCTCCGACCCGGTCGGCAACGACTTGCAGGGTCCCGTTTTCCAGAATGGTTCCGGCAAATACCTGCGAGCCCTTTCTCTTGCCGACAGGCACAGCCTCACCGGTGATGCTCGCTTCGTTGATGTGGCCTTCGCCTGAGAGGACGGTACCATCGACAGGAACCTTCGCACCGGTTTTGACCAGCAGGGTATCGCCGACATCGACATCGTCGACGGCAACTTCCTCAAACTCTCCGCTTTCGCTCAGTTTCAAGGCACTCTCGGGAGCCATCTCCGTCAATTCCTTGATCGCCGAACGGGTTTTCTGCAACGTACGCTGCTCCAGATACGCACCGAACAAGAACAGGAATGTGACAATTGCCGACTCTTCAAAGTTTTTGATGAGAAAGGCTCCTGCAACAGCAAGGGTAACCAGCACATCGATGCTGACAACCTTGACCCTCAGTGCCTGGTAGGCTTGGATGGCGATTGGAGCCGCTCCGAGCACCGAGGCAAGAGCGAGAGCGTACATTGCCAACTGCTCTTGGTGGAAAAGCAGCTCACTGGCAAAGCCGATGATGATCAGGATCGCACTTATGATGGTTATTTGGTTCTTTCTACCTAGGATGAATTTCTGCATCGTCCGCTCCTTCAGCTGTAGGCTTCATCGAGTTTGGACAACATGGAATACACCGCCTCATAGCTTTCACAGACATCCTGGGGGATGCGGTACCCTTCGGTGATGGTCCTCAGGTGCGCAAACTCCTCGTGCAGTCCTGGATCCTTTGTTCCGGCTCGTTCAATCTTTGCGACCATGGTTTCAAACACGGTGCGAACGTCATGGAACTCGGGGTGATTGGCGCCGTGAACCCGGTCGACGATGGGGACATATTGTTTCAAAACCTTGAGATATTGCTTCTTTGCCTCAGTGAATGTTGTAGTTGCAACCATAGTATGTTCTCCTTATTTCTCTTTGTTATAGCCGTACTGTACCACCGAACAGGGCAATCGTAATTGATTACAATCAACTTTGGATGATTATGTGAAATAAGGTTTTGTGGTTGGTTCTTGACCAAGCAACTGGTAACCGCAAGGTTGCAACGTTCCTTCGCTCCTACCTTGCCAAGGCCGGACTCTTGATCACCATGCAGAACAGCCTTCATGCAAGAAGCGGGACCGGATGAGACAGTCCCGCTTTTTACCATAACGACATTTCTTATACCTGGTGGTGCTACTCTTCACATACCATTGACATGTGGTCATATACCGGCAGTGTGGCAATCGTCTTCTGATACTCTTCCTCTTTGGCATCAGACTCAAGAGCATTCTGCAGATTGATGAAATAATTCCTGGACATTCCAAAATAGTGGGCCAGACGCCATGCAGTATCGAGGGACATGTTTCTTTTCCCATTGAGAATATTCAGCATTGCACCCGCTGTGATGCCTATATCCTTTGCCACTCTGTAAGCTGACAACCCCAAGGGCTGGAGCCACTCAGTCCTCAAGTATTCTCCGATGGTTACAGGAGCCAGTGTGTATTCATCATTCATTGTACTTCGTCTCCTTCTCTTCATCAGTGATAATCAACAAGCTGAACATCCCAAGCTTCCGCTGTTTCTTCTTTCCATGTAAAACAAATCCTCCATTGATTATTTACCCTGATGCTGTAACGTTGAAGACCGCATCCGAGCAATAATTCCAAGTGATTGCATGGAGGGATTCGTACGTCATTGATCGTCAGAGCAGAATCCAAGCTTTTCAACTTCAGGTAGATGCGTTTTGCAACATCCTGAGGAAGGCATTTGTCGAACAATCGGTGGTATGCATGTTCTGTTCTCGAATCACTGAAGGATCTGATCATGGTTACAGTATAATTCACTATGAAATATATTTCAACAAGAAACAATCCTGCTGCCAAGTCCGACTAGTCAGCTGTGTCCCGCTTTTTGTGTGGAAAAGCAGCATTCCCAATCTTCTGCTACCGGATGCAATGCGGAGCTCTTGTTTCAAATGAACGTCCTCGTTACGCTTACTACCAAGAGGAGCATTTATGCGTACAGCCATCTATGGAGCAGGGTCGTTGGGAACGGTTTTGGGAGCGTATCTGACAAGGGCGGGCATCGAGTGCGACCTGATAAGCCGTAACAAGGCTCATGTCACTGCTTTGCAGCAAAAGGGAGCGCATATTGTAGGAAAGGTCGATTTCACCGTACCGGTGAAAGCATTGCTGCCCGAGCAGATGCAGGGGACCTACGACCTGATCTTCCTCTTGACCAAGCAACTGGAGAACCGAAAGGTTGCAACGTTCCTTCGCTCCTATCTTGCCAAGGACGGGCTCTTGGTGACCATGCAGAATGGACTGCCGGAAAGCGAATTGGCGCAGGTGCTGGGTGAGCAGCGGGTCGCAGGCTGTGCGATCGGCTGGGGGGCTACGCTGCAATCAAGCGGGGTTGCAGAGCTGACCAGTGAGCCTGAGGCTTTGGCCTTCAGTCTGGGTATGCTCAATCCTGGAAGGGAGGAGCGGCTGCAAGCTGTCGCGTCGATGCTCGGTGTCATGGGACCGGTCACCATTGAAGAGAACTTCATTGGGGCCAGATGGTCCAAGCTTTTGATCAACGCATCCTTCAGCGGCACTGCCACCGTACTGGGTTGCACCTTCGGCGAGGTTGCCAGGGATAGACAAGCCCGTCGCATCGCCCAGTTGATCCTCAAGGAGTGTTTCGATACCGGCCACCGCCTGGGTATCGCATTCGAGCCTGTGCAGGGTAAAAACCTGGAAAAGCTGTTCGATTACCAAGGCCGGGTGAAACAGAAACTCAGTTACCTGCTTATCCCTTTGGCCATGAAGAAGCATGCGAGCCTGAAGCCAAGCATGCTCCAGGATATCGAGAAAGGGAAAAAATGCGAGGTGGAGAGCATCAACGGCATCCTGTCCAAGGAAGGAAAAAGAGCAGGTATTGCCACACCGGTAAACGATTTGGTAGTGCAATTGATTGGAAAGATTGAGGCAAAACAGGCCGATCCGGGTTGGAACAATCGAGAGGCTTTCAAATCATTTCTTTCCTAATTCTTGTAAAAATAACTACTTATTTTTACCAATAGCATTGACTCTTTATCCAATACCCCGTAGGCTGAAGGAGCTTAGACTTTGTGTTCCTTTCCTGACGATCCTATCTTTGTAGCCATGCTGCTTGACTTCCATGCACTTCTGACGGGTAATCGATTGAAACTGTACCAAACTCCTAAGACACCCACAGAAAGCAGGCATTGACCTGCGCAAGGATATTATCATGGCAAAAAAAATTTATGTAGGAAACATGAGCTACCAGACTTCTGAAGAGGCTTTGTACTCTTTGTTCGCACAGTACGGCGACGTAATGAGCGCACGCATCATCATGGACCGCGACACCAACCGTCCCAAGGGCTTTGCCTTTGTTGAGATGGATGACGACAGCGCAGC
>JAAZAT010000149.1 GCA_012514185.1 Spirochaetales bacterium | reverse complement strand
GGTCAAGCGCTATGGCTACGGCATGGGTAACTACGGCTGGTTCTTTGAACAGTGGATTGGCAAGATGGGTCTGCACTATGTGAACAACAACAATGGTCGCGGCAAGGATTATGCTACTGCTGTTGAATTCGACAAAAACGGCGGCGGCCTGCAGATTGTAAAGGTCTGGGACAAAATCCTCAAGGAAGGAATCTCCCCGTACCTCAACATGGGCAACGACGATGCCAAGGCAGCCTTTATTTCCGGTTCCGTGTGCATGATTCCTGAATCCACTGCTGCATTGAAGTCCCTGCTCCTCAACGTCGGTGACAAGTTCGAGATCGGCGTTGCCTACTTCCCGTCCATCAACCGCAACGACAAGGGTGGAGTATCGGTCGGCGGTGGCAGTCTTTGGATGATGAAGACCGGCAAGCAGGAGCGCGAGGATGCAACCTGGGAATTCCTGAAGTTCATGGTCTCTCCCGAGATGCAGGCTTTCTGGAATGCCAAGACCGGTTACTTCCCTGTAACAGTCGCAGCAGCACAGACGGCAACCTTCAAGGAAAATATTGCCAAGTATCCCCAGTTCCAGGTAGCCATCGACCAGCTGCACAGCTCTGCACCACAGTACTCCGGCGCCCTGCTGAGCGTGTTCTCCGAAGCCCGCCAGATTGTACAGAACTACATCGCCCGCCTTGCAAACAAGGAAGTGGATGCCCAAGGTGCACTCAATGGCATGGCCAAGGATATCAATAAGTCAATCGAGACGTATAACTTGGTCAACTACTAAACCCAGTCGAGTTTGGTACATGATCGAGAAGAGGACTGTTGTAACAGCACAACAGTCCTCTTTTTTTAATGAAATTGAAAACTTCGCAGAGTTACGATTCCCCTTCCTTAGTTGTACGTTCCGGTCAGCGTGAACGTTCCATTGGGAAGGATATACTGAAGTGACATTGTTTCATAATCGAACACCGCCCAGGTGAAGAGTCCACCAACCTTGCCGCGGGCATTCACCTTCTTGCCGTTCACTTCCTTAAGCGTCCAATTCATGGCAATCTCTGCACCAAGCAATGAGCCGTCGATGGTTCCGTTGGCCTGAAGAACTGCAACCACCTGCATAGCCTCATCAACCACCTGGATTACACTATGGTTGGAGCCGGAAATCTCACCGGAAACCGGGTCGAGATTGTAGTTGGTGACATTGTTCATGATGACATTCTTTCCATCAAGCAAAGGCCAATCGGATTTGATGGTTCCACCGTACGGGCCGTAGGCAAAGCTTTGCAAGGTTTCTTCGACAGTCTTGTAATGATTGCTGTTGCCTTTGTGCTCCGTCACAACGCTTCCCAGATCCTGATAGAGATTCACCGTTGCAGTGAAACTCACTGGAGCCCCGCTCTTACCAATCTTGCGTGCTTCCATCATGGTGCTTTCGGTCAATCCACGGGAGAGCACACTTTCATCCATCGACATATCACAACCAACGAATGCACCGAGCAACACGACAAGCCCAACAACAAGAAGGATTTTTTTCATACTCAATTTATGCCCCTTTTACATACAATATGAGACAATATTTGGGACATTACTGCTGTGTTTGTCAACAAAAATCGCCGCAATCGACACAAATCGAGCCAAGACAGTGCATTTGCAGTAAGAACCAGCTTTCATAAGGACGGCTGTTCGAATGCAATTTACTCAAATTCCCGACCTAATTATTTCAGGTCTCCTCGTCTTCCTGTTCGTCATCTTCTTCAGGCTCTATTGGTTTCTCAAGATTCACTATCTTTCCCTTCCAATGGTACTCTATCTTTAAGAGGTTGAAGATCAGCCTCTGGGCCTTGGTCGGCACCGTCCACAGGTCCT
>JAAZAT010000069.1 GCA_012514185.1 Spirochaetales bacterium | reverse complement strand
GAGGAGCTTGAAAGGATTAGGAGCATGTGCGGGACGTTCATGATGGTCTCTTCAGAAGAGCTTGACCCATCCGAGATCCTTCCCCTCTATTATACCAGAGGCCAGATCGAACAGGTTTTTGACATTGCAAAGGGCAGTGCCGAGCTTTTGCAGCTCGGCCTTCACAGCGAGGAGACGTTCGACGGCCATGTGTTCGTCTCATTCCTCGCCGTGATCATCTGCCACCTTCTTCAGAGGCTGTTCCTTAATGAGCGGATGACGACCTCCGAGGCTCTTGGAGCATTGAGAAACCACAAGTGCAAGCTGTATGACAATGGCGACATGGTCCCATATGAATCGAAGAAGAAGCAGAACCTGTGCTATGATCTGATCAAGGTCAAGCCGCAAAAGAAGCACTTCGACAAGTGCCCGAGCATATGGTAAGAAAACCGGTTACGAATTCAAGCTTATTGTTTCGGTCGGCAATGCGCCGTCAAAATATGGATGGTAGAGCCTTGCAATGCACGTATTCTTGTCAAATGTGTCCAGCGGGGTCTTGGTGTTCATCAGCCCCAACGGTTGGCTGAAGTATCGTGCGATGAAATCCGTATATTTCATCCCGGAAATCTGTTCGACCAGGATTTCAAGTAGGGTGAACCCGTCGTTGCAGTATTCAGCGAAGGTTCCTGGGTCTGCTTTCAGCCTTTGACTGGCAAGATGTTCCAAAAGAGTATCGTGCGCCAGCGTTGAGCGATCGTCGAATAAAAAGGTATTCGCAAGATTCGAGCCATTGAGCCCGCTGGAGTGGTTCATGAGCATCAGTACGGTGATGGCTTTGTAACGATCTTCGGCCATGGTGAAGGAGGGGAGATAGGTGGCAAGGCTTGCATCGAGGTCGATTTTCCCTTGATCATGGAGCATCATGGCTGCCGCGGTCACAACATCTTGCTCGTTGATCCGATTCCATACATGTCGTCTTTTGTCACCGTGCGTTCGCTTGCCTTGTCAAATACGCCGCTGCTGCCTGAAAGGACGAATGGTGCCGCGGTCGATGAGGGCATACTGCACGCTGGTCGTTCCATGGTCGCTGACCAGGACATCTGCAAGTGCTTGTGCTTGTTGCTCAAGCGTGAGTGAGGGTGGTTCATCTTTCTGACTTCCTGCTTGCTGGGTTGAACAGGAAATGGTGAACATGAGAACAAGACCAAGGAGCATGATCTTCCAAAAGTGTTTCATTCATACCTTTCACGAATCGACTGTATAAGCTTTATGGCACACCCTTTTCTGAAAAGATAGCGTGGAGTTTTTGCCCGAGGCTGGTAGTGCAGGTATGCATTTTCTGATTGAATCGTATAGGTTTTTCTCGCTTAATATCCCAAGGCGATCGGATGGCTATGGCCAGGCATGCCCAAGGGGCAATGGATGAGATGGCAGTGGTGAATCGTGAATTGCTGGACCTGGTGGAATCAAGCGGTAGTAAGGCTCCAACCATCACGGCTTTAGTAGTAGGTGTACCTGTTGTCACCGATGTGGTATGAATTCCGATCTTTACCATTGCCGACCAGTTTCAGCGTCAAGTTGATAGTGTTTATTGTCCTATTGTAGTACAGATTATAATTGTCAATCTCATACTCTCCTGTTATACTTACACTTGTTATACAGAAAGACTCTGCTTCATAAGGAGAACGCTATGGGCAACTTGATTTCCAAGCTTAGAGCCGATATTCCAGCTCTAGGGACACATATTTCCCTCAATGATCCTGACATCAGCGAAATCATCGGTAATGTCGGATTCGACTATCTCTGGATTGACACAGAACATACCTCCATCAGCTTGGAATGTCTGCAACATCATCTAGTTGCTTGCAGAGCAGCTGGAGTCAGTGCAATTGTACGAGTGCCATCGGTCGACAGGATTCGTGTCAAACCGATTCTTGAGATGGGACCGGACGGCATTGTCTTCCCCCAAGTCAACTCCTATGAGCAGGCCCTTGAGGCAGTTCAATCCTGTATGTATCCGCCCAAGGGTGTGAGGGGTTATGGTCCAAGAAGAGCCGTTCAGTATGGCAACATCGCACTTGCTGATTATCTGCAAACTGTGGACCAAAACCTATTGAGGATTCTCCAGTTTGAACATATTGCGGCTCATAAGGACCTCGATAAAATCCTGACAATCCAAGATCTGGATGTCATTATGCTGGGACCTTGTGATTTGGCATGTTCCATGAACCATATCAACGATTGGCATCATCCCGAGGTGGAGAAGGTCGTCAAGGAAGTCTTCCAGAAAGTTCATGCAGCAGGCAAGAAGATGGGAGTTTCCTTTGGTGCTTGTCCAATTTCTGAAATGCAGTATTATAAGAATCTCGGAACGGATATGCTTTCCATAGCTTCCGACACCGATTATCTGTACCTCGGTGCCAAACAGGTGTTGAAGGATTTGAAGACTGTCTATAGACAATAAGTGAGCAAAGGAGCGATTGCACCATGCTGATCATGGAAAATGATGTTTCAAAAGTGACACTATGCGAACAAGTGGCCGACAAGATTGAGAAAGCCATTATCACCCACGGCACGGAGGCAGGACGCCTGCCTTCCGAAAATGCCTTGGCAGAGCAGTTCGGTGTCTCACGGACCATCATTCGGGAATCGCTGAAGTTGCTGAAGGCTCGCGGTCTGGTTTCCAGCAGGGTCGGTGGTGGTGCGTACATCACCAAGCCGCGAGCCTCCGATATTTCGGAGATGCTCTTGCGTATCATTAAGATGGATAGGATTTCCGATGACGATGTTTATGGACTTCGCATCATATTAGAAATAGCTGCCGGCCGCAGTACTGCTCAGAGAATAACAGAGCAGGAGCTTGCCATCATGGAAGAGCAGATCAACCAGATGGAGATTAACATGCACAACCTCCCGCTGAGAATCGAGAGCGACATAGCCTTTCATGTTTCCCTGGGTAAGTTCAGCGGCAACCAACTTCTGGGGATTGTCGAGGAATCCATGACTGAAGTGCTGCGCTATTTCATTGAGCGGGGCATTGCCGCTTCGGGGGGCAATGAGGATGGCATCTATCGTCATAGACGAATCCTTGAGGCACTACGCACCCATGACCCTGAGCTTGTGGAACACGAAATACGCAATCACTTGGAGCATTCCCGTTTGAATGTCCAACGCCAGCAGATGAGCACTGATAGCCTGTGACGTAGTATGTCAGATACCCAATCGGATAGGTTTTCTAGATGCTGAACACCTGTTCAATGTGCTGGGCAAGCTTACTTTCCATAGTACATGAGTGTAGCCCGTCCCACCTAGAAAGGTGGGTGTTTTGTTGATTTTAAACAGATCATCCAACATCCGGTGTGATGCCTGTGCTTCGCTGCAGGATGCCCTAAAACGATGGTCGGTCGGATAAACAAGTCTTTCATAAGCAAGTACGAAGGGTGATGTTTTACGGTCTTTGCATTGTACTCGGGAATATCCGATTCTTGAGAGATTGGTATAATTGTAGTACAGATTTTTCTTGCTGACTGCAAGCT
>JAAZAT010000029.1 GCA_012514185.1 Spirochaetales bacterium | reverse complement strand
GCACCGATTCACATATGGTAAAGATGCGATGCTTATCCACAACCAGAGCCAAGGCACAGACAAACTGTGCACTGCGTTCAGAAGGGGACTTCAGATGTGCTAAATTTTCCAACAGGAACGTATTGCGCTCATCACTTTCCAGCTGCCTGCCGAATGTTTCCATTCCGTAGCGGGCGGTCCTGACTCCCGGACCGCCGCCCAATGCGTCCACGCAAAGTCCGGAATCGTCGGCAAGGACAACCATATTTTTCGGAGCGGATTCAGCGAGTGCCAATGCCTTGCCCAAAGCATTCTCGGTAAAGGTGGTCTTGTCTTCTTCGAAATCAAAATCCAATCCAAGTTCCTTGGGCAGGATGAGATTATGGGCTTTCAGCAGACGGGAGAATTCCTCCCTCTTATGGGAATTATTGGATGCCAAAAGAATGTTCATGGGTCTAAAGATACTCATTGTCCCCTTGTTCGTCCATATACTTCACAAGCAGCTGCTTCATATAGTGCACTGAACTGTCGATGGTTCCCTTCGGGATTCCAAGCAGATTGCCCAATTCACTATGGCTTAAATTGAGTTCCATCGTCCTGATTTGTTTGATCTTGGCCTTATACACCCGCTGATTCCATATGCGAAGTCGTTCGAGCTTCAGGCGTTTTTCCTCATCCTCCTCCCGAAGGAGCTCCGACTCGATCTCCAGCAAGCGTCTGAAGTGCCTGTGGCTGATGGTTTCGAACTCTTGCTTGCATGCTCGTTTCTGAGCAAGAACACTGTTTGCCGTATTCAAGTACTTGACAAGCAGGATAGGACTCACTTCCAAAAGTGAAGCGAGATCTTCAAGCAAATAGTGGGCGGCCAGGTGGGGGGACAAGGTGAGCATGATCAGAAACCGCTTGCGATTCACCTGATGACGAAGGATGTCCTGCAATTCCAGAAGCTTGGGGTCGCTTAGGGCTATCGGGTGGCTTCGGTGTTCCAGCAGCTGGGAAAACAGGGTGGGGAGGGTGGCGATGTCCTGCTCGTCAACAGAGGAAAACCTGCAGTACATCGCATGTTCGGCTGTCTCCTCCGGTAGCTCGATGTTTGCTTGTTGATAGTGGAAATCACTCTCGGCAAGCAAGCGCTCCTTCTTTTTCTTAACCTGCTTTTGGGCGATGAAATAACGGCTGCGTTTGCGCACAACCTGGCACAAGTATCCAATATAGGAGAGTCTTCCCTCCCGGTAGGTGTTCAGGTAATACGGGATGGAATCGTAACAGAAGAACAGGAACTCACAACAATCTTCTTCATCGATGAGGTGTAAAAACGACGGGAGTTCATAGAGTAATTGTTGGGTTTGCTCATGCAGGGTGCGGTAAAGCGATTGGTCTGTATGTCTCTTTTGATAGCATACAACCGATTTGGTCAACTGTAATGAAGCGCTTTCAGAGAGGGGTAAGAGATACATTGCATACTCCTATGGTGATGTATCACCTCTGTATGCAATGTGTATGCCAAGTCAGTTGCCCAGCAGTTCCCCTACAGCATCGACAAGCTTCTGCCGCACCACGGAGATCTCCTGGCCGATGGTGGCTCCTGCGGCTTTCTTGTGGCCTCCTCCGCCGAACCGTTCGGCCAAAGCGCCGACATCGACACTGCTTTGGTGCGAGGATCGGAATCCCACCTCGGTGGCGCCGCCTTCCAGTTCCTTGAAGAAAAGGACGACTTCGACATTCTTGACCGAAAGAAGCATCGCATAGAGCGAGTCGCTGGGTTTGTCGGTTGTGATGTAGGTTTCTCGGTCCTTGAGGAACGAGGTGGAGAGCATGAGCCTGCCGTCGTACAGGCTCTCACTGCGATCGATGAGTTTGCCTAGATACTTCACATATCCAAGGCTTTTCCCCCCGGTCATGCGGTCGGCCATGGTGTTTGGCGAGACTCCGAGGTCGACAAGCTCGGCAGCGAGACGCAGGGTTTCTCCGCGATACGCATTGATGAAGCGGAAGAAACCCGAATCCGTGGCGAATCCGAAAAACAGATGTTCGGCGATTTCCTGGGAGATTTCCACGTCAAGAGCCTTGTACAGCTGCATGACGATGAGGGTGGTCGATACCGAACGGGGAACGATGTAGCGGTAGGTTCCAAACTGCTCTCCGCTGCTGTGGTGGTCCAAGACGATGGTGGTCAGTCCTTCAATTTCTTGGGCAAGGTGACCAAGCCTCTCAGGAGAGGAACAATCGACGACGACAACGATGGGATCGCGGTCATAGAGTTCCTTGTCGATGTGAGCGAGAAAATCAGCACGTAAGTGAGAAATTTCAGAGCGGTCGAACGGGCCGGCGTTGGCCAAGTGGACCGTCTTGCCCATCTTGAGCAAGAGCGATCCTGCGGCCATCTGGCTGGAAAGACAATCCCCATCAGGGCTTATATGACCCAGGACGATGAACTCGTCCCGACTTCTCAACAGATCAAGAATCTGCTCGTCAAATGGGGGATAACTAAACATCTCACGCTCCACGAATAACCTCGGGTTGTTTGCCCTCGAGCACGCACTCCCGTCCAACAATAACCTGTTTCACCTGGTGGATTGAAGGGATATCGTACATGATACCCATCATGATGTTCTCGACAATGGAACGCAAGCCTCGGGCACCCGTCTTTTGCTCGAACGCCTTCTCAGCCACCGCTTCCACTGCCTCGCTCTTGAAGATGAATTCAATACCATCAAGCCGGAAGGCCGCCTCATACTGGCGAAGGATGGAGTTCTTCGGTTCAACGATGATTCTCATCAAGTCCTTCTTGGAAAGGTTGTCCAGGGCGACATGGATGGGAAGCCTGCCGATGAATTCGGGGATCAGGCCGAACTTGATCAAGTCATCCGGCATCATCTTGCTGTAGAGGGCATGCAGGTCCTTGTCCTGGGCATTGACAATGGTTGCACCAAAACCCATGGCATGACTGGAGACACGCTTCTCGATGACCTTGTCCAAACCGACAAAGGCCCCACCGCAGATGAAGAGGATGTTGCGCGTATTGATCTTCAGCATCTCCTGGTTCGGATGCTTCCGTCCTCCCTGGGGAGGTACGGATGCATCAGTCCCCTCGATGATTTTCAGCAGGGCCTGCTGAACGCCCTCACCGCTGGCGTCGCGTGTGATGGAGGGGTTCTCGCCCTTCTTGGCAATCTTGTCGATCTCATCGATGAAGATGATCCCATACTCGGCCGCCTTGATGTTGTCATTGGCGTTCTGGATGAGCTTGAGCAGGATATTCTCAACGTCCTCACCGACATAACCAGCCTCGGTGAGGGTGGTGGCATCGGCGATGGCGAACGGGACCTGCAATTTTTTTGCCAAGGTGGAGGCAAGCAAGGTCTTTCCGGTACCGGTGGGCCCCACCATCAGGATGTTGGACTTATCAAGCTCAACTCCCTGTTCGGCTATCTGTTTCTGGAACTTGACTCGCTTATAGTGGTTGTACACCGCGACGGCCAGCACCCGCTTTGCATCATCCTGCCCGATTACATACTCGTCCATGTACTCCTTCAGCTCCTTCGGGGTGGGAATGCGGTCGGGAAGTCCGACTGCATCTTCCTGGAACGTAGGATCGCCGGCAAGCATGTCGTTGCACACCTTGATGCACTCATCGCAGATGGCCACACCGGGTCCATTGATGAGTCTTTTTACTTCTTCCTGGCCTTTGCCGCAGAAAGAACATACTTTCGCGTTTCGCGCCATCAGTTACTCCTTCTCATGACGCTGTCGACAATACCATAAGCGACAGCATCATCACTTGAAAGGAAGAAATCCCGTTCGACATCCCTGGAAACCTGTTCAAAACTCTTATGGGTATGACGGGCGATGATATCGATGGTGAGTTTCTTCAATCGGCTGATCTCCTTGGCGTGGATCGATATGTCGGAGGATTGACCCTCGACACCTCCCCAAGGCTGGTGGATCATGACTCTTGCGGAGGGAAGCATGTATCGCTTTCCTTCCGAGCCGCTGGCAAGCAGCAGCGCCGCCATACTGGCAGCTTGTCCCATGCAAATCGTCTGTACGTTGCTGTGCAGATACTGCATGGTGTCGTAAATGGCAAGACCGGCGGTGACCGATCCGCCGGGACTGTTGATGTAGAGGCTGATGTCCTTGGTTGCGTCTTCGCTATCCAGGAACAACATTTGGGCTACTACAAGGTCTGCATTGGCGTCATGAATCTCGCCATCGAGGAAAATAATGCGATCCTTGAGCAGTCGGCTGAAGATGTCATAGGCTCGTTCGCCGATTCCTGATTGCTCGACGACCATCGGTATGGTGGATTGCATCCTAAAAGGATGGATATTCATAGCAAAAGCCCCCTTTCTACGTTGGGATTGAAAAGGCGGAACCTGTGTGGACCCGCCTTTTCACAACGAACAACACTGTCTGATGCGCTCTTACGCACCGTAGGTCTGGCTCATGAAAGTCTCATAAGCAACTTCTTCACCTTCAACGAAGGTGTTGTTCTCCTGAAGGAACGGAGCAATCTTTTGGAAGCGCATATCGTCCTCGATCATGACCTTGTAATAGTCACGCTGAGCGGGATCGGTGATATCCTTCAGTTGTTCTTCCAACGTCTTGTTCAATTCCTCCTCGTCTATTGCAAACTTCTCGGCATCCTTGATCTTGTCCATGATCAGTTGGATGCGCAGGCTCTTTTCGGCAGCTTCTCTCCAAGGGGCGGTGATATCTTCCTTGGTCTTCTGCTGGAACTGGAGGAACTGCAAAATCTGCTCTTCACTGAGGCCGGTCTGCTTCACATAGCGGTTCCAGCTCTGGTCGATCTCCAGATCGATCATGCTGGCGGGAACTGCGATGGTCGTTCCCTTCAAGAGCTCCTCGCTCAATGCATTGAGCTTCTCCTGCTCAAGCTTCGCCTCGAGCGCCTTCTCAAGCTTCTCGCGGGTTGCATTGGTCAAATCGGCAACACTCTTGTACTCTTCCTTCACGTCCTGGGCAAACTCGTCATCGAGAGCCGGAACATCGCGGAATTTCACAGCTGAGACAGCCACCTTGAGCGTGATGGTCTTGCCGGCATAGCCTTCCACGGTGGAGTCTTCGGCGTAGGTCTTGGAGAAAGTCTTCTCCTCCCCGGCCTTCATGCCGACCAAGTCGCTGTCGATCTGATAGAAGTTGTAGGAGCTGCCGAGGGTGAACACAAATTCCTTGCGCTCGGTTCCGGCAACCTCATTGTTCTGCTCGTCGAGCTCGACATAATCGACGGTGACGATGTCTCCCATGGCTGCTGCATCCTGCTTGTCGATGACCATGGCGTTCTGGTCGCGCAGCTTGTCGATCTCTGCATTCACCGCCTCATCGGTCACCCGTACTTTCGGATAGGTTACCGTCAAGCCCTTGTAGGCGGGAAGCTCGAAGGTAGGCATCACATCGTATTTTACGGTGAAGGTGACATCGGTATCGGCCTTGAAAGGGAGCAAGGACTCTTCATCCTGTAGTTCGGGAGTGCTGAAGGAGAGGGGTTTGTACTTGTCCTCAACACCCTCCAGGGCCTCCTTGAGGGCCTCTTCGATGGTGTTGAAGGTGCTTTCCTCGCGGATAGCCTTGCCGAATTTGCCTTCCAGTACGGAAACAGGGGCCTTGCCCTTGCGGAACCCCTTGAGTTGGATTGTGGAGGCGTACTTCTGCAGTGCGGCCTTGTAATCATTCTCGATGGTGGGGGCGGTCACGGTGACCGTCAGCGCGACGGAGGAGTTCTCCAATTCTTTGATACTCTTATCAGCGATCATCCTATGTTCATCCTTTCGGTCCGAATTCGGACCCTGTATATCCTCAGGCAAAGCCCTTTCGTGTTTCCTTCCTCAGTCCAGCTAGCAAGGAGTATACTACAACCATAAAAGCTCGACCACCCTGTAGAGGGCGGATTGAGAAAAACCTTTTACCGGAAACATATTGTATATAGCAACTTTTTCCTCTTTGGTCTAGGGGAATGCACAATTTTGTCCAATTGCAGGGTGGCGTTTCATCTGCTACCATGGCATGCAGGAGGCCGAATATGACTATCTTTTGTTATCCCAACTGCAGCACCTGCAAGCGTGCAACTGCCTATTTGGAGCGAAAGGGCATTTCCTATACGTATCGAAACATCAAAGAAAACCGACCGAGCAAAGAAGAACTTGAGAAGATAGTCACCCAAAGCGGTAAGGAGAGCAGGAAATTCTTCAATACCAGCGGACAACTTTACCGCAGTCTCGAGCTCAAGGACAAGATTCCAGAGCTGAATGACGATCAGATCCTGGACCTGCTCGGCAGTGACGGCATGCTGGTTAAGAGGCCTCTGCTCGTCAGTGAGAAAGGGGTGCTCGTCGGATTCCGTGAAGCTGAATGGGATGCCTTCTTTGGAGCTAATCCAACCTGCACATCATGATGTCCAGGTCTGCATAGGTACCGTCCTTGTATCTCATGCCCCGCTGTATCGTGCCGCATGTGGTAAACATAAGCTTCTTGTACAGATTGACTGCTTTGGTATTGGAAGAGACCACTTCCAGCTCCATCTGCTCGTAGCCAGCGTTCCTTGCAGTTTCCAAAAGGATGCGCATCAGCAGTTCACCGATGCCCTTATGTTGGAATTCCGGTGCAACGGAAAGGCCGCATTGGGCTCGATGAGTCATGCGTCTCAACGTGGAAACAGGGGAGAAGTCACATAAGCCTGCCAACTGCTCGTTGCATAAGGCACCGAGGATGATGCGCTTGTCATCGTTGTTTGCCTTGGTCAGCCATTCGGCTTCCTCCTCGACGGTGATGTTCCACTCCTCGACATCACGTGCAAGGAAATGGGAGGAGGCGTACATGGTCTGCATATAGGCAACGGCAAGGGATGCATCCTTGGGTTCCAGGTTGCGCACGGTTACCACCATTCCATGTTTCAATCGGTGTTCGGAAGCTTCACGTTTCATACAGCAAGCATAGCAACTCTTCTTTTTTGGTACAAGAAGCAGACAATGATAAAACAGTTCCTCTTTCCATCTGTCGTATTTATGAGAGTTGATATACTATGGCAATATGTACACATTGACAGTCGACCAATCCGGAAAGGGGCACTACTGCAGCATCCAGGAAGCATTGGATGCCGTTCCCTATGCACAGGAGGCCCGAATCATCATTGAGGAGGGCGTGTATCACGAAAAGCTCTTTTGTGACAAGCACAACATACACCTCATAGGAAACGGTGATGTAATTATTACCAATTCCGAGGGTGCAAAACAGAGAATCGATGCGCTGCCCAAGCGCGGTACCTTCCGCACCTATACAGCCTTCTTCAGTGGTGAGTTCCTAAAACTGGAACATATCACCATAGAAAACAGGGCAGGAAAAGGAAGCGAAGCCGGGCAGGCTGTCGCCTTGTACCTCGATGTCGATCGCGCCCATCTCTTTCAGGTCCGCCTGTTCGGCAGTCAGGACACCCTTTTTATCGCACCGCTACCCGAAAAGGAGCGTGAACCCAATGGTTTTTTTGGACCGAGATGTTTTGCCAAGCGAAAGCAGAATGCTGCGTTCTTCGAACAATGCTTCATCCAAGGCGGAGTGGATTTCATCTTCGGCGGCGGTGATGCCCTCTTCAGGAATAGTGAGATCAGCAGTTGTGAAGCAGGATATGTAACGGCACCCTCGACCTGTGCAAAAGACATCGGACTGGTCTTCGATCGGTGCACGTTCACCGCCAAGGACCATGTCGATGCCGGATCGGTGTATCTGATGCGCCCATGGAGAGAGGATGGCAAGGCTGTGTTTCTCCATTGCAGCTTCAAAGAGCACATCCATCCAGCGCTGAGAATCGATTGGCCGGGTCATGAAGGGCTTGGAGAGGGAACGCTTGCCTGCCATCGATGTCGTTCTTGGAATGGGGCGGGCACCGAAGAGGCGTTTGAAATTTCTGCCGTTGAAGCCATGGGTGTGCTCGATGCCATCGAGCAGCGCTGCCGAATTTTCCACCAAAGCCCCTATGAGGGTGTGTAACATCAGGCAAACATACCCGTGGCAAGCTGCATGCGGATGGCCAGCAAGGCTACAAGCACCACCAAGAGCGAGATGATGAACCCGTGCAACATCGGAGCCGCTCCCTCCTGTTTCATCTCCTTGAAACTGGTGTTCAAACCGATTGCCGCCAGTGCTGTAACCATGCAAAACTTGCTGATGGACTTCAACAGTGAAGCAATGCTTGTCGGTATAAGTCCAAGACTGTTCAAGCAAGCCATGACCAAAAACAGGCCGATGAAGTAGGGGACGATTGAAGACACCTTTACGGCAATCCTCCCTGTTTTCGATCTCTTCCGGGTCTGGTGGAATTGGACGGCGCTGAATATGAGCACGGTGGGTATGATGGCAAGGGTGCGGGTGAGTTTCACCATTACGGCAAAGTCTCCGGCACGCTCGCTGAATCCATATCCTGCAGCAACCACCGACGAGGTGTCGTTGACTGCCGTGCCTGCCCAAAGTCCGTAGGCGGTGTCACTCATGCCAAGCCACGAGCCGAGAAGGGGGAAGAGCACAATCATGACCATGTCGAAGATGAATGTTGCGCTCATGGCAAAGGCTATGTCACGGTCCTCGGCTTCTATGACGGGTGCGATGGCCGCAAT
>JAAZAT010000240.1 GCA_012514185.1 Spirochaetales bacterium | reverse complement strand
GCTGGTGGAAGAAGCTCGATCAGCAGTGGAAGCAGGTCTTGCAGGTCGATTGATGCTGGAATTCAGCCCGGATTTCTCCTATGGCATTCTCGCTCCGGCATTCAAGGGAAATGAGGGATATTACGCCCTCTCCCTCTATGCACGACAGGGGTGTACGTTTCTCCAGGATGGGAAATGCACAATCTTTTGTGAGCCCTTCCGGCCTTTGGAGTGTCGGTTCTGCCACCATGGGAGAGCCGGACAAGGGCTTTGCTGCCACCTAGCCATCGGAAGCGAGTGGAATACGTCCAAAGGGAAACGTCTGGTTCATCGCTGGCTCCAGGCTCAGTCTTTGGAGTATCCCAAGGTGTCCGGGGTGCTTTGCAGACCAAAGTTGTGATGATTGTCTGATAGACTATCCACAGCTCTTCCAATTTCATGCCAATTCATTCAGACTCTTGGTATACTTGCATAGAGAAGCTGCGCTGAAGGAGTGGGTATGGAGTTTTTGGATAATTTGGGCATTTGGATATATTTCATCATCTTTTTCGGGAAAATTTTGGAAGTAACGGTATCTACGATCCGCATGGTTCTCATCAACCGTGGCGAACGGGTCAAGGGAACCATGGTTGCTTTTTTCGATAGTGCCTTATGGCTCTTGATAACCGGGACTGTTTTGGAAGGGTTCCAGGAAGACCCCATGAGGATGATAGTGTTTGCTCTTGCTTTTGCCGTCGGCAATTACATGGGCTCGTGGTTCGAGGACAAGCTTGCCTTCGGCCTCAGTTCGGTGCAAGTCATCGTGCCTGAAAGCCCGAAGAGCGTAGAGTTGGCAGATTCCCTGAGGAAGGACAACTTCGCCGTCACGGTAGTCAAGGGCACGGGACGCAGCGGCAACCGTGATATTTTGATGCTGCATCTCAAACGCAAACGTATTGCAGAGGCAGTGAACTTGGTAAACGCCACGCTGCCCGGAGCTGTGGTGGTGGTCAACGACTCCAAGATCATCAGCGGTGGATACATTTCCAGAAAATAGCAATGCGGGAGGCTTGCACCATCCCAGGTGAGTATCTTGAGTAAAAGACTAGGATATAGGTACTATATAAGCCTAATGAGAGAGGAGGCAGTGTATGCATACAACCCATACTGCATTGTCAACAACACTCCTTGCCCTGCTCAAGGAGAGGTTTCTTCAGCATCTGAACCGTCATGAAGGGCTTTCCTGGAGTGCAGTCGAACAGCGCCTGATAGACCAGCCACAGAAGCTCTACGCTCTTTCAGAGATGGAGCGTACCGGCGGGGAGCCTGATGTGATCGGCTACGAGAGAGCATCGGATGCATACCTGTTCGTCGATTGCTCCTTTGAGAGTCCTCTTGGTCGCAGAAGTCTCTGCTATGACGAAATAGCCCTTGAGAAACGAAAAAAGAATCCCCCGAGCGGCAGTGCGTGCGGTTTAGCTGCACACATGGGCATTGAACTTCTCGATGAGGGTCAGTATCGGATGCTCCAGACGTTCGGGGTGTTTGATGTAAAAACATCAAGTTGGATCCGAACTCCCCAGGCGATGAGAAGTCTTGGTGGAGCGCTCTTCGGCGATAGCCGCTATAACCGGGTGTTCATCTACCACAACGGTGCCGACTCCTATTATGCATCACGGGGGTTTCGAGGTTTGTTGAGGGTGTAATAGAGAAAATTTCCCATACCCCTTGGAAAAGGGCTACTCTCTGATTTATAATCCTATTGATTTAATAAGAAATAGGAGATTCGATGAAAGTTTTGATAGGTATGAGTGGGGGGATTGACTCTTCAGTTGCAGCATTTCTTTTAAAGCAGCAAGGTCATGAGGTTGTCGGGG
>JAAZAT010000039.1 GCA_012514185.1 Spirochaetales bacterium | reverse complement strand
CAGCCGCAGATTGTCACGATTCCTGCCATGCCGTATATCGGCATGAAAGGGAAGGGTGATCCGAACGAAGCCGGCGGTGAGTATCAGAGAAGTGTGGAATGTCTTTATGCAACAGCCTATACGTTGAAAATGAGCAAGAATGGAGACCATCGCATGGATGGATACTTCGACTATGTGGTTCCTCCCTTGGAAGGGCTGTGGCATCAAGAGGGGATTGAGGGCATGGATTATACAAGAAAGGATCTGTTGCGCTTCACCTCCTTGCTGCGTCTGCCGGATTTCGTACAGGAGCAGGACGTCCTGTGGGCCATCGATTTGGTTAAGCGCAAGAAAGGACTGGACTGCAGTGCTGTAGAATTCCTGATCCTGGATGAAGGGCTATGTGTACAGGCTCTTCATATCGGACCGTACGACACAGAACCTCAAACCGTTGAGGGTATGCATGCATATGTTGCCTCTTGCGGTTATGTACTGGATTTCTCAGGAGTTAGGCTTCACCATGAGATCTACCTCTCCGATCCAAGAAAGACTGAGGCAGAAAAGCGCAAGACAGTCATTCGGCACCCGATTGCAACTCAATGACAGGTGCCTGCTCCGACGTTGATTGTAGGCAGACTTACGACCGACTGCGCTGGCCTTTACAAATACTGAGAGAACTCGACCTTCTCGGCATTCGGTCCCTGGATGGTGAAGTAGCTGACCCCTTTGCTGAAGAAGGGGAGTGTCTGGATGCCGTTCTCCAGTTCCTGATAGCCGAGTGAACGTACCTGCACGTAGGCGGCCTGTATGTCTCTCACATTCAGTGCGATATGGTCGATGGCGCCTGTTCGGCCGGCTGTCTCATCGTTTTCATATGCTTCGATGACTACATCAGCCAACTTGAGAAATGCAACTTTCTTATGCTCGTGCTCAGGAGCATGGATGACAATAAAGCCCAGACTTCGGTAGAAATCGATGGTCTTTTCAATCGCTCGTGTCGGTATTCCGATATGCTGGAGCCCGAGAACCAATTCCGGTAGCGTAGGCATGGCTATCCTCCACGCCAAAGTATAAAGGTTCGAAGTCTGCAATACATCCTCTGCCGGCATTGATTTTGAAAATTTTTCCATTTTCCACTTTGAATGCTTTGCAAAACTTTTTGGTATTGACTACGCTGACCTGCATGGAACTACCATTCTTTACGGGTATGGCGACGGGTGCCGGCCTGATAATCGCGATCGGCGCACAAAATGTCTTTGTGCTGACACAAGGGATCCGCAGGCAGCATCGGTTTGTCGTGGCTCTCATCTGTTCGCTCTGTGATGCCCTGCTCATTTCTGCAGGTGTTGCAGGAATGGGCATCCTGATCGAACAATCACCGAAGCTGCTGGGTATAGCCGCCTCCTTGGGTGCACTGTTTCTCTTCGTCTATGGATTGAAGAGTCTGGTTTCAGTGTTCCGAGCCGGGCAAGGCCTAGAGGAAGCCGAGGGGAAGGTTGTCAGCCGTAAACAGGTCGTTCTTACCACGTTGGCGATCACCTTGCTTAATCCTCATGTCTATCTCGATACCGTGGTGCTGCTCGGGGGCATCAGTGCGACCTTTGAAGGATCTGGGCGACTTTCCTTTGGTGCAGGTGCATTGTCCATGTCCTTTGTCTGGTTCTACACGCTGGCGTACGGATCGGCTCTTCTTGCTCCATTATTCAAGAAACCTATAACCTGGCGAATCCTCAATGGTGCAATTTTTCTGATCATGTGGAGCATCGCCTACAAGTTGCTGGCCTATGCGGGGGTGGTGCAGGCAATCCTTCAGCTTCTTGCGCTATAGCCGGAATCGGCGTTCTT
>JAAZAT010000036.1 GCA_012514185.1 Spirochaetales bacterium | reverse complement strand
AGGCCGGTGCAAACCCCGAAAATCTTTCCCCGAGGGGATCTGTACAATTTTTTGGTAGCCATAGCAATCATTCCTTCCATTCCTTATCTTGCATACCTTCAGGCTTTGCCTTCCGGTTGTTCATTATAGTTTCCAGATTTGCCAGCCTCTGCTGTAAATCATCGATACCCTTCTTCAGTTCAGCACGGTTCGATGTCTGCTTCCATTCAGTAAAGGAAGGATCCACCGCATCCCGTTTCTTCCCGCTCTTGACCTTGGTCGAACTGTAGGTTCCCGGAGGAAGTCCCATTTCCATCTCCCGCATCCTGAGGGCTGCATCGATCTTCTTCCTTCTGAGATTGTACCGATGGTCGATGGTGGAAATGATGATGATGAACGTGAAGATGACAGACAGAATCCAAACAGCTTCCATGTTCTTCCTCTACTTTACAAGCCGGCGCGCTTGCGCAGTTCAGCGATTTCGGCATCAATGTCGTCCATCTCTTCCAGATCTCTGAACTTATCGTCGAGAGAAGAATTGGTGGACCGATTCATCTCATTGTTGGCCTGCATCCGGTCGATCTTTTCTTCCATATCGCTGAAACGACCGAAGGTGCTGCTGTCGCTGGCGCGCTTGAGAGCCTCTTGTGCCGCCTGCTCCTCACGTGCACGCTTTGCCCGTTCAACCATCATCTGATACTTTTGCTTGACTGCGGTGAGCTTGTCCTCGATTTGATTGATTTCGCTCTTTGCGGTCCTGATCAAGTCATCATAGGCGGCAAGCTCGGCCTGCAGCTGATCGAGGGATGCCTTGGCCTGCTTGCGCTCCAAGAGAGCTTCCCTGGCCAGATCTTCCCGTCCTTTGCTGATGGCGAGCTCCGCTCTGCTCTGCCAGCGGTCGACGGCACTGAGCGCCTCCTTGTAGGTGCGTTCGGTTTTGGCTCTGCTGGCCATTTTTGCAGCGCAGGAACTCTTCAGCTCGATCAGGGTATCTTCCATCTCCTGCATCATCAACTTGATCATTTTTTCAGGATCTTCTGCCTTGTCGAGCAGTGAGTTGATATTTGCATTGACAATATCTAAGAATCTTGAAAACACTCCCATACTTCTCTCCTTAGGTAGTAGTACCACCTGTGTTCGTGAAAATCTAGATGCACGAATCGTGCCAACTATGAAAAGATTGATAAAAAGTATCTAAATCACCATTTTATCGATGATTGCGGCCCCTCCTCTTTTCGCACTGCCTAAGCTGTGCTACCCTGACGCTGGTGAAACCTGCCAAGGATGGCTAAATTTACCAAGTGAGGTGGAGCATATGGAAGCCGTGCAAGCCGGATACAACCAGCAACCCTTAGGTGAGAGTGAAGTCTTTTTGGACTTCCAAAGCAAACTCAGCCGGGCTGCGACCGTCAATCGCTCGGTATTGCTGGTAGGAGAGCGGGGCAGCGGCAAGGAGATTGCCGCCAGGCGTCTTCACTTCCTCTCCCAGCGGTGGCAGCAGAACTTGGTGACGGTCAACTGCGCAGCCCTTCCACCATCCCTTATCGAGACTGAACTCTTCGGGTATGAGCAAGGCGCCTTCACCGGGGCACAGAAGACCCGCAAGGGAAGATTCGAGGAAGCCGAAGGAGGGACGCTCTTCTTGGACGAGATCGGCCTGATCCCCCTGGAGGTCCAGGAAAAAATCCTCCGAGTGGTCGAGTACGGCACCTATGAACGGGTGGGTTCTTCGGTGACCCATGAAACAAACGTACGGATCATCGGGGCGACCAACGCCGATCTGCCGTCCTTGTGCAAGGAAGGGAAGTTCAAGGAGGATTTGCTGGACCGGCTCTCCTTCGAGGTTCTGTTCCTTCCCCCGCTTCGAGAACGGGGCGAGGATATCATTCTCTTGGCAACGTATTTTGCCTCCAAGATGGCGCTTGAGTGCGGGCGCAAGGAGATGCCTTCTTTCACTGACTCAGTAATCTCCCAGATGCTCGACTATCCTTGGCCTGGAAATGTTCGAGAGTTGAAGAATGTCGTTGAGCGGGCCGTCTACCGCAGTGATGCTTCCTTGATCGAGCACCTGGATTTCAATCCCTTCGAAAATCCTTTCAAACAAAAGAGTCAGGAAATCGCCAATCCTTCCTTGCTGGAGGCTGAGCTTGATTTGGGTCAATTTGAGACGGCCCGGCTTGAACTGGACCTCAAGTATCTCAAGCAGGCTCTCGAGACCGCTTCAGGCAATCAGAAAGAGGCGGCCAAGCTGCTCAATCTGACCTATGACCAGCTGCGGGGGCTGTACCGCAAATATCAGGGCCGTCTGCAAGAAGAAGAGCAGGACACCAAATGATGTCCTGCTCAAGGAAGAAACTCAATGACAGTCATGAAAAAACGTCTGATTCGGTTATCGTGAAGGCAGCATGAGTGCTGTCAGGATGTAGGCGATGGCCATCGGAACGAATCCAATCGAGAAGAGCAGGACTACGCCGATGATTCTGAGCAGGAGTACCGGCAGCCCCGACCAGGTGGCCAATCCTTGGAAAACTCCCAATATCATGCCCCGTCTTTCACGATACAGGGTACGATCCTCTTCTCTGTCGTAATACATTATTTCTGCTCCTTCTTCTTGGTCATGGACTGTTTCAAACTCTCAAGCTCGGCCTCGATGGCGCTATCGGATTCCATTTTGGCAAACTCGTCGCCCGCTGAGGGCTTCCCATGGTACCCTGCCATCTCGGCATCAGCTTCCATCCGCTCGATCTTGCTTTCAAGCTCGCTGAACTTGCGGGCAAGGTCTGCACTGTCGCTGCTTTTCAGCGTCTGGGCAACCTGCTTCTTCTCCTTGGCGCTTCTAGCTCTCTGGACGAGGATCTGCTGTTTGTCCTTGACTTCCTTGAGCTTGTCGGCGATCTGGGTGAGCTGGGCGCTCTGGCTTGCAAGGATGGAGGCCAGATTGGCAAGCTGCTCTTCAATGCGCTTTACCTGCTCTGAAGCATGCTTTTTCTCCAAGAGTGCTTCGCGGGCCAGGTCCTCACGGCCATTGGTGATGGCAAGCTTTGCGCGGTCTTCCCAACGGAGGACGGATTTCTCGAACTCTGCCTTCTCTCTCTCCAGGCTTGCTTGCTCTGCTTTGCGGGCTGCCATGGAAGAACGGGCCTTGGTCTGGGTATCCTCCAGTTCGGTGATCATCAGGCTGATCATCTTTGCCGGATCTTCAAGCTTGTCCAAAGCACTGTTGACGTGTGAGTTGAAGATATCGGCGATTCTTTTAAACATCTGCATCATTGTCTCCTTTCGCCACCGGGTGGCTGTTGTGGTTTCGTTGTTACGTAGATACCTATGCATATGGCGTGCCAACTTTTCCAAACACGCACTTTTCCTAGGTTTTTTGTTTCGGACAGCCTTTGCTCGGTCGGTTTTTACCTTGTTGTGGTAAAAAATACCAAACAGCATGGGAAACGATGCCAATCCATTGTGCTTGTAAGGACGCAACAGAGCATGTAGACTGATTCTTATGAGTACTTTCTATATGGTGGCTACACCAATCGGGAACCTTGAGGACATCACCTACCGGGCTGTACAGACGCTGAAAAGCGTGGATGTGATCGCCTGCGAGGACACCCGCCACACCCAGCAATTGCTGAATCACTTTGAAATTTCCAAGCGCCTGATCGCCTGTCACGCCCATAACGAAATCAACTCGGCCAAAGGCATTGTCGAGCTTTTGGCCAGCGGACTGGATGTAGCGTTCGTCAGCGATGCCGGAACCCCAGGGATCAGCGATCCTGGAGCCAGGGTTGTCACCGCTGTCAGGGAGGCGGGCTTTCCCGTCGTTCCCATTCCCGGACCCAGTGCTGTTGCAACGTTGGTCAGTGTAGCCGGTTTTGTCGGCAAGAGCTTCACCTTCGAAGGATTTCTCAGTCCCAGGAAAGGCAGAAGGACCAAGCGCCTTGCACAGTTGTTGGAACGCGATGAGGCATTCGTCCTCTATGAATCCCCGTTCCGCATCGTAAAGACTTTGGAGGAGATTGCCGCCCTCGATGCAAAGCGGATGGTGGTGGCTGGCCGGGAGATGACCAAGAAGTTTGAGGAGTTTCTCCAAGGCACTGCCGGGGCGGTTGCCTCCACACTTGCAGGCAGGGATGCGATCAAGGGGGAGTTCGCCGTATTGGTGGCTCCCAGGCAGGTGAGTGAAGACGATGATAACGATAGCGAAGCTTAGGACGCTCAAGGATCGCACATGCGTACGCAAGTGCGCCCTGCTGTTTCACCAGCAGGCGAAGCTTGCACTGCGAAGCCAGGCCGACCATGCATACATCATGACCCTCTGCGGTTTGTTCGACTCTCCCCAGTTCCAAGCCGTGCTTGCCGAGGATGAACGAGAGCGCCTGCTGGCCCTTGGCGGGAAACTTGCCGTGGTGCAGGGCTTGGACCTGGCGGTAACGTGCGATGATATCCACTACCTGCTCTTGCAGGCATTGGGCACTGACAGTGCCGATTGGGATTTTGTCGATGAACTGGGCAACCTCGATACGAGCCGGCGCACGATTCTCGATCACATCCTCATCCTTGACCGGATCCGCTCACCCTACAATATCGGTTCCATCTTCCGTTCGGCTGATTCGTTCGGCATCCAGAAAATCTATCTCATCGAGGGGTGCGCCGCTATCGACCATAGCCGGGCACTGAAGACAAGCCGTGGTTGCACCCAAACCGTAGAACATGAGGTGATCGGCGAGGAGGCAATGCTCAAGCGTTTGCAGGCGCTCGACCTTCCGTTTTTCGCCTTGGAAACCGGGGGAACCGAGCTCGATGCATTTGCATTCCCCTCCAAGGGGATTGCCGTGATCGGCAGTGAGGAGCTGGGCGTGAGCCCGGCTTTGCTCGGCGCCTCGGAGGCATCGCTGGGCAGGCTTTCCATCGCGCAAGCCGGTACCAAAGGCTCGCTCAATGTTGCAGTAGCCGCCGGGATCATGATGCATGGCTGGTTCACCGCATGAAATTCCAAACGCTCAACGCCGAGCAGAACTATCAGCGGATGACCGAACAACCGGTTCAGTCCCTCATCCTGCAATTGGCCGCCCCGACAATCATCAGCATGCTCATCACCTCCTTCTATTCAATGACCGATACGATTTTCGTCAGCCGATTGGGCACCGAGAGCAGTGCTGCAGTGGGGATTGTCTATTCGATCATGAGCATCATCCAATCGATCGGCATCACCTTCGGCCAAGGGTCTGCCAATACGGTTTCACGCTTGCTTGGAGCGAAGCAACGCACTGAAGCCGACCAAGTTTTCAGCACGGCCTTTTTCACCTCAATGAGCATAGCCCTGCTGTTCACCCTGGCCGGTCTGGCAGGCACCACCTCGCTGGTACGATTCCTCGGTGCCACCCCGACCATTGCACCCGAGGCTGAGCGCTATGCCTCGGTCATTCTCATCGGCGCCCCTTGGATGGCGGTCTGCTATACCATGAACAACAACCTCCGCTCGGAGGGCAAGGCCCACCTTGGCATGCTCGGCATGAGCAGCGGGGCGGTTCTCAATGTGATTCTCGACCCGATTTTCATCTTCGCCCTGGATATGGGCATCCGCGGCGCGGCTCTTGCAACAGTGCTCAGCCAAGGTGTCAGCTTCCTCATCCTCTTCTCTCACTTCATCAAGAGGAGAAGCAACCTGCATCTGTCTGTGCGCCATGTGAAGCTGAAGTGGTGGATTTACCGTGACATCTTCACCGTCGGGGCCCCTTCGCTTTTTAGGACCTTGCTGCACACCGTCTCTGCAATCTGCTTGAACGTTTTTTCCGCTCCCTTCGGTGATGCGGCGATTGCCGCCATGTCCATCACCACACGCGTGATGCAGTTTCTCAACTCCGCCTTGATCGGGTTCGGTCAAGGCTTGCAGCCGGTAGCCGGCTTCAGCTGGGGGGCCAAGCGCTACGACCGCCTGATCGAGGCTTTCAAGTTCTGTGTCCGTACCGGGGTATTGGCCTTCACCTTCATCGGTGTGGTCTGCTTTGCAGGTGCGCACTACATCATGCTGTTGTTTCTCTCCGACCCGGCTGTCATCGCCATCGGGACGGCTGCCATCCGCTACCAATGCATCCTGATGCCTCTTTCAGCCTTCAACACCTTGAGCGGGATGGTGTTCCAAAGCACCGGACACGGCAGTTCAAGCTCGGTTTTGGCCCTTGCCAGGCAGGGTTTCTTCTTCGTTCCGGTCATTGCCCTGCTTCCCGGACTTGTGGGGCTTGTCGGCTTGCAACTTGCCCAGCCCATCGCCGATGTGCTTACCTTCATCCTGTCGCTTGCCTACATCCTGCCTTTTTTAAAGAAGCTGCAGGGCCTAGCCTCGGTTGGCTAGGACCGCCTGATACATCTTTCTCAGCCTGTCCTCGATGTCGTAGTTGAAGTTGCCGGCACTGTAGTTGCCCTTTGCATTGCGGACGCCTGCCGGTCGCCCGGTCAAGAGCTGCATGCCCTCATCGATGGTCTTGATGGGGTAGATGAAGAATTGGTTGTCCTTGATCGCCTCAAGCACCTCATAACCGAGAATCAGGTTGCGTACATTCTGGATAGGAATGATCACTCCCTGCCTGCCGGTAAGGCCGGTCGCCTGGCAGGTATGGAAGAAGCCTTCAATTTTCTCATTGATGCCGCCCACCGGCTGGATCATGCCCATCTGGTTCACCGAACCGGTTACTGCTATGTCCTGCCGTACCGGAAGCTCTCCGATGGCCGACAACAGGGCATACAGCTCACTGGATGATGCGCTGTCCCCGTCCACTTCGGCATAGGACTGCTCAAAGGCGATCCCTGCATAGATGGAGAGCGGGAAGGTGCGGGCATAGTGTTTGCGCAGGTACCCCTCGAGGATCAACAGGCCCTTGTCGTGGATCTCACCGCTCAGGCCTGCCTCATGCTCGATGTTCACAATGCCTTCGTTGCCCGGGGCTACGGTGCAGCTGATCACTGTCGGTGTCCCGAAAGAGGCACTTCCCCTGTCCATGACGGCCAAGCCGTTGACCACGCCGATCTTGGTGCCGGACAGGCTGATGATCATATCGCCATTGATGATCTCTTCATTGATCTTGCTTTCGCTGATGCCGTTGGCATACTCCCGCTCTGCATGGGCGGTGAGAATCACCTGGTCGTCGATCTGCTTTTTCTGATGATAGTGAGCCCACCAGTTCGCCTCCTCAAGCAAGTCGTAGAGGGTGGAGAACTGGGTGCTCAGGTGTTCACGCGACTCCACATACCAACAACTGTATCTGAGCAGCTGGAGGAAGGCTTCATCGCTGAGGTCGAGCAACTTATTGGTCTTTGCGTAGTTGTCCAGGTTTGCGATTGTCTGCTCGATTGCCTTCTCATCGAGAGGCATGGAGTAATCGAACTGCGCACAAAGCTTGAAAAGGGTGAGAAACCGCTCATCCCCTTCGGTAAGGGTGTCGTAGGTCTCTTCACTACCGATGAGGATGACTTTGACCGGAACCGGGGGCATCTGCGGCCTGATGAAGGGGCTTCGAAGCTCTCCCTTGGTGGTGACGTTGCTCTCAATGGTCAGGGCGTTGGCGTCGAGGTAGCGTTTCAGAGCATCCCACAAGCCCTGCTCGCTGAGCAGCTCCTCGGCATCGATGACCAAAAAGCCACCGCTCGCCTCCAGCAGGGTGCCTGCATGCAGTGCAAGGTGGGGCATGTTCTGATTGCCGTCCACCGAACCAAACAGGTTTGAAAAGGATGGATGGGACTCAATGATGAAGGGCCTTTCGGTTGCTTTTGCATGGTTGACCAAGAGGTTGGCCCGGTATTTGGTTGCAATGGGATCAGCCTTGCAGGCCTTTTCGTCCAGGTTCTGGATATGCCTTTCCATCCGCTTGAGGTCCGTGCGTATATGAACGAAATGGTCGCGCAGCGAATCTTGGGGAAACTGGGATTCGAACTCTGAGAGCAGCTGGATTGCGGTTGCATAAAAGTCCCGCTTGTGCAGGGCAAGGGCAAGGATTTCCTGGTTGAAGGTCTCTGCGGCGTCACAAAAAAGTTGGCCGTCCCCGCAATTGAAGGTGAGAACCCTGGGGCTGTTGGGCTGCAGGAAGTTGTAGACGTAGACCAAGTCGCGCATTGACGAGGTGTCACCCCTGAGGTTCTGCACTGCATGCCGCACTGCATGGTGTCTGCCGCTGCCGCTGTCGCCGCTGACAAACATATTGTAGCCGCTTTTGGGGAGGGAAAGGCCCAGTTCAAGGGTTCTCAGGGCGCGCGGCTGGCCTACAATCGGTTCACTGCTGCCAAGAGCCCTGCATGTTCGAATGGTTTGAAGGTCGAAATCAAAGGAAGCTTCTTCGTATGTGAGCGGTTTTACCCGCACCTGTGTATCGGTCATGCTCGAACTATAGGTGGTGGAACAAAAGGTGTCAACTCTTTATACTGGGGCTATGAAACGTAGTGAACTTGTCTCCTATCTTGATGCCTATTTGGAAGTTGCCTCCTTTGAGGGAATCGATCGTTCGCTTAATTCCTTGGTGGTGGGACCCCCCGAGCGCGAGGTGCATACCGTTGCCTTTGCCGTCGACGCCTGCCAAGCCACGTTTGAGAAGGCGATGGATGAGCATGCAGACCTCTTGGTGGTGCACCACGGCCTGTTCTGGGGGAGTCCGATTGCAGTATGCGGGCCGCACTATACCAGGCTGAAGACGCTCATTGAGGGGAATCTTGATTTGTATGCAGCCCACCTTCCGCTGGATGCCCACAGCGAGGTGGGAAACAATATCGCCATAGCACGCCGGCTCGGCCTTCAGGACATCCAGGGCTTCGCTCCCTATAAAGGAAGGATGCTTGGGTTCAAGGGGGCCCTTGGAGAGGGCCGCAGTGCGGATTGGATCGCCTCTCGCCTGGGATTCGAGAATCCCCTGATCCTGCCTTTCGGCAATGAGGAGATACACCAAGTCGGCATTGTCAGCGGAGGGGCGGCTACGGATGTGCTTGCAGCCCTCTCCGACGGCCTTGACTGCTTTATTACCGGCGAATTCGAGCATCAGCACTATCATGATGCAGCAGAAGGCAGGATTACGGTTATCGCAGGAGGGCACTATATGACCGAGACCTTCGGCATTTTGGCGCTCATGCAGCATGTCCGTGATACCTTCGGCCTCAAAGTTGTCTTTGTTGCCAACCCCACCGGGTTATAGTATAGTCAGCACTATGGGACCAAACAAACGACGCTATCTGCCTTTGTTGCTCACAGTTTGTATCATTCTTTCAGACCAGCTATCCAAGGCTTGGATTGTGAGGCACGTTGCAGAGAACACCGTTGGGTATCAATTCTTGGGCGACTTTTTAGCTATTGTCCACGTGCGCAATACCGCCATCGCTTTCAGCATGGGCGACAGCCTGCCTTTGGCCGTCAAGCTGTTGTTTTTCATCATTGTTCCGGTGTTGTTGGTCATCGCCGTTTTGCTCATCTATTTTTCCAAGCGTTTTGTGCTCAGTTCATTCCACCGATGGGTGCTTGCCCTTTTTTTGGGCGGAGGCATCGGAAACCTGATCGACCGGATTTTCCGGAATTTCAGGGTGGTGGATTTCATCAGCGTCAAAGTCTATGGATTTCTGGGTTTTGAACGCTGGCCGACCTGGAATATTGCCGATGCCTCTTTGGTGGTCAGCGGTATCCTGCTTGCGGCAAGCATCCTGTTGGAATCCAAGGAAGGAAAGCATGTCTAAGAAATCGAATACCCTCTGGTTTATGTTGGCTGCCACGGTGCTGAACATCCTGCTTATGATGATTCTTTTCATCGTTTGCTTCGTCCTGATCACCCGCTTTGTCGATCCCAACAGCTCCTTGATACCGATGTGGCTGGGCTTGACGTTTGTGGTGAGCATCGGAGGAAGCTTCTTTGTCTACTCCAAGATCATCAAGTGGATGAACAAGAAATTCAATCTTGAGCAGAACCTCAGTCCGCTCTGGAGTCGCAGACCCAACAAGCGAAACCAGGAGTAGATCCGATGGCCCTCTGCCTCTCCACCTTTTCAAAAATCTCCTGGTACCCTTTCAGCGATGAACCAGTCATCCGCAGCCAGTGGTACATGAGCCGGCTCTGCGATCCCTTCTTCCTGTTTCCGGAGGAGAGTCCGGATGGGAAGTGGCATCTTTTCGGTCACACCTGGGTGGGCATCGAGCATTTCATCAGTGAGAATGGAATCAGCTGGGAACCCAGGAAGATGATCGAGCTCAGGGGTCACTCCCCCTCGATATACTACGAGGATGGCATCTACTACCTGCTGTATGAGAAGCACAATGCTTCGCTGCCGCCCATCCGAAAAGGAAGATTCAGGCGAAGGGAACAGGAGAAAATCACCTACAGCCGCTTTGAGATGCGTTCCTCTACCGACTTGATCCTGTTCAGCGAGCCGAAAATCCTGTTGGACAGCCGCACCGTTCCTTTTGCAAAGGATGGATTGAAGAAAAGCCGGATATCCCGTCCCCAAATCATCAAGACCGAGCAGGGCTACCGTCTCTATTTCGGTGCCTCACACCTGCTTCTTCCCGACACCAAGCAGAAGACCAGCAGGCATTTCGCCATGGCCCTATCAAGCAGCCTGGAAGGCCCCTATGCCTTGGCCAATGAGGGAGAACCCCTGCTCTCACCCTATGCCGACGACCCCTACCGGAACATGGCCGTGGGAAGCATCAAGGTGGTGAAAACCGAGGATGGATATGTAGGCTTCGAGTGTGCGATGTACTGGGACAAGAAACGGGCCAAGACAACCAGCATGCTGTTGCAATTGGAGAGCACCGACGGGCTTGCATTCAAGCCTTCGTTCCGCTCCCCGGTGCTCGTACCCCCCCGATCGGGTTGGGCGAGCCGCTACATTGTCAGCTGTGATGTCCACTACAAGAGCGAGGAAGACTGCTGGTACTGTTACTACAGCGCGAACTCCAAGAAGGGCTTGTTTCCCGTCCGCGAGTCCATCGGCCTTTTGTTGGGCAAGGATCCAAATCTGCGCAAGGTCTTTATCTAAGCGCTTCCCTTCGTTTCCAGCTCGTGGTTCCAGACCACACCAAGGTGGTCGTCCCCTCCTTCTCCTTGCGAAGAATCGTATGCTGGAGTGTCGGCTCGTCGCTGAACAGGGCTTCTTGATCCAGGCCATAGGTGTACACGCACAAATCATCCTCGAGATAGGTCTGCCTCAGGTATGAGACATCGACCGATGAAACCTTGCAGCGGTTTCGGAAAGCCGAAGGCAGGCTTTCAAGAGCCCAGTTGAGGTAGGATATGTTGTTTACATGGAGGTTTCGGTCGGTGTCAAGGTAGGCGATGGTCGGCTTGAAGCTGCATAGCAGCACCAGCTTCTCATCATCCTGCTTTTTGGGAAGGGTCATGTCCAGGGTATGGTCGGCCGGAGGAAGCCCAATCCTCAGTGACATGTCCATCGGTCGCAAGGGCCTGCCGCTGTCCAAGTCGAGGATGGCCCAATGGGTCTTGGCTGTGAAGAGGGCATTGCCTGTCTTGTCGAAGCCTTTGACGACACGGGGAAGGTGCAGCCTGATCGGCTCCTGGGCCCAGGTCTGGACCTCGATCACCTCGGGCCAACAGGTGTATCGCATGATGTCCATGCTGCTGCGGGTGATGACCCAGGTCTTTCCTTCCTTGTGCAGATCGTTGATTGAACAACCACGCATAGCTGCATGCATGCCGGCGGCCTCCTGGACGATCTGGAAATAGAAGGCCAATCGCGCTTCGGAGAAGCAGTCGGTCTCATAGCTGTAGGTGGTGAAAGAGCTGTGTGCAATGTTGTTTTCATCAATCGTGACAAGGTCGGATTTCATGCTGTTCTCCTGCAATCAGGGTATTCTTGTAGAACCGGAGGGTGCTCCTGCCATACTTGCGCTGGTCGTAACAGACCAGGTTTCCCACCTGCTCGGGCCACTGGCCCTTCTCCTCGGAGGGGTAATGGATGATGAACAGCCCTCCTTCGGAGAGCAGCTTCTGCTTGTCCACCGCTTGGGCGAGGCCGACCTTGCCTTGCATGGGGAAGGGTGGATCGGCGTAGACAATGTCATATTGGCGCTTGGCGGTAGGGATGAAGCGATGGACATCGGCCATGAACAGGGTGATTTCACTCTCCACCATGCTGATGTTCCCCATGATCGTGGCTTTCTTGAGACGGTCCTTTTCCACCAGATGGACAGGAGCCGCCCCTCGGCTTGCCGCCTCGATGCCGACACAACCACTGCCGGTGAACAGGTCCAGCCAACTCTTTCCTTCCAGGTTTCCCAGGATGGAAAAAAGCGATTCCCGCATCATATCCATTGCAGGTCTTATAATTCCCGGGGGACAGGCGACTGTCCTTCCCCGATAGATTCCTCCGGTTATGCGCATACTCAACACCTCACGTTGATGATAGTAACCTGGCAACACTTATGCAAGTTGCCGTTTCATGCCTCGCTGTGCTCTGCCTCAAAAGGAGGAGCCTCGGCCAAGACCGCCCTGATCGGCTCATGCTCGACCAGGAGCAACCCCGGATCACGCTCCAAAATGAGGTCGGCTTCGTTGCGGGCGATTTCGATGAGGGGAAGGTCCTCGGTCAGGGATGCATAGATGAGCTTGAGGTATCCCGACTGCCTAGTGCCGGTAAGTTCGCCCGGGCCGCGGATGAGAAGGTCCTGCTCGGCGATGAAGAAGCCGTCATTGGACTCTTTCATCACCTTCAGGCGCTGTTTCGCCTCATCGGTGAGCTCATTGCCGAAGACTAAGAAGCAATAGGATTGCAACACCGAGCGTCCGACCCGCCCGCGCAGCTGGTGCAGGGCCGACAGCCCGAAACGGTCGGCGTGCTCGATGACCATGCAGGTGGCATTGGGGATGTCGATGCCGACTTCCACGACGCTGGTGGAGACCAGGTAGGAGAGCTTCCCAGCCTGATACTCCTTGAGGATGCGTACCTTCTCCTCCTCGTCCAGCTTGCTGTGGATCAAGGCGGAGGGTACGTCGGGATACTCGTTCTTCAGAAAATCATACATGTTTGTCACATCGCGCAGGTCGCTCTCCCCGCTGTCGTCGATGCGCGGATAGACAAAATAGGCTTGGTGGCCTCGCCTGAACTCAACTCCCACCGCCTGGTACATGCGCTTGCGGCTCTGCTCATTGACCAGATGGGTGATCACCGGCTTGCGGCCGGCCGGCATGGTCTTGAGGGTGGAAACGTTGAGATTTCCGAATACGGTCAGCGAAAGGGTGCGGGGAATCGGGGTGGCGGTCATGAGCAGCAGGTCGGGAACCTGGGCTTTCT
>JAAZAT010000080.1 GCA_012514185.1 Spirochaetales bacterium | reverse complement strand
CGGCATGGCATCCTCCACTCTTCATAGCTCTTGTCTCATTACAGAGAGACTACGAGAACAAAGCTGACACGGTTTGTCAGGTTTTATACAACTCGCATAGTTTTTTGGCCATTTCGTGTATCTCATCGCGCAAGCATTGCGGTTCCACTACCGTCACTGACGGGCCGAAGGAGAGAACATACCCCGCCACCCAGCTGTCATACGGCCAGCAGGTGGTGACCAGCAGAGTTCCATCCTTCTCTTTCTGAACACTCGTTGCATCGAACTCATCATACACCCGATAGGCCATTACTGCTGAAAAACGCAGAACAAACGTGGTATAAGGGGCTTCGTGTTCAGTAGGAGAAGGTACTGGATAGCATTTTTTCTCAACCTGCCGCCCCACGGCTTTCGCCGAAAGTATTCTGGAAAGCTTGAACAACCGAAATCCCCCGTTTGTTCTGCAGTACGCCTTCAGATACCAAGCCCTTGCCTTATACAGCATCTGCAAAGGTTCGAGAATACGAATGTCCTGCTCTCCTTTGCTGTTGCAATATTCAATCTCCAACACCCTGTGGTTGATTACTGCATCCCTGACCATATTGAACTTCCGGTTGTCCAGCTCACGGCTTCCCCATCCGGAGAAATCGACTTCCAACCAAGAATCCTCCTGGTCGCCGAAAAGAGCTGAAAGCTTCTCCACAACCGCTTCATGCCCAGGTTCCTGCGTTGCATCCAGACTTTGCAGGGAAGCAAGGATGGTCCGCTTCTCCTCGGAGGAGAACAACACTGAATCCAAGGTATACCCTTCCACCAGAGCCAACCCACCTTGTCTTCCTGAGGTGGTGTAGACAGGAATCCCAGCCTCGCATAACCGTTCGACATCCCGGTAGATGGTACGAACCGAAACATCCAGTTTATCTGCCAATTGACCAGCAGTGACAGTTCGGTTGGCAACAAGATGATAGAGAATGAAAAACAGCCGTGATTCTTTCATACTTTTCCTGACTTTATATAAACCTTGACAAGCCATGTCAACTTTAATCGCTATACTCTTTCCATACAAGAAGGAGGAGTGCCATGGAAGAGCGGTATGTTACCGTAACCTGTGAGAATATTGACAGAGAGCACATGTGTTGTGCCATCTCCGATAAAAAACATCAGAAGGGTGTCGAATTGAAAAAGCACTGGCTCAAGGAGCGGATTCCTGAAGGACATGTATTCAGGAAATTGGATGCACGAGGGAAGGTGTTCATAGAATATACCCCCCTGGAAACCGCATGGGTTCCCATTGTTGGTCAAAACTACCTGTACATCCATTGTTTCTGGGTATCGGGTTCCTATGCAGGAAGAGGACATGGAACGGCATTGCTCGATTCCTGTATCGAGGATGCCAAGGAACAGCATAAAAGTGGAATTTGCATCCTGAGTTCAACAACCAAGAAACCGTTTCTCAGCGACAAGGCCTTCCTGCTTGGACACGGATTTGAAGTAGTCGACCGTGCAGGAGACGGGTATGAACTACTCGCAAACTCCTTCGACGGCAGTCTCCCAAAGTTCACCGATGGTGCCAAATCGATGCAGATTGCCTCACCGGAGTTGACCATATACTACTCTGTACAATGTCCATATATCGCCTTCTGCATCGATGAAGTGCAAGCTTACTGCAAGCAGGAGAGTATCGCCTTGCACCTGATCAAAGTCGAAACATTGCAGCAAGCCAAAGAGCTTCCCTGTGTATTCAACAACTATGCAGTCTTTTACCACAAGCACTTCCTAACGCTGCAGCTGCTTAACAGCAAGAGCCTGCAGAAGCTTCTGGAAGCAAATAGGGGAAAAGACGATCATGGCCGATAGATGCCCCCATGGTAGCAGTAATAGGTCCGGGCCTTCAAAGAGAGAAGCTTTTCCATTGAACGCTTTGCCATTTCGACATCCAGCGTAAACTGAGGATTCGCCAAGACAGGAGTATTCTGTTCCAAAGCAAAAGCATCTCCAACGATGACAGCATCAAGTTCTTTGCAATAGAGAGATAGATGGCCGGGAGTATGGCCTGCACTCAAGAGAACCTGACAGCCGCCGCACCACCCTGTCTCTTGACTGTCTGTGAGATGAGCATCTACGGTAACCGGCTCCACCCTGCGAAGCATGTCACAAAACATCCGGCCAAACGCTTGCTGTTGGGGGGGAAGCTGAGCTTGCAGCTCTTCTGCTTGGACCAACCGCAGCGGTTTTTCCCTTGCAGATATATATACAGACTCCTCGAGCGAACTATATATCTG
>JAAZAT010000315.1 GCA_012514185.1 Spirochaetales bacterium | reverse complement strand
CACCTTGAACCACGTTCAGCCTACAATGGAAGCGAATTGCGTTAGAAAACTCCTTTATGGAAGATTCCAGCCCTTGGAAGCCTTAGAGTTTGATCTCAAGTGTGCAAACATCCATTTAGGATTGCAGAGTAACACTGTATTTGTTCTAGCGTCATCGAAACGTGATGTATTTGATGAACAGAGCTCTCATATACTTGAAGCATGCATGGAATTTCGGTCCGAGCATGCACGTTTCTATGCAACAAATCTGATCAAGCAGTCCTATATTGCATTGATTTTTGCTGAATCGGATGCGTCGCAAGAAAGTCGGACATCCTTGATTGAACTTGGGAATCAGGTTGTGGATCACGTGAAGTCAGTTATTGACTGTCCGATACATATTGGAATCGGAAGTTCGTATCCAGGCTATGAAGGGGTTGCTGCTTCTTTCGCCGAAGCTTGTGTGGCAGTTGAACAGGGTTTCTTCACAGTTGAACGGAAGGTCATCATGTTTGAAGATCTTCGTCAACAAAAGCAAAATAATGATCAAGAGATTCCTACAATAGATCATGCATTGTTTATCCAAGGATTGAAGCAGGCAAACAGTAAATTGACTCTCCAAGCATTGCATAACATGACCCAACAAATTCAGGAATCCGCAGAAGCCTATCATATCGTCCAATACCTGTGTTTTGATATCTTGAATCTATTAGTCAGAACTGCAAAGAACGCGAACGTCGATGTTTCTCAAGAGCTTCTGAAGCAAGTATGTGAATTCACCTCTCTCCCTTCTTTCGAGGATGCAATGGTTATTGTAGTCACCAATATCTGCGACCAAATGGATGATGCCAGACAGAAAGAAGAGTCTCAGATGCGAACAAATATTCTGGACTACATCAACAACAACTTCACAAACAGCCAGCTCTCCCTCGTCTCGATCGCCGATGAATTCTCCCTGACACCAAATTTCCTCAGCAGGTATTTCAAGCAAGAGACTGGATACGCATATCAGCAATATCTCACGATGTTACGCATGGATAGAATCAAGGAGATGTTGGTAACTACCAAGATGCCTATCAAGGAAATAATTCTTTCAACAGGCTATGCTGATATTGCAAACTTCATGCGAAAGTTTAAGTCATTGGAGGGATTAACCCCTGGTCAATATAGAGAACAGTATTCATCATAAGGAAATGCATAAATTACAACCTTAAGTGTGAATTACAAATTGCGACTTCGATATTCCTACCCTAGGCTGATAGTGTAATCGACCGAAAAGGGGGATAGGAGCGATGAGGAAGTATTCCGAGGCTACTCGATTTTCAGATCGGTGGAGAAAGAATTACCAAAAAAGCAAATACCTCTACGCGATGCTGCTGCCTTTGTTGCTGTACTATTTCATCTTTCATTATATCCCGATGGCAGGGGCGATCATTGCATTCCAAAACTATAAACCAGCCTTGGGTTTCCTGAAGAGCCCATGGATTGGGTTTACCCATTTCGTAGATTTCTTCACCGGTCCCTACGCCTGGCGTCTGATTCGCAATACATTGGTGCTCAATATCTACCAAATAATTTTCGGTTTTCCAGTTCCCATATTGCTGGCGCTGATGATCAATGAGATTCGGATTCGATCATTCAAGAAAGTAGTGCAAACCATCAGTTATATGCCGCACTTCATTTCACTGGTCGTAATCTGTGGCATGCTCGTCACCTTCAGCAGAACCGATGGGCTGTTCAATGATTTCCGTATCCTTTTTGGTATGGAAAGACTCAGTCTGCTTGCAGAGAACTCAATGTTCAGGACAATTTTTACTGCAAGCGGCGTTTGGCAGACCATGGGGTGGGGGAGCATCATCTACTTGGCTACGCTTT
>JAAZAT010000167.1 GCA_012514185.1 Spirochaetales bacterium | reverse complement strand
CCGTTATCCTATGACTAGTGCTGAAGCGTCATGAAGGAACGATGAACAAATTCTATCGGAGAGGTCGAAAAGAAAAATGAAAGCAACGTATACTGTTTCTCCTGCTGTAGTTGATTGGGTAATCAACCAGATAGGAGCAGATACAACCCCAGTCGACTCTCTCAACCTTCTGAAGGAATGGCGAACAGGAGCTAAAACACCCACATTCACTGAAATTGAATCCATAAGCAGGAGAACCCGCGTCCCCCTTGGTTATTTCTTCTTACAGACACCACCTAAAGAAAAAATCAAGCTCATGGAGTACAGAACCATAGCGAGTACTGATTTCAGTAATCCAAGCAGAGACTTGATAGATACCATCACAGATATGGAACAGATAGTTGATTGGGCGCGGGATTATCTGATTAACGAAGGTTCTGAAGCCAATTCGATTGTTGGAAAGATGAGGCATGAGACCGATATCACAGCCATTTCCGGATATATTCGGCAGGTTCTTGGATTATCCATTAACTGGTTTGAGACCACAGACCCTCCGTTCAACTATCTCAGAGATAGAATGAGTGAAGCAGGGATCATAGTCATGATGAACGGGATTGTTCGTAACAATACGCATAGACCGCTCAACACCGAAGAATTCCGAGCTTTCACCATCATTGATAGATATGCTCCCTTGATTTTCATCAATGCAACTGACTCTAAAAGCGGCAGATTATTCTCTCTGCTCCATGAGTTCGTTCATATTTGCTTTGGAGTAGACAACCTTTATAATGATACGCACAACACATACAAAGGCGTTTCCAAGCTTGAAACACTTTGCAATGCGGTAGCAACAGAAATTCTTGTACCAGCCAGTCAATTTAACCTCACATGGAAAGTCTTATCTTCTCAGTCCAGCTCCATACAAGAGACCATCTCCAAAGTAGCCCATTTTTTCAAGTGCGGACATGTTATCGTTGCACGCAGAGCATTGGATGCCGGAAACATTAGTCATGCAATGTACGAGGAAATAGTTCGCGAAGCAATCCAGCTTTACAAAGAGAGTAAACAAACTAAGAAGCCTGGAGGAGGCGATTATTACAATACAAAGGGAAGCCGTATTGACAAGAGATTTTTCATGTTTGTACTAGACAGTGTATCTCGAGGTAAAACGTTGTACTCCGAGGCATTTCGACTTACCGACACAAACAGGCAGACTTTTCCCAAGTTGATGGAAAGGATGAATGCTTGATGCCGGATACACCCATCTACCTTATCGACTCAAATTCCCTGATTACGCCGAAAGCCACATACTACCCGATGGATCTTGCCCCCTCTTTTTGGGCTTCTATGAGTGAGAAAATCCAAGACGGGTCTATAGCAATTCTGGACCTTGTAAAGAAAGAAATATTGCAGCCTTCAGAGTAAAGATGACTTGGCTCTTTGGATGAGCAACCTGAAAATCGGGCGGTATATCAACCATAAGCAACAAAAGATAGTCGCCACCTATGCCAAGGTCCTTCAATCCATCCAAAATGATCCATGTTATTCAGAAAAAGCTCTGCGTACGTGGGCCGAGGAATCAGTTGCCGACCCTTGGTTGATTGCAGCTGCTTGTGTATATGATTTCACCATTGTAACATTTGAAAAATATGTACAAAGCAATGCTGGCAATCCAAGTGGTTTTGCAAAGATTCCCAATATTGCAGATAAGTTTCATGTAAGAACTACCGATTTGTTCCATATGATCAGGGAGTTGGGTATCAAGCTATGAACTTGATTCGGCAGTATTGATGCTCCAGCCAAACAAGCTCTTCTGTACCAAGAACTATATCATTATTGTGACAAGCATACCCATCTTCATCCAATCAGCATCTTTTTGACTCCCAACCACACATCTCTTCGCCCGTGCAGTACGGCTGCTTTCACGCTCTCGTCTCCTGTACTGCCAGCAACGCATCGATTTCTTCCAAGCTGAGTGTACAGCCGGGATTGAATTGCTGGCTTTGCATATACGAAAGCACCGAGTGGTACAGCTGCCGGGCTACAAGTCGATGCTCCAGATCAGAGGTTAGGTCCATACTGCAGACCATCAACCTCCCTCTCCCAACGCTGCACTCAAACAAGAGCCCAAGCTTGTGGCTTCTGAACCAGGTGTCGATCGGCTGCACCAAGGCCGAAATATCTGTGGCAAGTCCATCCAGCACCATGGCATTTGATCCATGCACCAACTCCCACCACTGCCAGTTGCTATGATGTTCCGTCGGGAAAGCAGAAAACACCGGATGCTCTGCATCCACCACCATCCCCAACGTATGGGGAGCTTGCCTGCCGGTCCAGGAGGTGTTCCAGAACACCGAGGAGAATCCCAAGGCCACCTCGGTATTACCCGATGTCAACAACAACATCTTGCCACCAGAAAGCAGTACCTGCTGACTTGCTTCATCCCACGCTCTGGTTACCAGGACATCCCTCGACTCCAAGTCCACTGCTTTGGGGAACGCCCAGACATCCCAGGCATTCTCTCTCCTAGGTTCATCCAAGGTAAGACGGAGCGTCAGTTTCTGCGCTGTTGCAAGCTCAGGAATCGACAGGGAGAGAGTGGCAAGTGAATGCACACCTCTGAGTGAATGATGGCCTGAACAGAGTACTCCACCTGCTAAAAGGCCTCCATGTTCGCCTATCAGGCTCCAGTTGACTTCTATCTTTGCAAGATCAGAACTTCCGAAATTTGCCAGTTCAATATCAGCTTGCAGCGTTTCTCCGAATGTGTAATACCGCTTCGGAAGACGGGCAAGCAGGACGACATCAGCGCAGAACCGCCTGAATTGTTCACCACTGCAGTACCCTTTCTCCTGCCAGAATGCATTCAGAACCCCTTCCAGGGCGGTTCCCTGTCCGGGGAAGTCAGTGAGTGCCAATAACTGGAAACCCGCCAGGTTGCGTGTCCGCATCGCCGCCTCGATCTCTTCCTTGTAGCAGAGCATCTGTTGGAACCCAGATGCCTCAAGGAACCGGTCAGCCTGGTCCGCGATGCCACGCCGCGCAAGAATATCGTAGAAGACCTCAAAGTTTCGAGGTTTCAAATATCCGGTGTACTCCCCCATCTCGGAGAAGTCGGGGAAGACACACCACTGCCCCATTTCGTGGGTTACCACCGGACCTGGATACTGCTCGCAGATGGCAGTATAATCGGTGCAGGTCTCCGGCGGCAGGGCGTTGATTCTGGAGGCAAGGCCCTCACCCCATGCCTGGATGCGAGGCTGAGGGAGCACTTGATACGCATTCTCCTCGAGTGCCGGCCATCCGGAAGCTGATGTATGAAGCCTTCGGCCATCCCTCTGATTCCAGGAGGAAGCCCACAATCCCAAGACTTCCTTGTCCCGACCATCAGGTTCGTTTCCACTGGCGAACAAGAGGAATGAAGGATGGTTGCCGTACTCGGCAACGATTCGCTGCGACTCGGTGAACAGCCAGTCGTCAAAGACCTTGTTCCCATCAAAAGCCACACCTTGGTTTTTCCAGACCGGGCACTCTACCTGCAGATAGAAACCCATGCGGTCGGCAACAGCAAAGGCTGCCTCGGGCGGACACCAGGAGTGAAACCTAAGATGGTTCAGTCCAAATTTCCTGCTCTGGGAGAACAGGTAATCCCAATACGGCTCCTCCATCGGAGGATGTCCGGTCTTGGGAAACACACAGCACTCCACCGTTCCCCGCAGGAACGTCTGCCTGCCGTTTATGAACAGGTACTTTCCCTTCGCCTCTATGCTTCTCAGCCCTACCTGGATCAGTTTCTCCTCTACAAGGCTTTGCTCCGTCTCAAGTACCACCCGAAGATTTTCCAAAGCTGGGTCATACTCGTCCCAAAGAGGCACATCCACAATCTCCAGATGGAAGACAGTCGTTGCACAAGCTGTGGGTTTGGTGAGTATGGCAGGAGCTTTTCCTTCCCGCTCTATCCGAATGGTAACTGCTGTCTCGTATCCTGTCCGGTTTGCCACATCGATCATACAAAGCAAGGAAGAACGTTGAACATTGGGCAGAATGCGCACCTCACCCAGGGAAAGCTTGGGTATACGAACCAGAGCCAGTTGTCCTACGATTCCGTTCCAAGGGCCCTGGGTCTGATCGGATATGCTGTGGGCATTCGGTCCCACCTCATGAATCATCCGGTTGTCCACTCGAATGACCAGCGCCACCGAGGAGGACATACCAGATGGCACTTCATACCGATGCGGAACACTGAGCGAATCACACGAGCCTAGAAACACCCCGTTCATCCAGACCCGTGTCTCCCAATGGGGCCGCTCGAGCAGCAACTGCCATAGGCTGTCTTCTTGAATTGGCAGCGTGATATGCTTCACATACCAGGCAGGGCCGATGTATCGAGTCTCAGGTTGCAGCCAGTAGGGAAAGCGAAACGCATCGGCTTTCCGATAGGGTTCATAGAGGGGATCGGTTGTAAACTCATCACCAAACTGCGAACCCACCCACACCGTCTCAGCGGTTACCGGATCGCCGATACCGGCAAGCTCAAGGCTCCCGGGCAGATCAATTGTGTACGCTTTGCGTCCTTTCAGATGCTCAATCTCGTACCACCGCTGTTTGATTCCCTGATCATCCCTGTCGAGGAATACCT
>JAAZAT010000107.1 GCA_012514185.1 Spirochaetales bacterium | reverse complement strand
TGCGACCACCACCCCGGGTATGCCGGCAACCTTCATGCCGACAAAAGTGGCTGAGTTGATTGCAATAGGGCCCGGGGTCATTTCAGCAATGGTGACCAGATTGGCAAACTCCACTGCCGTAAGCCAGTTGTGGATATCCACAGTCTGGGCTTGGATGAGCGGCATGGCAGCGTAACCGCCTCCGATACTGAACAAGCCCACCTGAAAGAAACTGATGAATAGGTCCAGAAGCAGGTTCATCCTCGAGCCTCCTTCTTCATGGCAAGCAGGCTTTTCCCTATCGAGAAGAGGATGATCGCCACCATGACCAGCATGATGTTGACCTTCAGCAGATACAACGCAATAAAGCTGAGAGCGAACAAGACAATCGCCAGCAAATCCTTTTTTTGTAAAAAGGGCTTGAACAACGCCCACGTCACCTGCAGGACAATAGCGGCAACAACCGCCCGCATCCCGTGAAAAGCCGCCTCAATCCACACGTTGCCCGATACCGCCTGATATCCAAGGCTGACCAGCGTGAGAATAATCATAGGGGGAAGGACTGTGCCCAACACCGCAACCAAGGCACCTTTTGTTTTAGCAAGATGGTAGCCGACCATCAGCGAGCCATTTACGGCAATCGGACCTGGAGAGGACTGGGCGATGGTGACGAAGTCGAGCATCTGCTCGTCATCAATCCAGCCGAGCTTCACCACCATTTTCTTGCGCATCAGGCTGATGATGACAAACCCTCCGCCGAAGGTGAACAGACTCAGGCTGAACGTGGTCCAGAAAAGACGGAGGTAGAACCGCATATTAATCTCAGGCTTCTGCTTCTCCTCCCTAATCATTTGTGTTTTCATCACGTCCTCCTCATGGTCCGAGCCACGTTTTCCAGCCTCTGTATGGCATAGGGGAAAAACTCCTGCATCGAGGAGCAATATTTGTAGCCGGTCTCATTGCGATAGCGCTTGCATCCGCCACGGCAGAGAAGCCGCCACTGACATGCATCGCACTCATCCTTCCGATTGGGAGAGTCCTCAATAAAGCGCAGCTCTGTACGCCTGGCATCCAATTCTGCAAATGAATTGGTGACAATTGTGCCCAAACGTTGGTCGTCCACGCAATAGAAATCGCACGGATAGACATCCCCGTTGCTTTCCACCACGTAGTTGGCCGAGCATACCCCACCCATATCACAGCTCTCCGGTGGATAGCCGAGCAACATCCCTACCAGATTATCGAAGAACCGGATTGAAACAGGCTTTCCCTGCTGCCAGGATGCAAACCACAAGTCGAACAACTCCTTGAGGAATCGGCCGTATGCTTGAGGGGAGAGATAACTCTTCTCATCCTGCAAGGGATCCATGCAGGCGATGTACTGGTGGTAATACACCTCATGGTTGACCAAGTAGGTGTAGGCCTGCTTGATGTTCTGGGCGAGTTCGTTGGTCACCACCGAAAGGACGTTGAACTGCACCCCTTCTTCTTTCAATAAGGCGATGGTTGCTGCAACCGACCTGCCGCTTCCCCTCCTCTGGGAGTCGAATCGGTGCAGATCGTGAAGACGCGGACTTCCGTCGAAAGAGACTCCAACCAAGAAATCGTGCTCCCTGAGGAGGCGGGCCCACGCTTTGTCGATGTTCATACCGTTGGTCTGAAAAGCATAGGAAATTCGATGTTCTTCACTCTTGAGCAATGCAACCTGCTCTACAAACCGTTCAAAAAAACCCAACCCAGCCAAGGAAGGCTCACCACCTTGGAACACAAAACTGCAGTGTTTTGCCTCTGCAAGGCTCTTTTGTATGATGGCATCTGCAACCTCGTTTTTCATCAGCGGCAGAACACCCATCGTTCGGTGATGGGCTGTATCGAGGTAGAAGCAGTAGTCACAAGCAAGGTTACAGGCAGCCGACGCTGGTTTGATCATCATCGTCAGCTGCGATCGTTGAGTTCCCATATTCTGTGTATACCCTGTATCCAAATTCTTCGCAAGCGAGTACTACTCTTCACTCAAGTCATCGGCATTGAACGTAAGTGTCCAACCATCGCTGACTTTCCACTCCTTATGGTACTCGTTGTCCAAGTAGTCATAGGCATATAGGTGCAACACTTGATTGTCCTGCACCAAGGCAGGATTGACTGTGAACGTGAAATCCTCTTTCACCTCCCAGATGCCGTCACGAAGCAAATCGCGACCATAGTCATCCGCCTTCACCATCTCATCGGTAGCAAGATAGAGGAACCAAAGGTCGGCAGGCGTATCGTTGTAGAGAGAAAGGCTCTGTCCTTCTTCCAAGACCTCTTCAGCCTCGAATACAACATGGGCAATGTCCTGATTAGGATAGTACACCTTGTGATAGAGGACATCATTTGCATCTATAGCTACAATATGAATGGGCTCATCACTGTCCCCCTGCAAGGCCTCGTCCAGATACTCGAGCTGGGCCAAGTCGATAGTAAGCTCGTCAGAATCCTCGATCAGGTCCCAATCGAGCAGGTCTGAGCCATACTCTCCTTCCAGAAAATAGGAGTCGGGAACAGCATACAGATACCACAGCGTCTGACCGGTCTGATTTTCCACTGTCAGATAGAACTGGTCACCATCAGGCCATTGCAACTCTGCCAAGGTGAGCTTGATGAACCAAGAATCGGTAGTTGGATGCCAAAGCAGGGTATATCGGTCCCCATCGGTGTCGTACGCCGTGACAGTCAACGTTGCATAGGCATCGAAGGTCAGGAACTCTTGCAAACGGGCAACGTCGGCTACTTGAATGCGGGCGAGCTGGCCGCTGGAAAGCAGTTGCTCTCCAAGCAGATTGGTTTCACTTCCATCCATCTCATTGGGGCTCTTGCTTTCAACATACAGCCGCTCGAAGGAGTAGCCGCTC
>JAAZAT010000119.1 GCA_012514185.1 Spirochaetales bacterium | reverse complement strand
TTCTTCTCTTAGCCTTTGACCGCACCCATGGTGATGCCGCTGGCGAAATACTTTTGGAACAGGAGGAAAATCAGGACGATCGGCAAGGCTCCCAGTGCAGCACCCGCCATAATAACCCCGTAGTTGGTAGCCATTTCCGCCTGCAGGGTTGCAACCCCGAGGGAGATGGTGAGCCGGCTGCGGCTTTGCAGCATGACCAACTGCAGAAAGTAATCATTCCACGTCGAAATGAAGGTGAAAATCGCCAAAGCACCGTAAGCCGGCTTGATGATCGGAGTGACGATTCTTACAAACGTCATCCACTCCCCGCTGCCGTCGATTCGGGCGGCATCGAGAATCTCACCGGGAATGGTCTGGGCGAACTGTTTCATCAAAAAGACTCCGAACGGCCAACCGACAGCGGGCAGGATTACCGCCCACGGGGTGTTGTACATACCGATCGAGTTCATGATGCGAACCAGCGGAACAAAGACCACCTGCTTCGGCAGGGCCATGGCGGCGATAATGATCGCAAATACAATACCGCGCCTGCTGAACTGCTTCTTTGCCAATACATACCCGGCCTTGGCACTGGTCAGGCAGACCAGGAACATGGATGCCACCGACATAAAGATGCTGTTGAAAAACCATTGTCCCGCCGGGTTGATGAACAGCTCTTTGAAGTTGGCAAAGGTGGGGTCGGTGGGAAACCACTGGGGAGGCATCTGGATTGCAACTTTCTGCAACTTGAATGAGCCGGTGATGATCCAATAAAACGGGAAGATGAAAAGCAGCGAAACTGCGATGAGGACCATCATCATAAGCGTGCGATAAACGCTGAAGTTCTTGGTATGCATGACAGCCTCCTTAATAATCCACATTGGATTTGATCGATTTGAACTGCAGGATGCTGACCAAGCCGATGACGATAGCCAACAGCACACCCATGGCATTGGCATATCCGTACCGGTAGAGGCTGAATGCGTTGTCGTAGAGGTAGTACATGATGGTGCTGGTGCTGTACACCGGCCCTCCGCTGGTCAACAGCTGGATCAGGGCGAAGCACTGGAAGCTGTTGATGGTGGTGATGACTACCACATAGAGCGTGGTGGGCATAATGGAAGGCCATTTGATCTGCCAGAAAGTTCGCAGATTACTCGCACCATCCACCTCGGCCGCCTCCAACACCGAGTTGTCGATGTTGGCCAACGCTGATATGTAGAGAACTATGGGCTGGCCGATGCTGGTCGTGAAAAGAATAGCCAGAATACACCAGATGGCGGTATTCTTGTCCCCCAGCCAGGCAATATTCTTCTCAATGACTCCCAGGCTTACCAGAATGTAGTTGAGAACGCCCGCATACTTGTCAAAAATCCACTTCCATACCACGACGACCGGTACCGTTCCGGTGACGACCGGAAGGTAGAAAATACCTCTGAACGAGCTGGTCACCCAGGCGTTCTTATCGTAGATGAGTGATGAGACCCAGAGGCTGAAAACAGTAACAGTCGGGACCGAGACTACAACAATCAGAAAGGTATTGCTGAAGGAGCGTATGAATTTCGGGTCCTTGAACAAGTCGATGTAGTTCTTCAGGCCGATGAAATCGAAGCCGCTCATCGTATAGTTGAAGAAGCTCGTGATAATTCCCATTCCCATCGGAATGATGACAAAGCTCACAAAGAAGAGCAGCATAGGAAGCAGAAACAGATAACTGGTTACATCGATTTGTCGTTGGATTGCATGGCTTACACCATACTTGTTGGTCTTGCTTTGCATATCTTCACCTTGGCACTTTTATAGGTGTCCTCCCCGCCCCGGGCAGGGAGGACCATACTGATACAATACCTTATTTGTTGAAGACTGCGTTGGAGTTCTTGTCGTAGTCTCCAAGAGCCTGTACGACAGTCTTGTCACCGGTGAATACATACTGCAGCATATTCCACCACTCGGTGCG
>JAAZAT010000136.1 GCA_012514185.1 Spirochaetales bacterium | reverse complement strand
TGCGATCCTTCAATCCTTCAGATGCCTTCAACCCGCATAGAGCACGCGTCGCAACTGCAAAAATTACCTTGCAGAATGCAAAACCCGATGAAGCATATGATGTATATATCAGTTTTGACAGCGAAGTTGTAAGAGTCAGTTGAATATTTTCCACTGGGAGTCAACAGAAAACTTGCCGGCTATGGGCAACTGAATAATTGCCACTTCCCCCCAGAATTCTCTACTGTGTTGATAACTACATCGCACAAGGAGAATTCATGAAGAGAAGTGACGCACAAGTTATAGTATCACAAGCTCAGGAAGAGTTGAAGAAACAAGGCAAGGATCCATGGAATATCAGCTTGCTGTCCATGCTGACAGGGATAAGCCGGCCGACCCTGAGGAAGTATAAGACCGAGGGATTCATCCACACGCATGGGAACAAGGGCAGGAGACGTCCTTCAAAGCTGCAAGGCTTCCAGAAACTGATTGATGAGCTTCTGTCCAAAGGGGTCAGCAACAGCGATGTTGTTTTTTCGAAGGCGAGGAAGGCCGGTTACCGTGGAGGCCTGACCACAATCAAGGTATACATTGCAAAAAACAAGCACCTTTGTCCCAACACGGTACGTACTTACAAGGTGGAAAAGGGCAACCGCGGAAGACGCTACCAGCTGGGGGCCCGGGATTGCTTCCAGATGGACTGGGGCTTTGTAAACACGATTGACAGCCAGGGCCACTTGCAAAAGCTGGCGTGTTTCGTGATGGTCTGCGGGCATTGCGGGAAGCGGTACGTGGAATTCTTCACGAACGCAAGGCAGGAGAACCTGTTCATCGGGATGATTCACGGATTTGCGTATCTTGGTGGTATTCCCGAAAGGGTCATGACCGACAACATGAAGAGCGTATGCATCTCAAGGTCAGGGGCAACCATCAACTGGAATGAGAAATACCGGGATTTCATGCTGTTGCTGGGCTTTTCGACAACCCTGAACAAACCCTACCATGCTTTTACCAAAGGCCGTGTGGAGCGGCTCGTAAGGTATGTAAAAGACAATCTCGTACCCGGAATTGAATATGCGCACCTGGGAGACCTGAACCAGCAAGCACTGCAATGGTGCAATGAGAAAAATGGATTGGAGCACCGCGGCCTTCATTGCATTCCCAATGAGCGGCATGCGGGGGAATCCTTCTCCGCTCTGCCTGCTGAAAAGGTCCTATTCCCCTACCTGGCGCCGGAGCGAAGCATATCGTTCGATGGGATGGTGAATTATGAGGGTTACCGCTACGGGATTCCCATCACCTACCAAAGGAAGACATTGCGAATTCAGCGCGAGGGGGGCTTCGTGACACTGCATAGTCATGAGGGAGAGGTGCTGTCCTCCTTTGCCTTGGACTGGGTGACCCGGGAATACTACTGTGAAAATCAGTGGGATCTTCCCTCAGAGCAACCGGAGGAACAGCCCAGCCAGCCCCCCCGTCCTGTTGTGATGCGCCAATGCAATCCCCTTCATGCCTCATTGGCAGGTGATGACATCGACTTGAGCATCTATGACCGGATAGTGTCGCAAATGGGAGGTGAGCAGAATGCATGACCTCTATGTCGATATTGCCAAGAGACTGAATGACCTGGGGGTGAGGATTGAGGAATGCGAGGTCGCCGCTGCTGCAAAGGAGAGCAAGGCCGACCATTCGGCACTCATGCTGACCGATCGTGTACTCTCACTTGCGTTGCAGAAAAAGAATGAGCGTACGGTGGAAACCCTGCGCAAGTTCAGCAGGATTCCCGTCCACAAACGGCTGGAGGACTTTGATTTTTCATTCCAACCTACCATCGATGAGAAGCAGATCAGGCGCTTGGCGACTCTGGGTTTCGTCCATGCACGGGAGAACATCCTTCTCATAGGACCTCCTGGCTGCGGAAAGTCACATCTAGCTATTTCCTTTGCCGAGCTATGCATAGACCAAGGAATGAGAGCGTACTACATCACCATGTCTGACCTCGCGATGAAGCTTGCCGAGGCCAAGAAAGCTGGAAAGCTGAAGCGGGTGATGGCAAGCCTAATGCGCCCATCATTGCTGGTAATTGATGAATTGGGTTACGACCATCTGGATTTGGAAGCATCCGAACTTATTTTTAAACTTGTGGCAGCACGCTATGAGCAGAAAAGCATCGTGGTGACAAGCAACTTCCCAATCTCTCGCTGGTCGGAGGTGTTTGGCAGTGATGCTCTTACACAGGTCATTGCAGACAGGCTCATCCATCATGCTGAGATTATCAACATCAAAGGAAAAAGTTATCGCTTGAAGGACCATCTTTAGGCGTTTGAAGCCGATGGTTGGGAGAAGTGGAAAAATTTTAATTGGCGATGTAGTGGAAACATTTCTCCTGACTATCGGTGGCAACTTTTAGACTGACGCTAACAT
>JAAZAT010000155.1 GCA_012514185.1 Spirochaetales bacterium | reverse complement strand
TAAAAAATGATGGGTGTCATGCAGGGTACCGTGATATGTACAAACCGTTGGAAACTGTTCGCTCCATCGATCTCGGCAGCATCATGGTATACCTTCGGGACGTTCTGCAGTCCGGCCAGGAATATGACGATAAGATTACCGGACAGCCAGACGGCAATGACGGCCAACGCGGGAACGACCAGCGAGGAGTCCGCAAGAAACCTCACCTTGGGAAAGCCCAAAAGAGAGAGGATGTAGTTGAACAAGCCGAAATTCGACTCATACAACCAAGACCAACCGATATACAGCGCCATGGCCGGCAGCACATAGGGCAGGTAATAAATTGCCCTGAAAACCAATCTTCCCCGGATCTTTCGGTTGAGAAGCATGGCTATGAAGAGAGAGTAGACCATGCTCAACACAACCGAAAGCAGGCTGAACAGCAATGTCACCTTCAAGGAATCAAGAAAATAGGGGTCGGTGGAAAAGAGGCGGATGTAGTTCTCCAAGCCAACGAAGACTGGATCAGGCGCCCCTTTCCCCCACTTGAAAAACCCTAGAATTCAAACGCTGATCAGGGGAAGATAGGTGAGAAAGACCAACCCGATGACCGAGGGAAAGAGACAAATCCAAGCTGCCCTGCTTTCACTCTTCTGTTGCGCGTTCAATCCTTTCATGCTTCCCCCCCCACCCGCAGACGTTACAGATCACCCTTGAAAGCAGACACTAACTGTGCATAGTTTTGGCCGATGGCATCTTTGGCTGTCTTCTTTCCCGTCCATACCTCACCAAGGATTGATCCGAGCAGGGTGTTGAAGTCATTGGTATTGTTCACGTAATACCACGAGGTCGAGCGCGAGTACTCCCTTGCGTAATCGACAACAGCCTTCTTATAGTCATCATACGGCGGGAAATTCGGATTTTCCACCCATTTGCGGGTAAGAGCTTCGTCGGTGTACCACTTGTCCAGAATCGGCATCCAAATTCCGCTCTCAATCAAATCCCAGCTGTTCTCCTCCTGCATATACCACTTCACCCACTCCATAGCCTCCTTTGGATGCTTGGTCTGGCTGAATACTACATTCGGACCTCCGGTGCAGATGGTCACCTTCTCTTTCATATAGGGAAGTACAGCCACGCCATAATCGAGGCCTTCAGATCGTGCCGATGCAAGACTGGTTCCCACATTCCATGCACCGTTGGTGGTCATAGCGCAGGTTCCTGCAATCAGGGAGCGCTGTACGCCGTCATCTGTCAAACCAGAGGAAAGCGGTGCCACATGATGGACCAGATGCAGGTCTGCGATTCTCTGCAGAGCATCAGTCGCTGCTGTTTCGTTGATGATGACCTTGCTGCCATCCTCTGAGTAAAAGCCGCTGCCGTTGCTCAAACACCAGACTTCCAACTGCCACGTAAGATTCTCCACCATTGCACCATACTGGACGATGGCATTGGGATTGAAAGCACTGCTGTTGGCATTATTTCCATTCGCATCCAAGGTCAAACGCTTCGCAACTTGGACAAACTCATCCCAGGTCCAGGCATTCTTTGCATCGACAGGAGGATAGGGAACACCAGCCTTGTCAAACATCGCCTTGTTGTAGTAGAGAAGCAGTATCTCATTAGCTGCCGAGTAGGCAACCGGTTTTCCTTGGTATCGGAACGCCAAAGAATCCAAAGGCTTGGAATCTCCTGCCCCATACATGGATGAGATATCATACAACAAACCACTCTCAGCAAACTGCAATACACCCGCCTCACTCATAATGCCGCAATCGGGCAGATTCTTCGCTGTTGCCAGCGTATTGAGCTTGGTAACATAAGTGTCATGGGGTATTGCCATAATCTGAACCTCAATGCGTTGTTGCGAAGCATTGAAGCGATCTGCAACCTTTTGTACGGCTGCTCCTTCATCGGGAGTGCCCCAGAACGAATAGGTGATGTCCACCTTGGCACTCGCATCAGCAGCTTCCTTTGTGCCTGATGCAGGCAACACGACCGCTATGAGGATACACAGCAGCACAGTCAAGAAACCTCTTTTTTTCATGTTCTACCTTCCTTTGTTTTCAGACCAGCTCCGCTGGTTTGGATTTTCACACAGTTTTCAGATATTGGAAGACCAACATCTCCCCTTTTTCACGATTTCCCCACAAACAGTAGGGAATTGCTTGAACTTTCCTATGGTTCTGGATGCTTGCCGCCTTGCGATACAGAGGCCCCTGTTCATCGCCATCAGCTTTCCAGGCATCATAGACCAACACGGGTAACGAACCCGGCAATCCTTCCACCGTTCCTTTTTCGGTAGGTTGTCTTGCTATATCCACTGAGTATGAGGCGAGGTTCCGAGAATTATCCACCTCTTCCAGACAGTAG
>JAAZAT010000004.1 GCA_012514185.1 Spirochaetales bacterium | reverse complement strand
AGCTCCCCGACAACCCGGCCGCAGTTGACGACAACAATCGCCCCTTCCAGCTCCCGTACTCCGTCTGGCAGACAGCCACCGTGGCAGGGACAAGAAGCATAATCCGCGGCCAGAGGTGAACATGCTGGCACTGTATGATGCCACAACCGGCCAGCCGGTCTATTACCGGGTGCTGGCGGGTAACATGACCGACGCAAGGACTCTTGCGACTACCTTGAAGGAGCTTGACCTCAAGGGGTTCAAGCCCTTGTGAGAGGTAAGATGTTTTTACCGGAGTGCGGTAGGGATGTTTTGCTCTCTCACGGTAATGATGTTTTTCACCAGTGCGGTAATGATGTTTTTCTTGACTACGGTAAGAAGGTTTTTCAATAACAGCCAATCCCTGCCAGTAAACCGGCTAATAATTTAAGCCAAGCATTGGCGACTCCTAGTATAGTGATAGGTAGCAATACATTATCACCAGAAGGAGGCCGCCAATGGCAACGTTGCTGAAGCAGGTAGAAGTAATGAACACAATCATCGAACTGAAACGGCAGGGCATAGCCCAATCGGACATCGCGAAAGTGCTGCGGAACATGAATCTCAAGCCACCGTCAGCGCCTACGATCCGCAAGTACTACACCAAGGATGATGCCCCATCGGCAAGCCAGTTGGCAAGTCCCTACCAGAAGGAAAAAGCCTTCGACGATCCGATGTGCAGGGAAATCATCATCAGCACCCTGCAAGCCAACTGCAACAACAAGCAGCTGCGGATAAGCTCGTTGTACGACCTGCTGGAAGAGATGCTGGTGGATACGGGAAAGATGCAATCCCTGCCCGGCAACCAGCAGACGCTTCGCAATTATTGCGCACACCTGAGAAAAACCGAACAGGTCACGAGCCCTCCCGTCGAGGCAAGGCTCTGCAATTACATCGAGTCGCCTCCCCCTGGAGTGCAGATCCAGCTAGACTACGGCGTCCAGGAAATCAACGGGGGGGAGCATGTGCACTTCCTCTGCATCAGGATGCGTTACAGCCGGCTCTTGTTCGTTCGGGCCCAGGACCATCGGTTCAATGCAGTGGAAACATGCCGGACGCTCTTCCTCTTCTTCGTCTACATCAAGGGAAGGCCGAAGGAACTTGTCATCGACCAGGACAGCTGCATGGTGGTCCAGGAAACCCTCGGGGAGATCATAGCGACAAGGGACTTCCAGGCATTCCTGCATGAGCAGGACATCGAGTTGAGGGTCCTTCACAAGGCCGACCCCCAAAGCAAGGGAAGTGTCGAAAATCTAGTTTCTTATGTGAAACAGAATTACTTAAGCTCCAGGTTGGACCAGCCGGCCCAGAGACTCATTGCAGGAATTGCCGACTGGTGCAGGAGGAAGAACACCAAGGATCTCAACAAGGCAACCCACAGGTTGCCGATGCAGCAATTCCTTGAGGAGGAGCAGCCGGCCTTGAGGCCGAACCTGCCATCGGCCTATGGAGGCTTGGCCATGCTGACGGGACCGGTCTCGATAGACAAGAACCGCATCATCACCTACAAGACAAACGGGTACTCGGTACCGCCCGCCTACCGTTTCAAGGCTGTCTACTACCGCATAGCGAGCGGTGTCATGTCCGTCTTTTCCGATGAGCAAGGGACCCTGCTCATACGCCAACATCAGGTTGCACCACCGGAGGTCAAGTACAAAACATTCATCCATCCGGACGACATGAGAATGCCTTCCCTCAAGTGGATGAAGGTCAAGGATACCTTGCTGCGAAGATATCCCAGCCCGAACATGCTGCATTTCCTCAATGGGGTCTGCAAGGAGAACCCACACTACCGGGAACCGCAGCTGAGTGCCATTCTTGCATGGCTGGATAAGCAACAACCCGAGTCAGTCTTTCTGGATTCGGTGCTGACCCGCTGCTGCGAGACGTTCAGCTACAAGGTCTCCCAGTTCCAGGCAATCTACAGCGGGCTTCAGAAGGAATGTTCCATCCATGATGAACTGTACGCAGATGACGGCATGCAGCCCTCGTTCATCACCATGCCCAACGGGGTAGGCGTGCAGGTCAGGGGCTCCGATGCCTACCAGGATCTCTTCCAGAAGAAGGTGCAGCAGACTGCAATGGGGGGTGTGTGATGGAAAAGCGCACCATGGCACAAACCAAGGCATCCCTTGCCGGAGTGGGCTTCAAGCATGTCATCCCCGTCCTCTCCGAGCTCATCAACGCCGCCGAGGAACAGAAACTGTCATACCGTGAGTTCCTCAACCTGCTCATCGAGAACGAACTGACGGCCAGGAACGAGAAGCATCGAAGGAGAAACCTCTCCGGTGCACACTTCCCGCCGAATCCGCGCACCTTGGATGAATTCGATACCAGGGAACTGGAGTCGGGCATCACCTCAACCCAGCTCTACCAGCTCAAGGACCTGAACTGGATAGACGCCCATGTCAACATACTCTTTCTGGGCCCGCCGGGTGTAGGCAAGAGCATGTTGGCAATAGGGCTCGGACTTGAGGCCGTTAATGCAGGCTATTCGGTCTGCTTCGAGAGGATGGCATCCCTGGTGGATATCATCGACACCGCAAGGGTGAGCAGGGCTTCCAATTTTCGGCTCAAGAGAATCCGCAAGGCTGACCTGATCATCATCGATGAGATCGGCTTCACCCCCATCAAGAAAGACCAGGCGAACAGCTTCTTCAACCTGGTCAGCGAGATGTACGAGAAGACCTCGATCATATTCACGACCAACAAGGAGATCGGGCAGTGGGCCGAGGTGATGGGAGACCCGATTCTCACCACGGCCCTGTTGGACAGGATTCTTCATCATTCAAAATGTTTCTCGTTGAGAGGCGAATCATATCGGATAAAACACCCGCAGGAGGAATTGCAGAAGCTCTGAGGCAGGATGCCGTCAAAGGGGACTTTTAAGGACAAAGTCCTTTTCCCCTCCCAAGCTTGTCCAAACCAGGAAAGCAAGCCATACCCGGCCATCGGGTGAGCGCATATACACATAAAGGGACTGATTGACATGAACAGGACAGAACGAAATGAATTGGCAAGGGAAGTGCGCAGGTTGGTTCATGACGTGAAACTCAGCGCAGAAGCATTCAGGGCTGCTGCAGAAAGGCTACTTGAGAAGGAGAACGGCAAATTGGCGGATATGCCCGAGAGCTTGTCCACGTCAAGGAACGCCTCACGATGCGAGGATGCTGTTGAAATGCTTGATGAAGCGCTGGAAAATGCAAACACCTTGATCGACACCGCCTGTGAGATTGCCCAAGGATGCAATGTCGATGTCACCAAGGGCAGGATATCGGAGAGCGTCCCCTGCATGACTTCTTATGAGCCCTGCGTGAACGAGACCAAAAGTGCCAGGCTTCAGCTCCTTGTCCGACCATCACTGCTGGAATTTTTGAGGATTGAGTCGCAGAGCCAGGGATGTAGTGTAAACCACCTGGTCAACGACACTCTCGTACAGGCGTTCAAGGCACACTGAGTAAAAACCATAGTGTCTTTTCCGCCTTTCATGCCTTTCCGAGAAATGAAGAGCTCAACCCCGAAAGCAGGAAGCAAAGGCAAGCCGAAGCCCGATGCATTCATCATTTGAGAGCACGTGTCTACTTCAAGTAAACGAACCCTAAATGCCACTTTCTGT
>JAAZAT010000011.1 GCA_012514185.1 Spirochaetales bacterium | reverse complement strand
CGCTGGTCGCCGAGGATGAACACGCTGGTGCGGACATGGTCGGCGAGAATGCGGATGGATACATCGTTCTCCTCGTCATCGCCGTAGCGCTTCTGCGAGAGGCGCTCGATGCCTTCGATGATCGAAGTGAAGACTTCGGTTTCATAGACCGACTTCTTGCCCTGCAGAATGGCGATCGTGCGTTCGATGCCCATCCCGGTATCGACACATTTGCGGCTCATCTCCTCATAGGTTCCGTCGCTGTTCTTCTTGTACCCCATGAAGACGTCGTTCCAGATTTCGAAGTACTTGCCGCACGAGCAACCCGGGCGACAGTCAGGACCGCAGGAAGGACGACCGGTGTCGATGAACATCTCGCTGTCAGGACCGCAAGGGCCGGTCTCCCCGGCAGGACCCCACCAGTTGTCCTCGCGGGGAAGGAAGTAAATACGCTCGCGGGGAATACCGAAGCTCTCCCAGGTCCGGGCAGCTTCCTCATCGCGCTCAACCAGGTCGTCACCGGCGAAAACGGTAACCGAGAGCTGAGAAATATCGAGATTGAGCCACTTGGTGAGGAACTCAAAGCTGAAGGCGATGGCTTCCTTCTTGAAGTAATCGCCCAAGGACCAGTTGCCGAGCATTTCAAAGAAGGTGAGATGGTGAGGATCGCCCACCGCTTCGATGTCTCCAGTGCGGATGCACTTCTGATAGTTGGTGAGACGCTTGCCGCTGGGATGATCGCTGCCCAGGATATAGGGTACCAGCGGATGCATGCCTGCAGTGGTGAAAAGCACCGTTGGATCGTTCTCGGGAATCAGGGAGGCCCCACTGATCTGCACATGGTCTTTCGATACAAAGAAGTCAATGAATTTTTGCCGTAATTCGTTGGCGGTCAGCTGTTTTTTCATAATATGCAGATAGTAGTCTCGTCGGCAATCGTCTGTCAAGGAGACACTGCTCAGAAGAGGTCGAGTTGGACCGCCTTTTGCTTGGGTTTACCGACCCCTTCGCGCGTCTTCTTGGCTTGGGTGAGCAACCTGGGCAGGTCCTGGCTTTTCTTGATTACGAAAACCCTGCTCTGGTTGGCGAATTGCCGGGGCCACAGGATGCTGTGGTTGTCCACACTGCTTTGATAGATGAACAGGTACTTCTTCTGCTCCAAGGCAAAAGCAGCCTGCCGTACAGCCCCACCCCCGTCACGGTCCTCAACCACCACCGAAGCGTCGCTGAGGGCACTCATCAGGCGATTGCGAAGCAAAAAATGCCATTTCTGTGTCACCGTTGCCGGACAGAAGCGACTTACCACCGCCCCGACATTGGCGATCTCCAGCTGCAAGGCCCGATGCTCGGGGGGATAGAAGGCATTGATCGGGGTGCCGATGACGGCAATGGTAGGCCCTCCTGCCGCCAAAGCAGCCTTATGCGCCACACCATCGATTCCCAAGGCCAGACCGCTGGCTACCACATACCCGGCTTTTGTCAATGATTGCGCAGTGGCCAGGGCCAGCTGCTTCCCTTCCAGGGAGGGGGAGCGGGTGCCGATGACCGAAACCGAGCTCCGGCTGAGCAGACCTGCATTGCCTTGCACATAGAGAAACCTCGGGCGGAATGCAAACGAGTCAACCTGCTTTGGCCACTGGGGACTATCCCAGCCAAGGATGTGAACCGAGCTGTCCATCGATTCAAAAGCCGGCCGAATTTCGTAGTATGCACTGCTGATGGTCGAAGCCTCGACACCCAGCAGCCCTGCATAGGTTTGGGCATGCAGCACCAAACTCTCGTTGATGATCGAGTACTCCACTGCCTTCTCGAAGGCTTGTGCAGCCTTTGCCTCGGCTCCCTTGGCGGCCTTGAGCAAGGTTTCGTAGTGCAAGGCCTGAAGCTGTATACTGTCCATACCCCATGGTATCACAAGCATCGAAGAAAGAGCAATGAAAGCAAGGAGCGTAAAAAGAATCCCAAGTACCCAACCAAATCGTTGTTTCTTGGAATGGATGCGCTATACTCAGCCTATGCACGAACAAGCCATACAACAGCTCAGGAATGCCGATCCAATGTTGGATCATGTAATCGGGAAAGTCGGGACTTTGAACTATGCGCCTGAACAGGACGGCTTCGCCTTCCTGGTGCAGGTCATCATCGGCCAGATGCTCAGTGCAAAGGCAGCCGATACCATCTACGCCCGTCTTGTCGACAAGGTTGACAGCAGTGTCACGCCTGCTGCTGTTGCAATGCTTGAAGAGGACGTCTTGCGCAGCCTTGGCATAGCTCGAAGAAAAGCCCAAACCATCCTTGCCCTGGCCCAAGAGGTCATCCAAGATCCAAAGGTCCTTGATGAACTCGCCTTCTTGGACGACCGGCAGTGTCTGGCAAGCCTGTGCCGATACAAGGGCATCGGGCCTTGGACGGCGAAGATGTATCTTATCTTTGTATTGGACAGGCCGGATGTCCTCCCCCTCGAGGATGGGGCGTTCCTGCAAGCCTTTCGCCATCTCTACGGTGATGTAGATATTGAAACAAGGGCTTCCCTCTGGAAGCCCTATCGTTCGCTTGCGGCGCGGCATCTCTACCGCTTTCTTGATCTCGGGTATTGCACCTAAGCCAACAAGGCTTTTGCGAGCTCCTGCATTCCTGAAAGATCCTGCTCGGTCGGATTCCAGTTTACCTTGACCTCGGCATCGACCACGGCAAAGCCTGCTTTCTTCAGCTCTTCGCGCAGCACTGCATTCCCCTCACCGCTCCAGCCATAGCAACCGTAGACACCGGCCTTCTTATTCTTGAACTGCAGTTCAGTGAGGAAATGAAGCCAGCCGCCGACCGAGGAGAGAATCGATTTGCCTGCAGTTGGAGACCCTACTGCAATCGCCTTTGATTTGAATACCTGGGTCATGATGTCGTTCTTGTCAGTCTGGCTGATATTGAAAACCTTGACCCTGGTCTCGGGACTCAGGGCCTGTATGTGAGAGGCCAGGGCATGGGAGAGCTGTTTCGTCCCATCCCACATCGTGTCATAGACGATGGTGATCTGGTCCTCCTGATAGGCATCCGCCCACGCAGCATACTTCTCGACTATCTGCAGGGGATTGTCACGCCAAATGGCTCCATGACTGGGGGCGATGATGTCGATGGGAAGATTCAGCTTCACAATCTCCTCGATCTTGCGCTTCACCAGTGATGAGAACGGAGTGAGGATGTTCGCATAATACTTGATCGCCTCCTCTGCAAGCAGACACTGGTCGGCCTTGTCGTTGAAGAGTTCCTCTACCCCGAAGTGTTGGCCGAATGCATCGTTGGAGAACAGGATGTTGTCACCGGTAAGGTACGTCGCCATGCTGTCGGGCCAATGAAGCATGCGCATCTCCACAAAGACCAGCTGCTTGCCATTTCCGATATCAACGGAATCGCCGGTTTTGACGACCTTGAAATTCCACTCGGGATGATGATACTGGCCGACCAGGGATTTCACTGCATTGGCTGTGCAATAGATCGGGGTATCGGGGATTTTTTCCATCAGGTACGGCAGTGCTCCGCTGTGGTCGACCTCCCCGTGGTTGACTACAATGAAGTCGATGTCCTCAAGCCTGATTTCCTTCTCCAGATTATCCCGGAACTCTTTTTCGTACGGCTTCCAGATTGTATCGATGAGGACGGTCTTCTCCTCTTCGATCAGATAGGCGTTCTGGCTCGAACCATGATTGATCGAGTAGTCGTCGCCATGGAAGGTCTTGAGTTCCCAATCAATCCTGCCAACCCAAGAGACATTGTTCTTGATGGTCCGTTTCATGTTTCCACTCCTTGTTCAAAGGTAACTATACACTGTCTGCAGTCGGTCCACTATGATTTGAATCACTATTGGGGAGGAAAATTCAAAAAGCCAGCTCTTTCAACATCGCCGGATCGACGATGGTGATCTTCTTCTTTCCGACAATGCGTATCACATCCTCATCCTGCAGGATTGCAAGCTTGCGATTCACCGTCTCCTTGGTCAGGTGGATGGCATTGCCGATGTCCTCCTGCGACAGCATGAGGTCCAGGCTCGCACTGCGCTGCGAGCGCTGGTGCAGGTACATGCACAGGCGTTTGCTCACATCCTTGGTCGATAGCATCTCCAGCTGTTGCCGATATTGGTCAAGCTTGGTGTTCAAGTACGTCATGACCTTCAGCGAAATGGATGGGTCGGCCAGCATCAGTTGCTTGAGCGCTTCTCCCTGAATCATGCAAATCCCGCTGTCCTGCTCTGCAATTGCGCTCTCCTGTACGGTGCCGGGGGCAAACAGGCCGTCCGAACCATAAAAATCGCCGGGAAAGAGGGTGTCCAGCAGCAGTTCCCTGCCGTCGACCGAGTATCGAACCAGCTTTACGGAACCTGAACGCACGATGTAGAGGTTTTCCGATGCATCACCTTCGCGGAACAACACCTCATTGGCCTCGAGCTCCCGTTGGAGGATGAGTTTCTGCACCCGGTTGATCTCAGCCGGATCGAGATGCTGAAAAATAGGAACGTTATGCAAACATGCTGATTTGCCGTCGTCACATACACTGCACTGAATCTTTGCCATCAATCGTCCTCGTACAGCTCGTTGACCAGAGCCCATGCATCCCCGTCACCCTTTCTCAACCCGCACAACAGCGTATATTGATTGAGAAGGAGCAGCAGGTGTTTTTCCTTAACCTCCTGAGGACTGGAAAGTGCGACCACAGCTTGCAACTCCTCACTATCATCACCAAGCATGCGCACCCGCTCAAACTCCTTGAGCATGTCTTCTCTTGTAAACTTGAAGAAGTCATGCACCGAAAGAAGCAGAGTCGGCATATACTGCCTGCGCACCAAGGCCTCGGCGGTGAGATTGATCTGTTCTTGGGTTGCATCGGCCCCGAGTGCTTCATAGGCTGCTTTCAAGTCATCCATTCACGTTCCTCCTTCCTCTATGATACTCAAGGTATACAGAAAAAGCAAAATGAATAAATTTTGTTACAATTATGCAGTTTATCGGATATTTTTTTGGTTTTTCAAATAATTATACAATTACCCAGTAATAGATTACGTCAATGTTGATAAAAAGTATAAATAATTGATGCAGAATCCTGTAATATTTGTTAATATCTAGGTAGTGGTTCGCAATTTTTATTACATAACCCATTCAAGGGGAGGGGTCTATGATCAGAGAGAGGATCCGGGAAAACCTTGGCAGCATGTCTCCGTCCTTTCAGGAGATCGGACGATGGCTCTTGGACAACTACGATGCAATAGGATTCTCCTCGGTCCATGACCTGAGCAAGACCATCGGGGTCAGCAATGCCTCCTTGGTGCGGTACACACAAGCACTGGGCTTCAAAGGGTATAAGCAGTTCAGGGAAGCGGTCCAAGAAGAGGTGAAAACCAAACTGCATCCGGGTTCGGAAGTAACCCTCAATGAACTTGACTTGCTGCCGGTCAAAAAACAGCTGCAGCGGCTGGCAGAGAATGAAATCAACAATCTGAGCAAAACCCTGAAGGACATGAATGTGCAATCACTGCTGCAGATGGTCGAAGGTGTGTATGCCGGAAATCGAATTTTCATTAGCGGTTTCGGGGTCAGCAAGAACATCATGCAGATTTTCGAGTATGCCCTGACCTGCCTCCAGATCAAGGATGTTCACAGTATAACAGGCTCCATCAGCGACTACAGCCCGAAACTGCATACCATCAAAGAGAACGACAGCCTATTCATCCTGACCATGCCGCCGTACTCCCCTGAGGCAATCCACGTGGCAAGTGTAGCGAAACAGCAGGGGGCGCAGGTCTTCCTCTTCACCGACTCGGCGAACTGCCCGATTTATCCCAATGCAAAAGCAGTAGTCCGTTGTGCCAACAACTCACTGCTGCTGACCAACTCGTACGTCGGCATGATTGCCGTGATCCAAGTATTCATCAACATGCTTCTGCTCTCAAGCAAAGGCACGCTCATCTCCCATATGAAGGAAATTTATCATACAGAACAAGAGGGCTACTCGTTCTTGAAAGCCCAAAAGGAAGGATTGCTGTGAAAATATTCATTTCAACCGATATGGAAGGCATCGAGGGCATCTCCTCCTGGAATGAGATGACCACCAAGGAAGCATGGTGCGCAAGCCTGTTGAAGCAGGAACTGACCTATGTGATCTCAACGCTGCTGCAACACGCCGATATTGAGGAAATTTGCATCTGTGATTCACACAGCCGGGGTGAGAATCTTCTGTATGGCTCGTTCGGGGATGAGCGCATCACCCATGTGAAAGGCTATCCGCGCCACAACTATATGATGGAGGGCCTGGATGAAAGCTTCGATGCAGTGTTTTTGCTTGGCTACCATGCAAGCATAGGCTCGCTCAACGGCGGCATGGATCACTCCTACAGTTCCTCATGCATCTATCGGGTGCGCATCAACGGCAGAGAGGTGGGGGAAGTGGAAATCAATGCCTACTATGCCGGCCTGTTCAATGTTCCCATAGCCCTCATCAGCGGTGATGACATCCTTGAATCCCAGATGAAGGGTTTCCTCAAGGTCCCCTATGTTCGGACCAAGGAAGGGATGGGCCGTTATGCTGCCAAGATGTACAGCCCCGAGCGGGTGAAGCAGGCCTTTGAGTCGCAGGTACTCGCATTTCTCAAACAAAAAGAGTTTGAAGTGAAACGATTGGATGGCGAAGTTACCTTGGAAGTAGACCTTGCCACCACAGTCATTGCAGACGCAGTAGCCATCGTCCCGGGCATCAAACGCCTGGACGGCCGGACCGTGCAGTACACCAGCAGCAACTACAGCGATATTTTTCACATGATCCTGACCATCGCCATGCTTGGCGGTAAATTCGCCCAGTATACGTAAGTCGAACCTGCGTTTGAGAGAGGAAGAGGTATGGGAAAGTATATAGTACGACGTTTGCTCATGATGATACCAGTGCTCCTTGGAGTCACCTTCATAGTATTCTTCATCATGTCCCTGACGCCCGGCGATCCGGCCGCCATCATCCTTGGCGACCAGGCAAGTGCTGAATCACTTGCACAGAAACGAATCGAACTGGGTTTGGACAAACCCTTGCTGGTGCGGTATGCAAACTACATGGGAAACCTCTTTCGAGGGGATCTGGGACTGAGCTACCGCAATCAGCTCTCGGTAGCCAAGCAGGTATGGGACAAGTTTCCCAATACCGCAATCTTGGCAATCGCAGGCATCCTGGTGGCTCTTTTGATCGGCATTCCCGTCGGGATTCTGTCCGCAAAAAAGCAGTACACGTTCATGGACAACTCCTCGATGGTCCTCTCCCTGATAGGGGTTTCCATGCCGAATTTCTGGTTGGGCCTGTTGCTCTCCCTCCTGTTCGCCCTCAAGCTCGGCTGGCTGCCATCCCAAGGCATGGGCAGCGGCTTTTTCGGCTTGCTCCGCTCCCTGGTACTGCCCGCCCTCACCTTGGGCACCGGTGTTGCGGCAACCGTGGTGCGCATGACCCGCTCCTCCATGCTGGAAGTCATCCGTCAGGACTATATCTCCACCGCCCGTGCAAAAGGAATCACCGAGAAACAGGTGACCAACAAGCACATGCTCAAGAATGCCCTGATTCCCATCGTCACTGCAGTAGGTCTGCAGTTCGGCCACCTTCTTGGTGGTGCAATGCTCACCGAGACGATCTTCTCCTGGCCCGGACTGGGACGATTGATGGTCGATTCCATCACGAGCAAGGATATTCCCATGGTGTTGGGAGCCGTCATTTTCATGGCGGTCATGTTCAGCTTCGTCAATCTTCTGGTCGACATCCTCTATGCCTTCCTCGACCCGCGCATCAAGAGCCAATACAAGGGGAGAAAGGCAGCCATCAGAAAGGAGGTCACCGTATGAAGCCATCGGATGCAAAGAAACAACGCACCCTTGCGGCGGAGACCTGGAGACGCTTCAGGAAAAACAAGCTGGCCCTTTCCGGCATGATTGTCCTGCTCGCCTTGGTTTTGATCGCCCTCTCCACCATCGTCATTGACCTGGTCACCGACAATGCCATCTACAACAACTATGTGATCAAGCAAAACCTCCGCCTCAGGCTGCAAGGCCCGAGCAAGGCCCACATCTTCGGTCTTGATGAGTTCGGCCGTGACATATTCATGCGCATGATCTGGGCTGTGCGGTATTCACTGTTCATGGGTACCATCGCCATCGCCCTTTCGACGGTCGTCGGCGTCTTGCTCGGCTCAATCGCCGGCTACTACGGCAAGGTCACCGACAACATCATCATGCGCTTCATGGACGTGCTGCTCGCCATCCCTTCCATGCTGCTGGCTACGGCGATTGTCGCCGCCTTGGGAACCAGCCTGACCAACGTCCTAATCGCAATCGCCATCAGTTATGTACCGACCTTCGCCCGAACGGTGCGCGCCTCGGTGCTTACCATCAAGGATCAGGAGTTCATCGAAGCAGCCCGGGCCATGGGTGCCAGTGACTTGCGCATCATCTTCAAATATATCCTTCCCAACTCAATGGCTCCGCTCATTGTCCAGGCCACCTTGGGAGTCGCCGGTGCAATCCTGTCCATCGCCGGACTCTCCTTCCTTGGTTTGGGCATCCAGCCGCCGACACCCGAGTGGGGATCGATGCTCTCTTCGGCAAGGTCGTACATCCGGGAGGGTTGGCACATAACCGTCATCCCCGGTTTGGGAATCATGATCACCATCCTCGCACTCAATGTGATGGGGGACGGACTGAGGGATGCCCTCGATCCCCGCTTGAAGAATTAGGAGGGAGCATGAGTACCGTAGACGAATTGATACGCATAGAAAACCTTACTGTCCACTACGAAACCGATGATGCGGTGGTTCATGCACTGAACGACATCTCCCTTTCCATGAAAAAAGGGGAGACGCTGGGCCTGGTGGGAGAGACCGGGGCAGGAAAGACAACTCTTGCCCGGAGCATCCTGCGCCTGGTCCCATCCCCTCCGGGTGTCATTAAAGACGGCAGGATTTTCTTCGAAGGCAAGGATATGCTTATGTTGAGCGAAGCACAGATGCGCTCCATCCGCGGCAACAGCATCTCCATGATCTTTCAGGATCCCATGACCAGTCTCAATCCTGTCATGACCGTCGGGGACCAGATCATGGAGGTGGTGGAATCCCACAACAAGGCCCTGGGCAAGGAGGAGATGGTAAAACAGGCTCTCTCCATGCTGGAGATGGTCGGAATTCCCTCATCGCGCAGTCATGAGTATCCCCATCAGTTCTCAGGGGGAATGAAGCAGCGGGTCATCATCGCCATTGCGCTGGCATGCAATCCCACCCTGCTTATCGCCGACGAGCCTACCACCGCCTTGGATGTAACCATCCAGGCCCAGGTACTCGACATGATCACCGCCTTGAAGAATCGGCTCAACACCGCCATGTTGCTCATCACCCACGACCTTGGGGTGGTGGCTCAGAACTGCGACCGTGTAGCGATCATGTATGCAGGCCAGATCATCGAACTGGGTACGCTGAGCGATATCTTCAAACGACCCACCCACCCCTACACCAAAGGCCTGCTTGGGTCCATCCCTTCCTTGACCAAGGAAGTGAAACGGCTCAGCCCCATCAAGGGCATGATGCCCGATCCGACCGACCTTCCGCCGGGCTGCAAGTTTGCACCCCGCTGCCAGTACGCACGTGAAGTCTGCAGACAGGCCGTCCCGCCATCTTATCAAGTCGGGGATACCCACCAGGTGCGCTGCATTCTTGCAAACGAGGAGGTACACAATGGCTGAACCCTTGCTCAAGGTGGAGCACCTCAAGAAGTACTTTCACACCAATCAGGGAACATTGCATGCTGTGGATGATGTCTCCTTCACCCTGAACAAGGGCGAGACGCTGGGGGTTGTCGGAGAGTCGGGCTGCGGCAAGTCGACGCTGGGAAGAACGATTCTGCGCCTTTATGAGCCGACCGGCGGGAAGGTCTTTTTTGAGGGGAAAGAAGTCACCAGCCTCACCAAGCCGGAGATGAAGGCCCTCAGGCGTGATATGCAAATCATCTTCCAAGACCCTTTTGCTTCGCTCAATCCACGAATGACCATCAGCGAGACAATCGGCGAGAGTCTGCTCATCCAGAAGATCTATACACGCAAACAAGGCCCTCAGCTGAAAAAACGTGTCTTGGAATTGATGGATTTCGTCGGCTTGTCACCAAGGCTGGTCAACAGCTATCCGCATGAACTGGACGGGGGAAGAAGGCAGCGCATCGGCATCGCCCGCACCCTCGCCCTCGATCCGAAGTTCATAGTCTGCGATGAACCGGTTTCAGCTTTGGACGTCTCCATCCAGGCTCAAATCTTGAATCTCATGCAGGACCTGCAGGATGAGTTCGGCCTGACCTACCTCTTCATCACCCACGACCTCTCTGTAGTCAAGCACCTCTCCAATACCATAGCCGTCATGTACCTGGGCCAGATTGTGGAGCACGCTCCTTCATTGGTGCTTTTTGAAAAGCCTCTGCATCCCTATACCCAGGCCCTGCTATCCGCCATTCCTGTTCCCGACCCCGATTATGAGGTCAATCGTGTACTGCTCCAGGGAGAGTTGACCAGCCCTGTCGATCCCGTCCCAGGGTGCCGGTTTGCCAAACGCTGTCCGTATGCCTCTGATGCTTGCAGGAAGGCCGACATCCCGCTGAAGGAAGTACAGCCCGGACACTTCGTCGCTTGTACGTTGGTGTAAATCCTTGCCCCTGCCAAAGGGTCAAGGAAAGAAAATAGGAGAAAAGACCATGAAAAAGATGCTGACCGTGCTACTCGTTTTGCTCTGCAGCGCAGCCCTCTTCGCGGGCGGGTCCGCAGAATCGTCCAAACCAGCCGCAACAGGCTACAAGGATACGATTACTGTTGGACAAGGTGCGGATGTCACCTCATTCGATCCCCACATCGGCAAGGAGACCCCCGCTGTCGCAGTCACCAACCACATCTTTGACACACTCGTGGACACCGACCCGGTAACCGGCGAGGTTGTCCCCCAGATTGCTGAGAAGTGGGAGGTAGTCTCCCCTACTTCGTATCGGTTCTTTATCCGCAAGGGCCTGACGTTCCACAATGGTGAAGCTCTGGATGCCGATGACGTAAAATTCTCCCTCGACCGTGCAATTGCGAGCGGATCGGTTTCCTACATCGTCGACTTCATCAAGGAAGTCAAGATCGAGGACCAGTACACCGTCCTTGTAACCACCAAGGCCCCGTACGGCCCGACGCTGCGCAACCTCGCAGTTCCCTTCGCCGCCATTGTTCCCAAGGACTATGTATCTGCGAACCCGGACATCCTGAAGACCAAGCCAGTCGGAACCGGCCCCTACAAGTTCGTTTCCTGGACCCAGAACGACAATGCAAAGCTTGAGGCGTTCGAACAGTACTACAAGGGCGCCCCCCAGACGAAGAATTTGATCATCAAGGTTATTCCTGAAGCATCCCAGAGAACCATCGCCCTGGAGACCGGCGAGCTGGATATCGTCTATGACGTTCTGGTTTCCGATATGAAGCGGGTCAGGGAGAACAAGAACCTCACCTTGTTGGAAGCTCCGTCGTTGACCTGCTTCTACATCTCCTTCAACATGCGCAAGCCCCCGTTTGACAGCCAGCTGGTCCGCCAGGCGATTAACATGGCCATCGACCGCCAGCTGCTGGTCGACACCGTCAACAGCGGAACCGGTGCTCCGGCCGATGAAATCATCGCTCCTGCAGTGTACGGCTATTACTCCACCGGTGTCTGGGAATACAACCCCGCCAAGGCGAAGCAGCTGCTCGCCCAGGCCGGTTATCCCAACGGCTTCAGTGCAACGCTATGGGTGAACAACAACCAAAGTCGTGTTGAGATGTGTCAGGCCATTCAGGAAATGCTCAGGGAAATCGGCATCACCGTGAAGGTTGAGGTAATGGAGTTTGGTACCTTCATCAGCCGCACCACCGCAGGTGAGCATGACATGGGGTATTTCGGTTGGGTCACCTCCACCAAGGATGCCGACTACACCTATTACTCCTTGCAGCACAGCTCGCAGCAGGGAGCTCCCGGCAACCGTTCCTTCATTGCCGATCCCGAGGTTGACCGTCTGGTCATGCTGGGCCGCACCAGCGCCGATACCAAGGTTCGTGATGCTGCCTACAAGGATCTGGCCATCAAGCTGAAGGAAGTCGCAAACAACGCTCCGATCATCTACACCGCGATCACCGCCGGTGCAAACAAGAAAGTCGAAGGCTTTGTCCTCGACCCGATAGGATATCACAGGCTGGAGACCGTCAAGGTTTCCAAGTAACAGGGTATTAGGTTCCAGACAGAAGCCATTGCAGGCGGATATGCGTTCACTGCTGCACATCATCAGGTCTCTTGTGATGCTTCTGTCTGGTTTTATTGTAGAATTCTCTCCATCCTAAAGGACAAAGTCCATGCATACGAAAGACCTCATTCAAAGCATACAGCGCATCAGCGATGCCAACGGCATCAGCGGATTCGAAGATGAAGTGCTTACCGTCATCCGAGAAGAAGGCAATGGCCTGGGAACCTTCAAGGAAGACCGGATGCGCAACCTCTACCTCTACCGACATGAAAACACGAGCAATAAGCCCATCGTTCAGCTGAATGCCCATACCGATGAGGTTGGGTTCATGGTCAAGGCGATCAGGCCCGACGGGATGATTGAGTTCATCACCATCGGCGGTTGGATCCCGACAAATGTCCCCGCCCACATGGTACGCATCCGCAACAAGGATGGTGTCTATGTTCCTGCTGTAGTTGCAAGCAAGCCGCCGCACTTCATGAGTGAGGCAGAGAAAAAGGCTCCCCTGGAAATCACAAACCTCGTGCTCGATGTAGGGGCCGTCAGCAGTGAGGAGGTCATCAATGACTACCGGATCGGCATAGCAGCCCCGGTGGTGCCCGATGTCACCTGCACCTATGATGAGAAACACGGCCTGTTCATCGGCAAGGCGTTCGACTGTCGAATCGGCTGTGCAAGCACCCTTGCCACCCTCAAGGAGCTTCAAGGCACGAATTTGAAGGTCAACCTTGTTGGAGACTTCTCCAGTCAGGAGGAGGTGGGGACGCGCGGCTCGATTGTCAGTGCCAACACGATCAAGGCGGACCTTGCCATCGTCTTTGAAGGGTGTCCTGCAGACGATACCGTAGTACCTGCCTACCAAGCGCAAACCTGCCTGAAAAAGGGCCCGATGCTGCGTCATATCGATTCACGCATGATCACCAACCCACGCTTCCAGCGCTATGCGCTCGACCTTGCCCAACGGCTTGACATCCCGGTCCAAGAGGCTGTCCGCAGTGCAGGGGCGACCAATGGGGCTCCGATTCACTTGGCCAATGATGGGATTCCCGCCATTGTCATCGGAGTCCCTGTCCGCTATGCCCACACCCACTATGGGATCAGCTCCCTCTTCGATGTCGAGCAGGCGGTTCGCCTCGCCAAGGAAATCCTGCTGAGAATCAACGAAGAGACCATCAGGAGCTTCTGATATGGGAATGCGCATCGGGTCCATGTTCCCCCTGCAGGAAATCGGGGAGAAACCGTCCTCTTTCTTTTCGGATAGGGGATTTGATGTCCAATACTTTCTCTCCGGCCGATGCGCGCTGTATGCCTGTCTTTTGGATTGTGGAGCCGCCGATGAGCGAAAGATGGCATACGTTCCCGCCTATACCTGTGAGACGGTGCTTGCCAGCTACGTGAAGGCAGGCTACGGGCTGCGTTTCTATGACGTTGACACAGATGAGCTCAGGCCTCACTTCAACTATGAGGATCTTGAGAATGTCTCGGTGCTGAACCTTTGCGGTTACAACGGCTTCAGCCGCTACGACAAGGCCTTTCTGCTTGCATGCAAGAGAAGAAACATTACGATCATACAGGACACCACCCACAGCATGTTTTCCAACGATGGACACTATGAGGGTGCTGATTACTATGCAGGGAGTGTCCGAAAATGGCTGGGAATTGCAAGCGGCGGTGTTGCAGTCAAAAAGAGTGGTTCATTCTCAATCCAACCGCTTGCAGCCGATGAAGAGCACCTCAAAGGCCGATACAAAGCGATGGAATACCGCAAGCTTGCCATCAAGACCGGAAAGGACTCATACAACGAATTGGCATCCTCGGTGTTTTGGGAGACGGAGATGCGCCTCAGGCGTATGTTCGACGCCTTTGCAAGCGATGAAAAGTCGACAAACATCCTGAACAACCTAGACCCGGCACAGATGATTGCAAAACGCAGGGCCAATTATCAGACAGTGCTCGACTCTCTCCAACCATCCTCTCAATGCCGGCCGATCTTCCCAAGCCTTGATGATGTTACCTGTCCGAGCCACTTCTCTTTCTACAGTGAGAATAGGGCGAAAGCTCAGCAACAACTCGAACAACAGGGAATAAAGAGCACCATCTACTGGCCCCTTCCCCCCATGCTGACCAACAAGGAACAGTATCAGCACGCCTCTTACATCTACGATCATGTGGCAAGTGTACAGATCGATCAGCGCTACAGCAGAGAGGATATGGAGTATCTGGGGAAGGAATTGTCAAGCCTGTAGACAGTCAGCCAGCGGACATGCGAGTCGGCAGGGTGGGCACGCAGTATTCGATGCAATCTGTGAGAGGTTGTTGTACCGGAAGAAACCACCGGATATGATTTGTGCCATCATATTCACCATACTCTACGTCAAGTCACATCCACAATTCTATACTGAAAAAGCAAAACTCCCCTTCCCGAGTGGGAGGAGGAGTTCTCTTTGTCTTTGCCGCCTCGCAGAATTGAACTGCGGACACAAGGATTTTCAGTCCTTTGCTCTACCAACTGAGCTAAAGCGGCTTCAACGTTCTCTTGTATACCCTAATTGGTGATTTCTTGTCAACACCTTTCTAAAAAAACGCAATGTCTTGCAACATATGCCAAGCGGTTTTGTGCTAAAGTCCCTACGATGGAGGGGTGCTATGATCAAGGTCTGCATGTTTGATATGGGAGGGGTGCTGGTACGTAACTTTCTGGTGGCTCCCAAGCTTCTTGCTTTTCTGGGACGCAGGGAGACTTCGTTCTCCGAACTGCCCGAGCCTTTCAGCCAGGCACTGCGGTCTCACAGCAAAGGAGAGATTGCAGAGAAGGAACTGTGGGATGTGTATGAGAAAGCAACAGGTTCTTGTGTGCCAAAGCATGAAGAAAGCCTGCTTGGTAAATTCTTTGAACCGACAGTCGACATCCCTACCTTGGAAATTCTCTCCAAGCTCAAGCAAAAAGGCTATCGCGTGATCTGCGGCACCAATGTACATGACTCCCACTACACCAGACACCAAGAGCTCCATCAGTATGACGTCTTTGATTACGTCTATGCCTCCCACCTGATGCATAGGGAAAAACCGGACATATCATTCTTTCAATGCATCCTTGAGGAGGAGCAACTCAAGGCGGATCAGATCTTCTTTACCGATGACATGCCTGCGAATGTTGAAAGCGCCCGCTCACTAGGCTTGGAAGCATACCTGTATACCGATGCCACTACGTTGCAGGCACAGCTGAAGAAACTGAAAATTCTTCCTTAGAATGCATCCAGACGCTTCTGTATTGAATCGGCGAGCTTTGCGATATGCAAACCATCCACAAAAGAATGATGCGCCTGCACAGAGAAAGGAAGCATCCATTTGCCATCCTTTGCCGTGTACTTGCCCCAATCGAATAAGGGAGTGGATGCATCCTTCTTTCCGGAAATAGTATGGGAGATATGGGTGTAGGAAAGCCAAGGCATGGGAGAAAATTGGAAGACATTATTCGCCAAGGGACCAGTAAAGTACTCCTTCTGCGCTCTCACCCGTTTGTCAGCTTCAGCAAGATAGTCGAGAAGACTATCCTGCATAGGAACATTGACTACCTTGAACAAATCACTCTGCTCATCCAAATAGGTGCAAGCAGTATTGATTTTCTTGTACAAAACAACACGACCATCGAGAAACCGATACCGAAACTCCTCAATTTCCTGGGCGCACGAAGTTACCAGATGCACCATTGAAAACGTAAAGGAGTAACCCAAGGACCGAACCCTCCCAAGGAAATGCGTAACATCGAGTTCAAACGTCACACAATATGAAGGTTCCACATACTCACGAAACACCTGGCAATGTACAGCCCGTTTCCAAGCAGCCATATCCACGACAGTAAAGGTATCCTGCATTTCCGACACTCCTTTCTCGTTTCAGATTCTATCACAATCACACCAGCAATGCCCGAGGTTGACAATAGGCTTTCAAATCTTGCCCAATGCCGGGTCATCTGCTACAGTCACAGCACATGATTGAAGCAAATCAGCCCATTCTTTCGGTTCAGGATCTCAACTTCTCCTTTGAGAAGGACAAGCATATTCTCAAGGGCTTGAGTTTTACCATAGAAAAAGGTTCCTTCACCCTGATCACAGGCCCCAACGGCTCAGGCAAGAGTCTCTTGCTTCGTTGCCTGAAAGGACTTCTGCAACCAAAAACCGGTAGGATCCAGCTCTTTGACGAGGACCTGACCCACAAGCCCAAGCAGCGCATGCAGGCCATCGGATTGGTTTTCCAGGATGCAGAGACACAGATAGTCGGCCAGACTGTCGAGAAGGACATACGCTTCGGGATGGAAAATCTTGGGCTGTCCAAGGAAGTGCAAGAAAACCGATTGGAAGAGGTTCTCACCCTGCTTGACTTGCACAAACAGAGAGATCAAAGGCCACGCACCCTCAGCGGAGGAGAAAAGCGACGACTCGCCATTGCAGGTGTTTTGGTCATGGATCCCAAGCTTCTGGTGCTGGATGAACCGTTTGCAAACCTCGACTACCGCTCGGTCGTAAGTGTGCTCTCCACGCTGCTGAACCTTCAGCAGGAGGGACACACCATCATCCTGGTAAGCCATGAGGTGGAGAAGACCCTCGCCCATGCCGACCACGTGCTGCTGCTCGATGACGGACTCCTGGTCCAAAGCGGCACTGCCGCCGATGTCTATCCACATTTGAAGGGGCACGGCATCTACCTGCCTTCCTCGCTTGCCATCAAGGACCTGTCATGGCTGAAGCCCTGATCTTCCACTACCGCAAACAGAACACCTTCTTGTGCAAGGCGAATCCTGTCACCAAGATTGCAGCCATCATAGCAATCTGCGTGGTCATCCTCTCGGTCTCCTTGCCGGGCTTGCTGCTTGTAAGCACCGCCTTGCTTGGTGCAGCACTCACCCAGCGACTTCCCCTGCGGCGCTACAAGCGCGAGCTCAGGTACTTCGCCTTGCTGCTGCTGCTCATCCTCATCACCGAGTACTTGGCAACACAAAGTCATCAGGCATCCTTTTCAGCCTTCCTGCGCTTTATCTGCATCATCCTCTGCGGCCTGCTGATTGCCGACAGCACATCCCCCGACGACTTGGCCAGATCGCTGGGAAGCATGCTCAACAGAATCCCATTTGTTCGGGGATGGGAGGTCGCCAGCACCATCGAGCTGACCCTCTCCATCCTTCCCATGATCTTCGATGCATCGCTGGAAGTGGTTACCGCCAGAAAAGCGCGCCTGGAGAGACGGCGCAATCCCCTGTACTCACTCACCTCCCTGGTCTCTGCCATTTTCAGCCTGTTGCTGGACAAGGCCGAAGACCTCTCCCTGGCCTTGGAAGCAAGGCTCTTCGACCCGTCCCGTCCAAGGCCGAGACTTCCTTACACGAGTGTCGATGTGCTGCTATCCATCCAGGTTCTCCTACTCCTTCTGTTCGCACGTATGCTATAGTTCATCCATGAATGCCAAACACACCTTGCGTTCTCAGCTGCGCCGTCAGGCAAGGCTTTTCTCTCTAGAAGAGTTCTCAGAAGAAGACGAGCAGAGCTGTGCTGCATTGCTGCAATACAGCGGGTATACGAGCTCAGAGCGGCTGTTTGCCTACGCTCCCTTGGCTTCAGAAGTAGGCATCACCGAGCTGTTGCAGCATGCCATTACACATAAGAGCCTTGCCCTGCCGGTATGCACGGAGAACGGGAATCTGGTCTTTTATACCGTTGAGAGTCTTGATGAGTTGACGGCAGGACGGTACGGCATCCTAGAACCCTTGAAGAAGAGCATTGTCGAACCATCAAAGAAGGATGTGATGTTGGTTCCCGCCCTCGCCTACAGCAGGATCGGAGAGCGGCTTGGCCGTGGAAAAGGCTACTACGACCGCTATCTCGCATCGCACCCGGAGGTCTTCAGCATCGGCATATGCCGCAGGTATCAATTATTGGAAGCCATCCCCACCGATGCATGGGATGAAAGAGTCAAGACAGTGCTCTGTGCAGGAGAGTTCTATTGATTGTCCTTGCAGAACCAGACGAACCGCTGCCGTGCCATCATGGTAAAGAAACGCTGGCAAGCCTCATCGGATTTGCTCATCTGTAGGTCTACGAGGTGGGCTCGCATCTCATCGGTACGCACGCTGCGCAGGATTGCGCTCAAGGCGCCCAGGTACTCCATCTGGATGGAAGGTGAGGAGGCGATGACAAAAAGCAGGTGCACCGGCATACCATCGGCGCTTCCGTACTCAAGGCCATCCCTGCTGATGCCCAAGGCGATACGTACCTCGTTCAACCCCAGGATCTTTCCATGGGCTATAGCCACCCCGTGCCCGATTCCTGTAGTCTGTGCGCGTTCACGACGCAGCACCCCGCGTTTGAAGCGTTCGATATCGGGAAGAGAATCAAATATGGTGCAGGAATCTATCACTTCCAGAATAGCCTGGTTTTTTTCAGTAGCCTGAAGCTGACAGATCACCGATCGGCAATCGTTACGAATATCCACTACGTCACTATACACAAACACGAAATGAGCTTCAAGGCGGTGGACCCGACCAAGGTCAGGCCCACCTTTTGATCCATCAAAGGGAAGCCAGGTAGGTATTCATCGCCTTCGCCGCCTTG
>JAAZAT010000153.1 GCA_012514185.1 Spirochaetales bacterium | reverse complement strand
TGGAAGAGCTGGAGGGGCGCAAAGTAGCCGTTGTACAGGGATACTCCAGCGAAGAGTGGCTTAGAAAAGATTATCCACAACTTGCCCTTGTCCTCGTAGAATCTGTGGAACAGGGTCTGCGCATGGTGCAGAAGGGTGAAGCTTTTTGCATGGTGGAAAACCTCTTGGTGATCAACCATTATAGTACGAACCTGGGCTTGAACTATGAAATCAAGGTGGTCGGCAGCACTCCCTACGTGCACGCGCTTTCCATGGCCGTCCATTCGTCGGTGGCCCCGCTTGCCTCGATTCTTACCAAGGCCATCCAAGCCATTCCCGCCTCGGAACGCCAAACGATGTATGCAGACCATCTGCCGTCCCAGTATGAAAAATCCATCTCTCCGTTTACCGTACGCTGGCTGATAGCCATTACCGTATTTCTGATTCTCATCCTGGTTTTCTGGATCTGGACGCTGTTTCGTGAGATGAAGGGCAGGGAGATCGCTGAAAAAGAGAAGACGGCAAGCCAACAAAAATTTGAACAACTGTTTTCCGGAGCTCCGATGCCGCTGGCTCTTATCGATTTCAGCGGGACGGTGCTTGCGGTAAATGATCGATGGTATAGCGTGTTCGGATACAAGGGTACCCAGATTACGCATGTTGCTGCCTGGTATGAGCAGGCGTATCCGGACAAAGCCTATCGCGAAGCAATGCGTAGCAAGTGGGAGGAGAACATAGCACAGGCACGGGCACAGCATCACTCCTTGATCAGTCCGCTTGAATGCATCATTCGGACGCAAGGCGGCCGTTCCTATACTATGGAAGTTGCTGGAACGATTCTTTCGGACAGTATTCTTGTGACATTCTTTGATATCACCGGCCGCAAGCAAGTACTCGAAGAGATGAAACTGCTTCACAGCGAAGCAGAGCACAGCCGCCAGATTGTTCTGTCCGCCTTGGAAGACCAACAGCTCTTGCATCAATCCCTGTCTCGAAGCAACGCAACCCTCGATGCCGCAATCAATTCAATGCTCGATGCCGTATTCATCATCGATGGGGAAAGCCGGTTCATTCTCATCAACAAGGCATTTTTGGAATACTACCGTTTCGCCTCACGTTCGGAATGTCCCGCTGACCTGGCCTCCTTCAACACCTTGTTTGAGGCGTATCAGGAAAATGGGAGTAGGTTGGAGACCAAGAAGTGGTCGGGCTTCAGGGCCTTGCAGGGTGAGTCGGGGACCACCATATATTCAGTGCTTAAGAAGGATACCGGTGAGCGCTGGTTGGGAAGCTATAGTTTTGCACCCATTTACGACAAGGCACAGACCTTGTTGGGTGCGGTGGTTGTTTGCAGGGACATCACCGAGGAGAAAGCATATGAGCAGAAACTCCTGTTCCAACGCAACCACGATTTCTTGACAGGACTTTATAGCAGGGTGTATTTCGAGAATGCACTCAAGCAAGCCAGCACCATGGTGCCGTTCACCCTCCTTATCGTTGATATCAATGGCTTGAAGCTCGTAAACGACTCGTTTGGTCATGAGATGGGTGATGCAGTGTTGAAGAAGACCGCTCAGCTCATGAGAGGTTTGTGCAACGATGATACAGTTGTCGCTCGATATGGCGGCGATGAGTTTGTCTTCCTGCTGGAAGACAAGACCTCCAACGAGGCTGAGAGCTTCATCCACAGGCTTGAGGATGCGGCCAAGCAGGTTTCCATTGAATCCTTCCATCTCTCCCTGTCCTATGGGTACGCAACCAGGACCTCGATGAACGAAGATGTTCAGCAGGTGATGAAGCGGGCCGAGGACATGATGAACCGCAACAAGCTGTATGAGAGCAGCAGTGCCAAGAACAAGTCGATCGGTCTGGTGATAAATTCCCTGTTTGCGAAGAGCAACCGCGAATCGGCCCATTCCAAGCGGGTCAGTTCACTATGTGCATTCCTTGCCGAGCAGCTCGGCCTGCCCGAACGTGAGGTAAACCGCATGCGGGTTGCAGGGCTCATGCATGATATCGGCAAGATCGGGGTGGAGGAGGCGATTCTCAACAAACCTGAGAGACTCACATCCGAGGAGTGGGAGGTGATGAAACGGCATCCTGAGATCGGGTATCGCATTCTTTCAGCCTCCAGCGAATTCAACGATCTCAGCCTGGCAATCTTGGAACATCATGAGCGTTGGGATGGGAGGGGATACCCCAGGGGCCTCAGCGGGGAGCAGATTTCCAAGCAGGCAAGGATCATCATGATCGCCGATTCCTATGACGCTATGACCAGTGAACGATCATATAAAATGCCTATGACCAAAGACGAGGCGATTGAGGAAATCAAAACCTGTTCGGGCACTCATTATGACCCGGCTATTGTGAACGTATTTCTCTCAAGCATTCATCGGTTTGGGGGAAATTCAACCTAGACTCCACTGACATCATGTCCTGACCGGGTAGTTTATGAAATGTTTAAATGTATAGTGTGTCCGAGCACAATTTCTTGATTATTGGCAAACCTGTGATATCATGTATATGAACTATTACGCGTGTCTGGATTGGGAGATTGCTGCATGCTTGATCTGCATCGAAAGAAAATCTGGAAGGAGAACCTAGGTTCCTATGCCTTTTTGATACCATGGTTGGTGGGTTTTTTAGGCTTGACCCTCTATCCCATGCTGTACTCGCTCTACCTCTCGTTTACAAAATTCAATATCCGCACCCCACCCGAGTGGATCGGGCTGCGCAACTATCTGGTGATGTTTGTGGGAACCGATTCCCTGCCCAAGGATGAGCGGTTCTTGAACTCGGTGATGGTCACCGTCAAGTTTGTCTTCATCTCTGTTCCTCTGAAGCTCGTCTTTGCATTGGCCGTTGCCATGCTGATGAACAAGAAGCTTAAGCTGATTGGGCTCTATAGGGCACTGTACTACATACCAACCCTGCTCGGTGGATCGGTAGCCATAGCCGTTCTCTGGAGACGGTTGTTTGCAGGCGACGGCTTGCTCAACATGATTCTGGGCAGCGTATTCGGAATGCAAAACCTGCCGGCTTGGATTTCCAATCCCAAGTACTCGCTCTATACCCTGATTCTTCTTGCCGTCTGGCAGTTCGGCTCCCCGATGATCATTTTCCTTGCAGGTCTTCAGCAAATCCCCCGTGAGTATTATGAGGCATCGAGTGTGGACGGGGCGGGCAGGGTCCGCCAGTTCTTCGCCATAACACTTCCTTCTCTCTCGCCGATCATTTTTTTCAACTTCGTCATGCAGATGATCAGTGCTTTCCAGTCGTTCACCCAAGCCTTCATCGTCAGCGGCGGCTCAGGGGGACCGCTCGACTCCACCATGTTCTACAGCCTGTATCTGTATATCAAGGGGTTTGGATTCTCGGAAATGGGGTATGCAGCAGCCATGGCATGGGTCTTGCTGATCATCATCGCCGGCCTTACCGCCCTGTCGTTCAAGGTTTCGGGCAATCTGGTCTCCTATGGAAGCGGGGAGTAGGGTATGCAGGCAAAGAAAACACTGGCAAGCAGGCTTCTGCTCAACGCATTCATCATCGCCCTCGGTTTGGGAATGCTCTATCCCATCCTGTGGCTTATTGGTGCATCCTTCAAGCCAAGTAATATGATTTTCACCGATGCAGGCATTTGGCCGAAGGTGTTCACCGCACAAAATTACCGTGAAGGATGGAAGGGCATCGGCATCGTCGGATTCGATACATTCTTCAAGAATTCCTTCATCATCTGTCTGCTCAGCGCCTTCGCCAATGCAGTATTCTGCTCGCTGACCGCCTATGCGTTTGCAAGGCTGAAGTTCGTAGGAAAGAAATTCTGGTTTGCGGTGATGATGGTCACCCTCATGCTGCCTTCCCATGTCACCACCATCCCCCGGTACATCATGTTCCGCAATTTCGGGTGGATCAACACCTTCCTGCCGATCATCATTCCCAAGTTCTTTGCAACGGATGCTTTTTTCATCTTCCTGTTGGTGCAGTTCATCCGGGGTCTTCCGCGCGACATCGATGAGTCGGCCCTGATCGACGGGTGCAGCAAATTCGGTATCTATACGAGGATTATCTTGCCCCTTACCGTACCCGCCCTCATTACTACGCTGCTTTTCTCGTTTCTCTGGACGTGGGATGACTTCTTCAACCAGTTGCTCTATCTCACCAGTCCGAACCGGTATACCGTCCCGATGGGACTCAGGTTGTTTTTGGACTCCTCGGGTATGTCTTCGTGGGGGCCGATGTTTGCCATGTCGGTGCTCTCGCTGATCCCGGCATTCACGCTGTTCTTCTCCCTGCAGAAGTACTTCGTCCGAGGTATCGCTACTACTGGAATCAAGGGATAGCAAAGGTCCCTTACGATTAGGAGGATTTTATGAAAAAAATCACAATGGTTTTGCTGTTCGCAGCAATCAGCGCATCCCTGGTCTTTGGTGCAGGCACCAAGGAACAGGCTGCAGCAGCAGGCGGGCCCGTCACCATCCGTTGGGCTTACTGGGGCAGCGGGGAGCGCGTGACCATCAGTCAAAAGGCCATCGAACTCTATGAATCCCGCAATCCAGGCGTCAAGGTGAACCCTGAGGTTTCCGGTGGAGCAGGCGACCATTTTGTGAAGGTCGACACCCAGCTTGCAGGCGGTGATGGACCGGACATCATCCAGATGGGTGGAAACATTCCCGACTATGCAAGCGTCCTGCTTCCTTTGGATAAGTATGCAGGAAACTTGCTGAACACCTCGGTCATCGATCCCAGCGCTGTTGCAAGCGGCACCATCGGTGGCAAGCTCCTTGGCGTCTCCACCGGTGTCACCATGCCCGCTCTTGTGTACAACAAGTCCCTCCTTGAACGGGTTGGTGCTCCGCTTCCCAAGACAGCCATGACTTATGACGAATTCCGTGCATATCTGATGACCTTGAAAGGCAAGCTGCCCTCCGGTGTCTATCCGATGCAGGATATCGGTGTCATGTCCTCCAACTCGACTCCGTTCGGATACTGGACTCGTTACAACGGGACTCCGCTCTACAATGCAGCCACCGCTTCCACCGCAGTCACTGCGAAAGACGCCCAGAAGTATCTCGAGCTTTTTGCCGATTACCGAAAGAACGGCCTCATTCCCCCGCCGGATGTAGCTGCCGGGTATGCAGAAAGCAACGCCGACTCTTCAGCCCTTATTGCAGGCAAGGTTGCCATCGGATACCTGTATACCAATCAGCTGAGCGGGTATCAGGCAGCGACCACCGACGAACTCGCTCTTATCGAGTTCCCCGGTGCAGCAGCCACCAAGGCCCTTTGGCAGGCTCCCAGTCAGTTCTACACGATCAACAAGGATTCCAAGAATGCCGACGAAACAATCAAGTTCATCAACTTCCTGGTGAATGATCCTGAAGCCGCCCGAATTCTTGGCAGCAACCGCGGTACTCCTGCTTCTGCTTCCGCCCGTGCCGCCGGTTCTTCTTCTCCTGTCGACCAGAAGATTCTTGACTACATGCAGGTTGCAGGTCCGCATACCTCTCCTGAGACCGACCACGTGCCCAACGACACCGAGTTCAACAGCACGCTCTTCCTTTTGTATCAGCGGGTTGCGTTCGGCCAGATCACACCGGCACAGGGAGGCCAGCAAATCTATGAGCTTCTGCTTCGCTTGATCGCCAAGTAAGTTCATTCCTGTCAATCGGGGGCAGCAATGCCCCCATTTTTTGATTGCAATCGCCAAGATGTTTACCATTTGTCCGCACTTCGATAGGCCAAGGATAATCTGAGAACGTATGATGATTGGCCTTGGATGTTCAACAGAACTGAAGGGGATGTCGGCAATGAGTGATTCACCCATTGCACGGTAATCAGGACGGAGAGGATGGATGGCCGTCCAATCTGACAACGAACCGGTTCAGTCTTCTTCCAATCTTCTCATAGAGTCTTGCTTCCTCGAGATAGCGATGGACCGCCTCGACAAGTTTTGCCTCACCTGCAGTAGTGAAGCGGTGGGAGTTGAAGAGGGTTATGTCCGGTACGATGAACCGATCTTCAAGCGATGCATCGGATTTCTTTCTCTTGGGAAGCAGAATCGAGAAACCATGCGGTTCGGTCTCGTTCTCCTTGTGGAGGGTGACCTCAACACAAAACGGATCGAAGCCTGCCATGCCCATGGCAAAGCCAAGGTTGTTGATGACAATCTCAGCCTCGTAGGTGACACCTTCGACCACATAGGTCTCGGTGATGCGATGCCCCTTCAGTTCATAGATGGGTGTGTACTGCATGCGGACTCCTTTTAGCAAGTTGTTTTGCGACGCTGCAAGTCGGGACTAAATCACGTCGTACTGATAAGTCTACACCATCTCTTCGGCTTTAGGCAAGATTTCATTGCAATAAACCTGTATGCAAGTTATAACGGTTTGTCTGAGGAAAAACATCGCTGTGCCTAAAAAAACAAGAAATAAATTTAAAATAAACATATAGTGATATAACAAGACCAAAAGTTATTACAGAAATAAGTTGACCGGTTTATAAAACCGGTTTAGTATTACTATGTACCGATGGAAAACTGGACACTTTACGCCCATTTTCACGGTAACAAACAAGGAGAACGAATCCATGAAAAAAACGTTATTGATCACCCTGTTGATTGTCTCTCTGGCAATGAGCTCGGTTCTCTTCGCTGCCGGCACCAAAGAAGCCGCTGTTGCGAAAGAAGTGTATTTCTTGAACTTCAAGCCCGAGATCGCCGATGTCTATGAAACCAAGATTGCTCCTGCATTCGAAAAAGAAACCGGCATCAAGCTGAAGGTTGTCACTGCAGCAAGCGGCACCTATGCCCAGACGCTGAAGAGTGAAATCGCCAAGAGCAATCCCCCGGTGATTTTCCAGACAAACGGACCCATCGGCCTTGCCGACAGCAAGAACTACACTGCGGACCTGAAGAACACCGAGTTCTACAAGATCCTCAGCGACAAGTCCATGGCCCTCGGTGATGGTGATAAGGTCCTGGCCATTCCCTATGCAGTGGAAGGCTACGGCATCATCTACAACGACGCCATCATGA
>JAAZAT010000284.1 GCA_012514185.1 Spirochaetales bacterium | reverse complement strand
TCGGCCATGAAGCTGACCATGTTGGCAGTCTCGCGGACCGTCTCACCGTGGGCGATCTGGCTGGTTTTCTCATCAAGGTCCTGAACCTCGAGGCCAAGCAGGTTGCAGGCGCTGGCGAAACTGAAACGTGTTCGGGTGGAGTTGTCGCGGAATATCGAGATTCCAAGGCCACTATCAAACACTTTGGTGGAAATGTTGTTCTCGCGCAGGGCACGCAGAACTTCCGCTACCTGGAACACGGCTGCGATTTCGTCGTCGGACTCCTTCCAGGTGTGGAAAAAGTCATTGAGATACATGTTGTCGACTTTGAGGGGTTTCAGCTCCTCGATCATCTTCTTAATAGTGGCTTTGTCCTTCATGTTGTGGAACCTCCATTGGTTTTGTTCATAAAAAAATCCAGACAATTGCACTATACCATGATAGAGTGCCGCTGTCTAGATTTAATGTTGCAGTTTGTTGCAAGAATCCTTTAGATTCTTCCCATCTCCTTCAAGATTTTCTCCGGGGTGAAGGGCCAATTTCTCATCCATACACCGACCGCATCATGGATGGCGATGGCGATGGCGGGAGCAGCCCCGTTGGTGGCGATTTCGCTGATGGATTTGGCTCCGTAGGGGCCGACCTCATCATTGATATCAATCAAAACAGCCTTGAAATCCTCGGGCTTCTCACTGATCATGGGTACGCCGTAATCGCTGAGCGTCGGATTGAGGCACACCCCGTTCTCATCCAGGATCATCTGCTCATAGAGCGTATGGCCGATGGACTTGAGTACAGCACCGTACATCTGGCAAAGTGCGAGCTCGGGGTTGATCGGAGTCCCTGCATCCTGAAGGGCGTAGAACTTCTGCACCTTGAGCTGTCCTGTACGTACATTGACGGCAACTTGGGCGAAGTGTGCACCATAGGGGATGGAGTTGTGGTTGGTGGTGAAGGAAGCCTTGCCCATCACCTGTCCGCGTCCCGTTCCAGTCAGGGCATCGTGGCTGAGCTTTGCATAGCTGAGAGTCCTGCCGGTCTTAGTGCTGTAAACCTCGCCCGGTGCACGCAGGATCAAATCCTCGGCACTCTCCTTCATTTGGTAGGCAGCCTCGTCAAGCAGATTCTTCTTCAAGTCCTGGGCAGCCTTGTAGGATGCACCACCGCTGAAGTAAGTACCGCTGGAAGCATATGCTCCGGTGTCGAACGTACAGCTGTCGGTATCACCGCTGGTGACCGTCACCCTGTCAAGCGGCACGCAGAACGCCTCGCTGATCATCTTTGCACTGATGGTATCCAATCCAGTTCCCAAGTCCGCTCCACCGCTGAATATCTGGAAGGTTCCATCGGTCAGCAGCTTGGCCCATGCATTGGAGTGGTCAAGTCCGGGAAGCCCGCTGCCCTGCTGGATCATGGCAAAGCCCTTGCCGATCTTCCAATCAGGATCGCTGGAAACCTCCTTCCTGCCCCACTCGATCATCCGGGCGCCCTTGACCAAGGCTTCTTCAAGACCGCAGGAGCCGACCGGCACCACATTGCCTTCACGCCCCTCTCCCAGCCCCTTGAGAATCTCGAGCATATACCCTGGTTCGACCTTGTTCTTCATGGCCATGTCGTAGTAGTCGACGCCAAGCTCTTGGGCAAGTTCGGCCATGCACATCATCAGTGCATAGCTGCCCTTTGGTGCACCGTAACCCTGATAAGCTCCTGTGGGAGCGATATTGGTGTAGTAGGTGATGACATCGAACTTCATATTGTCGACTTTCAAAAGCGGCAGGGTCTTGGAGCATGCATTCATCGGAACCGTAAGACAGTGGTTGCCATAAGGGCCAGTATTGGCACGGACATCCATATAGACAGCAGTGATCGTGCCGTCTTTTTTCGCTCCCATCTTCACCGTCACCCGCATCGGATGACGGGTGGAGTTGGCGATGAACTCCTCCTGCCGGGTATTGCGGTAGAGAATGGGCTTGCCGGTAATCCAAGTGGCATAGCCGACCAGATCCTCCACCAGAATGTCCTGCTTGCTGCCGTAGCCGCCGCCAACCCGTTCCTTGATGACGCGAATCTTGTTCTCGGGAATCTGGCACACCCATGCAACAATGCGCCGAACGTGGTAGGGAACCTGGGTGGAGGCATGCAGCACCAACCTTCCACCGTCGATCTTCGCATAACAAATATGCGGCTCGAGCGGAGTACACTGGATCTGGCTGGTCTGGTAGGTCCGTTCAATCACTGCATCGGCTTCCTTGAATCCCTTCTCCACATCACCGATATGCCCGTGGGCGGCGCTGGCGATGTTGCGCCTGATATCACCGTGCAAGGGGAACTGATAGATGACTTTTCCATCCCGCACGTCGGCTTTCTTGTTGTACTCGTCCAAGTCCTTGGGAGCGCCGGAGCGATATTCGACAATACCGTTGTGGATCAAGGGGGCCCCTTCCTCCATCGCCTCCTCAACCGTCAAAACGGGTTTGAGGACTTCATACTCCACCTTGATTGCTGCACGAGCGGCAATTGCCTGCTCTTCAGTCTCAGCCACGATGGCCGCCACCCGGTCGCCGACATGGCGGACCTTGCGGTTGAAAAGCCTGCGGTCGTGCGGGCTGGGTTCGGGATTGCCTTGACCTGCCTGCATATAAAATACATCAGGACAATTCTCATGGGTGATGATGGCGACCACACCCTCCATGAGCAGTGCTTCACTGGTATCGATCTTGGTGATGTACGCATGGGCATATGGACTGCGCAAAAGGACCATCGAGTGATAACCTGGCAGTACCCTGTCCTCGACGAAACTTGGTTCGCCTGCTACAAGCTGGGGACCGTCCACCTTTCCTTTTGGCTTTCCGACATAGGTCAACTCATCACGGAAGGACGGGGAGATCTCACTCTTGTAGGAGCCGGTCTGCATTCGTTCGACAGCAAGCTTGACCGCCAGATAGTAGTGTTCATAGCCGGTATCGCGAATAAAAATACCGCTGAGTACCTCATCGATCTGCTGCTTGGTGGGATTTTCCACCCTCTCAAGCAGCCAAGTCAGCAACAGGGCGGCCGCAGGTGCATTGTACGCACTCTGCACCACACCGGCATCGATCATGGCCTGCTGGATCACATTGAGGTTCCTGCTTGTTCCCAAGCCTTCGGCTGTACGGATGGCCGAGCCATCGGCCTGCAGGGCAAGAACAAGGTTCGCATACACCGGAACATCGTTGAGAATGACGGTATCGCTCCCAGCGAAACCCTCCCGGTCGTCACTGTCGCGCACACTGCGGTAGCCAAGACGAACGAGGACCGAACGCAGGGATTCGCCGGTCTCGCAGGTGATTGTATGGTTCTTCCCATTTACGGTAAAGACAAGTTTGTTCATTTTGCGCCTCCTTTCAGAAACTCGGCAAAGAGCTGGCCGATGCCTTCACTGGCGATATAGCGTTTGTACTCTGCACTGCCGATGCTGTCATCTACGGCGGTAATGGCATGCTGGACAGCCAACTGAACATCCTCGCGGGTGGTCAATTCACCGTTTTCGATTGCATTCTCCACACTGCTGAGGCGTTGCACTCCGCTGCCGTGCACTGCTGCAAACACCCGTACATGGTCGATGACCTGCTCGCTGTTCAAGGTCGCCCCGAATCCTACATGCACTGCACTGCGATTCTGCACACTGGTTGCATACCGCTTGGAGCCGACGAACCGAAGATCCTTGGAAAGGCTGACAGCCAACAGGAGCGTCCCGCTGAACTGTTGATGGTACGTGTGATACTCCCTGATAGGAATATTGTCCTCGCTGTACGCACCACCCTCGGTGAGGTTGGCGGTAAGCAGGCGGCAGCGCGAAGCAAGCAGTGCCGGAGCAAGATAGGAGTGGTCGCTCATCAGGGCGAGATTGCCGCCGATCGTAGCCATGTTCCTGCGGGTGAATGACCCGCAGGTCAAGGCGGCCTCCTTGAGCCACAGCGGAATAAGAGGTGATGCAACCAACTGCTGCAGCGTCACCATGCTGCCGATGCGTATGAAGGAACCTTCTTCGGTGATGGTATCCAATCCTAGCTTTGCCAGGCTGATGGCACACGTTGCCTCCACTGAGGAGTTGAGCCGGTTGATCTCCGTCCCTCCGGCATACCAAACACTCTTGGCCTTATTGCGTTTCAGTCTGAGTGCTTCTTCCGTATCCGTTGCAATGAGAAATTCCTGTATCATACAATCTCTCCTCTGACAGCCTGATCCATCATCCGCTTGCTGATGGCATTCGCCTTCTGTGCAAGCTCCATCTCGTCGTAGCCGACCAGCTGCCCGTGGTCCACTACAACCTTCCCGTTGATAATCGTGTAATCGGTATTGTGATTCGTTCCGCAGAAGAGCAGACTGGCCACCGGGTCACTCTGGCTTCCTGCATATGGAAGTGTCGATACATCAAAAATCGCCAAGTCTGCAGCCCACCCTTTCTCAAGTCGCCCGACTTTGCCGAAGTTGAGCAGTTTCGCCCCACCTTCGGTTGCCATGGTGAAAGCCTGCGCAGCCGAAAGAGCATCGGAACCGTACCGCACTCGTTGAAGCAGCATCGCCTGACGAACTTCAGCAAGCATGTCGGAACTGTCATTGCTTGCACTTCCATCGACGGCAACCGCAACATTGATGCCCATGTCGAGCATCTCCTTGACCCTGCAAATGCCGCTTCCCAGCCTCATGTTCGAGGAAGGACAGTGGGCGATATGGGTCTTGGTCTCCTGAAGGATCTTCAATTCCTCATCGTTGAAGTGGATGCCATGGGCATACCATACGTCCTCTCCAATCAGGTTGCACTCTTGCATGAGCTGTACCGGTCGCATGCCGTACATTTCCTGGCAGAAGTCCGCCTCGTCGTATGTCTCACACAGGTGGGTGTGGAGCCGCACCCCATACTTGCGGCCAAGTGCTGCAGTGTCCTTCATCAGGTTCTTGGTCACGCTGAAGGGACTGCAGGGGGCGAGCGCTATCTTGTGCATGGCATCAGGGGCGCTGTCATGGTAGGTCTTGATGCAGCGTTCACTGTCGCGAAGAATCTCATCTTCGGTCTGTACGACGCTGTCGGGAGGCAGCCCGCCATCCTTCTTGCTCAGGCTCATCGAACCTCGGGTAGGACTGAAACGCATGCCCAGGGTATCGGCCGCCTCAAACTGCAGACCCATCAAATCCCCTTTGAAAGATCGGGGATAGAGATAGTGATGATCGGTGGTAAGGGTGCATCCGGTCTTCATCAGCTCTGCCATAGCCAAAAGCGAGGAATGATAGATTGCATCCTCATCGACGTATTTCCAAACCTCATAGAGGAATTTCAGCCAGTCAAAAAGCTTTGCATTCTGCACAGCCGGGTGATTGCGAGTAAGTGTCTGGTAAAAAT
>JAAZAT010000125.1 GCA_012514185.1 Spirochaetales bacterium | reverse complement strand
ACATCCAGCTCTATACCAAAGGCGGAGCCGGTGGTGCCATGCCTGTTGCCACCGGGCAGGCTGCATCCGGAGTCTTTTATATCGTAGACGCTCTGGACATCCAACAGCAGGGCTATGACTTGGTCATATCCTATCCGAAGGAAGGCGTGACATATGGTGTTGAGGGTTCCGGCATCATCAAGGGAGCAAAGAACCTGGCTGCTGCCAAAGCTCTCATGGATTGGGCTTCTTCCAAGAGGCTGGGTGAAGTAATGGTTGCCAACCTGATCAACTATATTCCTACCAGACCCGACGTAACAGTAACCAATCCCGCCCTGGACATGTCCAAAGTCAAGCTGCTCGAAGCTGACATTGCATGGAAGGGTGAGAACCGAACTCGTTTGGTTGAGCGCTGGATTGCAGAAGTCATTCAGCAGTAACTGACGGTTTTTCGTACACGAGTGAGGGATCGTCCTGGGCTTGCAGGCTTATGACGACCCCTCCATCAAACCCCTCCGGCGATACGCTGAAAAGGAATACCTCATGCATGGTTCGATGAAACGCAAGTCACTCTCCAAAACCGATCCGGCACTTTTCTTTGCCCTGGTAACTGTTTGGCTTTCGTTCGCTGTCTTTATATTTCTCCCCCTGATACGTCTCTTGCTGACCACCTTCATAGTCGATGGAGTCTTCTCCTTTACCAATATGAAAAAAGTATTGGGAACCGGGTATAACATCAAGGCACTGTACGGCAGCTTGATTCTCGCCACTGCCGTCAGCATCACGGGAACCTTTCTTGGGTATCTGTTTGCTCTTGCCGTTACCCGAACCAATCTACCCAAAATACTGAAAGCCCTGTTGGGTGCAGTTACCATACTGCCGCTTATCTCACCTCCGTTTACCAGCAGCATCTCTCTCACACTGGCTTTAGGACCGAATGGCATGCTGCTCAAGGCATTCGGGATCGGTGATTTCTCGATCTATGGATTCCTGGGGACTTGGATCTCTGAAACACTGACATATTTTCCGGTTGCCTTTATGGTTATTACCGCAATTCTGAACACCATGAGCGCAACGCTGGACGATGCCGCCCTGTCGTTGGGTGCCTCCCGATGGAGAATGTTCAAGACCATCACAATTCCCCTATCACTGCCGGGTATCGGCAATTCAGTGCTTTTGTTGTTCGGAGCCAGCTTGGCCGACTTTGCCACTCCTCTTATCCTGGGAGGGCATACATTCCCCGTCCTGCCTACCGAAGCCTACTTGTTGATCACCGGGATGTTCGACCTCCGTGGTGGGGCAACCCTATCGTTCTTGCTGTTGGTTCCTGCCTTATTGGTATTTTTCCTGCAACGCATGCTGCTTGGAAACAAGAGTTTTGTCTCGGTAACAGGAAAGAACGGAGCTCGAACCGAGTTTGCCAAACTTCCCACCGCTTTAACGGCTTTCATTGCAGTCATCTGTTCGCTGCTGGTGGTCTTCATTCTCTACCTCTATGCAATCATCCTGTGGGGTTCGTTTGTGAAGGTCTGGAGCGTAAACAACTCCTTTACCCTCGATCATTACATCTATGTATTCAAGCATGGGAAAAAGGCTATTTCCGACACGCTCTTGATTGCAGTTCTCTCCACAGTCATTGGCTCTGTTCTTGCAGTGGTCATCGGCTATGTTGCACAGCGAAAGCAATTCATCGGAAAGCGTTTTTTTGAATTCAGCAGCATGCTCAATTACGCGCTTCCCGGTACGGTTGTCGGTATTGCCTACATAATCGCCTTCAACCAGCGCCCGATCCTACTTACCGGCACGTTGAGCATTCTGGTTGCCGCGTATGTATTCCGTTACTATGCAACCGGTATCCGCTCGGTGGTTGCCTCTCTTGAGCAGATTGATCCAGCCCTTGAAGAGGCTTCCCTGAGCCTGGGGGCAAGCTCGGTCCGCACATTCACCCATGTCACCATTCCCTTGATCATTCCTGCCGTTCTTGCAGGTATGCGTTATCTATTTATTCACTGCATGACAGCCATCAGTGCAACCATATTCCTGGTGTCGGTGCGTTGGACGCTCTTGACCACCAGAATTCTGGAGAGTATGACCGAACTGCAATTCTCACAAGCTTCGGCCTTCTCCATGGTCCTGATCGTCATCGTCTTCATCGCCGATGCAGTCATGCTGTATCTGATGAAGCTGTCCACCTCCAAATTCCATAAATCCCAGGAGATTTCCTATGAAAAAGTCGGCGCTTGAACTCAAAGAGGTAACTAAAGTCTTCCAGAAAGGCCGTGAGCCGGTCCGTGCAGTCGATACCGTCAACCTCTTGGTTGAAGAGGGTGAGTTGGTTACATTCCTTGGGCCCTCGGGCTGCGGCAAGACGACGACGCTGCGCATGGTTGCAGGGTTTGAACTGCCCACCGGCGGACAGATAACCATCCAGGGCGAGGACATGACCAATACCCCGGTGAACAAGCGGGGTATCGGGTTCGTGTTTCAGAATTATGCCCTGTTTCCCCACATGAGCGTCTACAATAATGTGGCATACGGCTTGAAGTCGAGAGGCGAGAAGGATGACGCAATCCGGCCTAAAGTCATCAAGGCCCTGCAGCTTGTTGGGCTTCAGAAGACGGAGAACCGCTACCCCAGCCAGCTTTCCGGGGGCGAACAGCAACGTGTGGCTCTGGCCAGGGTTATAGTGATGGAGCCCAAGCTGCTGTTGATGGATGAGCCGCTCTCCAACCTTGATGCCAAATTGAGGCTGCATATGCGCACCGAAATCCGTAAGTTGCAGAAGAAGCTGGGTATCACCTGCCTCTATGTCACCCATGACCAGAGCGAGGCTCTTACCATGGCCGACCGTATTGTGGTCATGAACAAGGGGAAGGTGGAGCAGATCGGCACGCCGTTTGAGATCTACAGCAATCCTCAGTCCTTGTTTGTCGCCGACTTCATCGGTCATGCCAATATCGTGAAGTTGGAAATCTCTGCCATTGATGGTGAAACCCTCACAGCGAGAGTGCCCGGAGGTAAAAGCTATGCTGCAAAGGCACTCAAGCCGGACAAGTACCAGAAGACGGAGGTCATCTACCAGCAAGGAAAGCAGGCTGCCCTTATCGTACGACCCGAGAATATCCAAGTGGTAGAGAAGAGCGATGACACCGGTCGCTTCCCAGCCCGTGTGATTTCCTCAATCTTTGTGGGAAGCCATATCGAGTATGAATTGCGTCTGGAAAACAACATGGAAATCAAGGCATCGGTTCCCTATCTTACGGGTATGAGGGTCTTCGAGGAGGACAGCGAGGTCTACGCTCTCTTCGACTCTTCCAACTCTGCGTTCCTGCCTGCTTGAGATTACAAGATCGAGTTCATAATCAGATTACAGCACCTGCAAAACGCGTGTATTTTGCAGGTGTTTTTATTTGCCTGGCTAAAGCGATTGTTCGTTCGGTCTTTCTGTATGCCGAGGAATGAACGAAATTGATATATTCCTGCAACAAACGTATATAGTCCGACTCTTTTGGCGATGATAGTATTGCATCTAGTACAGCATGTAGATATAGAAATATCCATTTGATGCCGTACTCATTCCCATAAAGGATATCTATCGATGCAACTCTTTATCAATGCTAGTCTTATCTTGGAAGATAGGATTGAGGAAAACGGATATTTGGTGGAAGAGCAGGGGCGCATCCTTGCATTTGGACCGATGTCTGCTGCTCAAACCTGGGCAAAGAAAGCAGGCTCCACCATCGATT
>JAAZAT010000252.1 GCA_012514185.1 Spirochaetales bacterium | reverse complement strand
GTACTTCACCACCTGGGTCATCGCCCACCCGTGGAGACAGCCGTACAAGGGCTTGTTCTATGCCTTGGCTCTGGTCTATCTGGTTTTGGGCATCAGCCGGGAAATCTGGCAGAAATCGATTGCCGACCAATTGATGCTGATTTTATTCGTCTTTGTCATCACCTTTTGTCTCACGGTGACCCTGAAAAACATCAATTCCATTGCAAATAAAACGGCAAGGACTTCGGCCATCTCGATCATGATTGTCAGCGCCTCGATGCTCCCTGCCATCCTGCTCGCCCTGATGTTCCCCTCGCTCAAGCCGCTCTTGTTCGGTATCTATTTCCTGGCGCTCTCAATTACCATCATGACCTTCCTGTTCATGGAGTTTGTTCGGTTGGGAAGATCCGAGGTGGTCAAGAACAAAGAGCTTGTTTTGGAGGACCTTCAGGAGTACCATATCACCGAGCGGGAGTTTGCAGTCATCCGTCTGATAGGCCAAGGCCTTACCAACAAGGAAATTGCAAGCCAGCTTGGCATCAGCGCAAACACGGTGAACAATCATGTGGCGAATATTTACGGGAAAACCCAAGTACGGAGCCGCATCGACCTTTTGAATCTGCTGAAGCAGAGTTGGTAGGAGACAGCATGCACATAACCTATGACATTTCCGATTTTGCCGAACATCATTATCAGGATAAGGCACCGGTACGGAAAAGTGCCAGGCCATGGGCGATGATTCATGAGGAAGCTGTGGCAAAAGCCGTGTTGTTGTGCCATGGATACACCGGCTATCCAGGCGAGCTCATCCGACCCGGTACTGATTTGTTTGCCGCCGGCTTTGATGTGTATTGCCCCCGTTATCCAGGTCATGGAACCAGCGGCAACGATTTTCTGGCCAGCAGGGCCGAGGATTGGATTGGCACTGCGTATGATGCATTTGCCTATCTCGCCCAGCGGTACGAGCATGTATCGGTGGTGGGACACTCGATGGGAGGGGCGATTGCAACCATCATCGCCGATGCCTTCGATGCAGACACCCTGGCCTTGCTCGCACCTGCTTTGGTCATCCCCTCGCTGCCTGTCATGCAAGTCAGATTGCTCAGGCATGTGATTCGACGCAAGAAAGTCGACTGGCAGCCGGACCCTGACTACCGTTTCTACTACGAAGGCGATGCTGATGACGACGCATTCTTGGGCTCTGAGTACTGGTCGTACCAGTATACGAAACAGCTGTGGGAGCTTGAGAGGGTCAGACGGCAGGCAGTGGCCTGCATCGACCACCTGGCTGCCGATACTCTTTCGGTCAGCGGCGGACTTGATGCAACCATCCCCCAAGAAGCATCGATTCTGGTGACTGGCAAGAAAAGAGGGATGAACAAGCATCTGCATATCGAAGAGGCCGGGCACCTGATGCCCTACGACAAGAACATGGATGCGCAAAATGCGGCGATGGCTGCCGTGGTTGCTTGGTTGGAAGGCGAACGCTAGGTGCGAACCAAGTACTCGTAGAGAGCGGAAATCTTGTCACAGATGTTTACCACCACGCTCTCCCTGTACCTTGGCAGGGCCAGGGTCTTTGGAAACATATGCTTGGTGATGATATCCTCTTCCAATGCGTTTACAGGAAAATAAGCCTTGGCGTTTGACAATGCAATGAAAGGGTGTTCCTTTCCATGCGTGGAACGTTTTGCATCAAGTTCTTTTCTCAATCGCCAATCATAGAGGAAAAAGTCATGCAGCAGGCCGCCACGGGCCGCCGCTTGATAGTCCAGGCCCAACGCCTTGCTTATCCGAAACGAAAGGTAGGAGACACGCCGGGCATGGTCGTAGATATGATTGGTATGGTGGCGGTACTCCTTGAGCCTGAGAAATTCTTCGTGCTGAAGGATATCCTCGACCAACAAGATGTGCTGGGTTCGTAAAAACTCAGCTGCCGGTCTCTGAATGGCATAAGCGAAGAGCAGGGAAAAGAGAGAGAAAAGCAACAGCATCAATTCGATGGGGAAGAGGTTGAAAAAGCTCGTTACGCTGAGAAACCGGGATGTATAGAAGGTGGTAAAAAGTCCTACCGGAAGTTTGAAAAGCTTGGCAAGGTGGGTGTTCCCTCCCGCCAGGAAGGCTGGTAAAGCGTCGGGTATCAGGTTGGTCCTCCAAAGGTCAATTGAGTGTACGGTATCGAAATAGCAGGGAATGGTCAAGACTGGTGTTGCTTTTTTTTCTTGGTTTGGACAACTGTATGAATCAGGTCGTGGTTGCCCCTTCCTTGTGTTGCTATAATCTCTGTTTTACGGTACAACAGTACCATTGAGAGG
>JAAZAT010000100.1 GCA_012514185.1 Spirochaetales bacterium | reverse complement strand
ATGCGGTCGGTTGCAAAAAGTGTAAGGATTTGTGCTCCTTCTGAGAGAGGATTGCCCAGTCCGAAATCTGCAACTGCAATCGAATCCAGTTCCGTTTCGGTAATTGGAAACCGGGTTCGCTTCAGCATCTCGGCAGCCCGCTTGCGTAGTTCCTTCTCTTGGGATTTATATAGCATGTTCCCTCCGCAGTTCTAGATAATGTATTCAATATTTTAATGTGTGTAGGACGAAATGTCAAAACAAATGATATTGCAAAAATCATGTATACAAAATTTTTTTAGTGACAAAATTTGAATCTTGCTATAGACTACCTATATGAAGAAAAACACCAGTATTCTGCTCATCTTTCTTGCGACAGTCGGGTACGGTCTTATGCCGATTTTCACTCTGATTGCCTACAAGGCGGGAACATCGGCTGGTGAATTGGTATTGCTTCGGTTTGCCGGCGCAGCCTTGCTCATGTGGGTGCTTTTAGCGGGTACGGGTGCTTTGAAGCAAGCAGTACAACTCGGACACAAAAAAATCTTGCGCATCGTTATCATGATCGGGATTCCCTTCACCCTTACCATTCTCACAAAGTTCATTGCCTTTACCACAATGCCGGTAGGGGTCGTGCAGGCAATCTTCTACGGCTATCCCTTGGTAGTCATGATCATCAGCGTAGCTACAGGACGTGAAACGTTTTATCTCTCACGACTGTTCGGAAACTTGTTGATCGTGACCGGTATTGTCTTGACGATGGATTTCAGCGATGCCCGCATCACTATCACCGGGCTGCTCTTGTCCATCGCTTCAACCTTTATATACAGCTGGTACATCCTGGGAATCAGGAACAAGGAAGTGCTGCCGATTTCCAGCGTACATATCACCACCTATGTGATGACTACCGGCGCTGCAGTCATGCTGCTGGCTTTTCCCTTCATGGAGAGCAATAAGTTCCAATTTGCGCCTTCAGCGTGGTGGGGAGTAGCTGGATTGGTATTCATTTCATCCATCGGTGCGTTTTTGGCATTCAACACAGGGGCCAAGCACATCGACAGCAGTTTGGCTGCAATCATCTGCTGTTTTGAACCAATAGTCACCATACTTTTTGAACTCTTGTTCCTCGATGGTTTCTATACAGTACGGCAATATGTAGGGATCGTGCTGATACCCTTGGGGATCACCCTTTCGTTGGTACTTTCAAGAATGCCAGCTAAGAATCCTGCTCAACCTGGAGGCAAAACGTGACGCACAGCATTCCCGAATCTGAAATGCCGGCTTATTTGGAAGCCAAAGCCAAAGAGCTGCGCAAAACCATTCTTACCATGATTCATAGTGCGAAATCAGGGCACCCGGGAGGTTCCCTTTCTGCAGCCGATATCATGGCCGTGCTCTATTTCGAAGAGTTGAACATTCGACCTGAAAACCCCCATTGGGAGGATAGGGACCGATTCGTTCTCTCGAAGGGCCACGTCTGCCCGGTGCTCTATTCATGTCTGGCCCTACGGAATTATTTTCCTATGGACACTATTTACACCCTTCGCAAGGAAGGCTCGATGCTCCAAGGTCATCCGGACATGAAACGGTGTCCCGGCATCGATATCAGTACAGGTTCGCTCGGCCAAGGCCTTTCCACGGCGGTTGGAATGGCGCTGGCCGGTAAGCGTGACGGCAGGCCTTACCGAGTTTTTTGCTTAGTCGGGGATGGAGAATCGCAAGAGGGGCAGATTTGGGAAGCTGTGCAAAGTGCAGTAAAATAT
>JAAZAT010000172.1 GCA_012514185.1 Spirochaetales bacterium | reverse complement strand
CATTGGATGTGGGGAATTTGATATCTTTCAGTACGGACTGGCAGGTGTATTCGCAGGTATCCTTGCTGGCGAGAGGTTCATATCTTCAGAGTTTACAAGCTTTCAACTCTCATGCATGGGATGTGCAACTTGTCATGGGGACTTCCTTTTCATTCTAATGATCATAGTACACTGCTAGAATTAAGAGGGCCTCAGATACGGTATTCATTGACGGCAGAGGGTAACTGAGAGTAGGATGGAGATACAGAGAGAATATGTTTTGTGTTTCCTTCTAGACATTTTTCTTTCTGAGAGAGTTCTGAGACGATTTCTTCAGACCGTTCCCTTTGCGTGGGGGAATCGACCAGATGGCGGCTGCCTGGGGAGGTGGCCGCCAGTCTTGAGAGATGGGAAATGGTCGGTGATGAGGCTTCGTTGGGGTACGAGGCCTCATTTCTATTTCTTCGGGATAATGCACATACTGCCGGACAGCCACTTCGAGAATTGCTCTTCAGAAACCGGCTTGGAGAAGTAGTAGCCCTGCACAAACTGAATTCCTTCCCGCATTACGACTTCAAGTTGTTCCTTAGTCTCCACACCCTCTGCAACCATGCTCAAGCCAAGGTGTTTGAGCATGCCTGTGATTAGGGACAGTAGTTCATAATTGTTGGTAGCATTTGAAACCAGGCTACGGTCGAGCTTGACGAAGTCGAATGGTTTGCTGACCAATGTCGTTAGATTGGAGTATCCGGTACCGAAATCGTCGAGCAGGAAATGAATACCCCGCTCAGTGAATGCATTCCAGTTCTTATGCACCGAGTCTGAAGGGCTGAGCAACATGGATTCAGTCACCTCAAAACTCAATTTTCCAGCATCCACCTTGGTCTGCTCAATGATATCCAAAATTCGTCTGGCGAATTCAGCCGAATGCAAATCGTCAGCAGAGATGTTGATCGAGATATGAGAGAGATGAGAGGCCTGTTGCTCATGGTTTTTCAAAAACGTGGAGACCTTGCGTATAATGATTTCTGTCAGAGGGGAGATGAGCCCCGCCATCTCGGCGGCAGGGATGAACTCTCCCGGAGAAATCATCCCAAGCCGATCATCTTCGATTCGCATCAACGCTTCAGCGGCAATAATGCGGTTGTCCTTTGTTGCTATGATGGGCTGGTAAAGAACCTTGACCATCGACTCCTGCACCACAGCCCGCCTGAGAACCGAAAGGACATCGAGCTTTCTCTGACGCAGGGGGACCAGTTTTTGGTTGAATATGATTACTGAAAGCCTGCGCCGCTCCTTGATTTCAGCCATTGTGTAATCGAGGGATTCAACAATCTCTTCGACCGTGTTGGTTTTCAGCGGTGTTTCTACAATGGCAATGTTGACATGGCAGCTTATGTGCATTTCCTCAATGAGGAAACCCTCGTTGGCAATGGATCTGATGTCCTTGACGATACGGACGATTCCATTATGGCTTTGGTGGGGAAGGATGATGGCAAATCGGTTGCCAAACAGCCTGAATACAGGACCCGATGGAATGGATGTTTCAAGTTTAGTTGCAAAACGCTGCAGGAATACATCCCCATGGGCATTGCCGTACCGATCGTTGATCAAGCGGAAGTTCTCGATGTCGAGCATGAGGATGGTTGTTTCCTGTGCTGTACGTACTACATGCTTCAGGTGCTCCAAGTATGCAGTATAATTGGGAATCCTTGTCAGTAAATCCAAAGTGAGTTCTCTTCTTTGCCAAACCAGATAGCTGAGCAGCAGCATGAAGGTGCTGCTCAGGCCCAACAAATAGGGCTGCTTGAACCATTGGAAAAAGACAAGAGAGAGAAGCAGGAAGAAGGAGGAGAAGAGAAAGAGGTT
>JAAZAT010000285.1 GCA_012514185.1 Spirochaetales bacterium | reverse complement strand
CAGGCTGAGAAATTCGGCCGACCCATCGTGTGCTTCATCGACACTCCCGGCGCCTATCCCGGCCTCGGGGCCGAGGAGCGGGGCATCGGGGAGGCCATCGCCCAGAACCTGAAGGTGTTCTCTACGCTGAAGACTCCCATTCTCTGTTTCATCATCGGCGAGGGCGGCAGCGGCGGTGCCTTGGGTATAGGAGTGGGTGACAAGCTGTATATGCTGGAGCATGCGGTCTATTCGGTCATAACCCCCGAAGGATTCGCTTCAATCTTGTTGCGTGATCCTTCCAAGGCCAAGGAAGCAGCTGAGGCTATGAAAATGACGAGCCACCATCTCAAGGAGTTCTCCGTCATCCATGATATTATCGCAGAAGGGAGTGCCCAAGAGACAGCAGAGCGAATCAAGCAGACCATCCTGCGGGATTTGGATGTCCTGTGCTCAAAGCCTGCCGAGCACCTGGTCCGCTACCGGATCAAGAAGATCAGGGGCATCGGCGAGGTGTCGGGAGGTAAAGAGTGGTGGCAGCCGCTGTTGGAAGTGTTCAAGAAAACCCAAAACCTGAATTAGATCTTCGCTGCTTTCTTCTCCAGGTCCCTCAGGCCCCGGAAGAAGAACCATGAGGTCACCACAGTGGCTAGTGCATCGGATATCGGGGCCGACCAGAGGATTCCTTCCATACCAAAGAAGTGAGCAAGGATGAGAATGGCTGGAATAAGGAAGAGACCTTGGCGGGAAAGGGTGAGTGTCATGGCGATTTTGCTCTTTCCGATGGCTTGGAAAAAGCTTCCTGCTATGATTTGATACCCTACCAACGGAGTGAAGAGGAACCATCGCTTCAAGGCGAAGGTTCCCAGTTCCAGCAGTTCGGGTTCCCGGTTGAATATGCCTACCATCGCGGTGGGGAAAAGGCGGGTGGCAAGGTAGCCGATCATGATCACCAAGGTGGCGCTGAGGATGCCCAGTTTTGCCGCCTCCTTGACCCGATCGTACTGTTTGGCCCCGAAATTGTAGCTGATAAGCGGCTGCACCCCTTGATTGATGCCGATCACCGGCATGATCAGCAGGGTCTGCAGGCTGTGGACGATGCCCATAGCCGAGATGCCCAGGTCCCCTCCATGGGCGATCAGGGTTTTGTTCAAAATAACATTGAGCAGGCTTGAGGCGATCTGGAGGGTGAAGGGGGGAATTCCCAGGGTGACGATCAGCTTGATCACTGTCCACTCTGGCTTGAGGGCCTTCAGATTCAGTTTCACCCGGCTTCGTTTGCCCAGGAAATACGACACAACCCAGATGAAGGAAAAGCTTTGGCTGATGATGGTGGCCAAGGCTGCTCCCTCCATGCCCCAATCGAGAACAAAAATGAATATCGGATCGAGGATGATGTTGGTGCCGGCTCCCACAAACATGGAGAGCATGGCAACCTTGGGATTGCCGTCTGCCCGGATGAAGTGATTCAGCCCCATGCTGGTTACCCCGAACATCGAACCGAAGAGGATGATGCGCAGGTAGCTTGTAGCAAAAGGGAGCACTTCCTGGCTTGCCCCGAAAGCAATAAGGATGTCTTTGAGGAAGATCTGGCCGATTATCATGAAGACCAAGCCGCCGCCGGTCAGCAAGAGGAAGGCGTTTTCCAGCACATGGACAGCCTCTGCTTCCTTCTTTTGGCCCAGGCGGATCGAGAAGAGGGTGGCCCCTCCGATGCCGAAGAGCACTCCCATGGCCATGAGAATGATCATGATGGGGAAGGCGATGGTGATGCCTGCAATGCCGTTCGCCCCGAGCGAAGGGCTGTTGCCGATGTACATGCGGTCGACAACGTTGTAGAGGGCGTTGACCATCATGCCGACAATGGCAGGGATGGAGAAGCGCATCAGCAGCTTGAAAATGGGCTCGGTTCCCAAGGGATTGGTATGGATGGCTTCAGCATTCATGGTTCTGCTCCGATGTTTCATGCGAGAGTATGATTTGAAGGTTTTCACAGATCGTCCGGTATGTTTCTTCACCCACCAGTGCAGAAGCCTTGCCGTTCCAGGCACGCACTTCGCCCGTTATGTCCTGTTTCAGCGCTTTTGCTTTGTCAGTGAGGTGGATGCACTTGCAGCGCTTGTCCCTTGCATCGACGCTGCGCAGGATGTACCCCTTGGTTTCCAAGGAAGTGAGGGCGCGTGTCGCCGCAGCCTTGTCGATGGCCAGAAGGCTGCACAGCTGTTCCTGGGTGCATCCTTCCTGCCGATAGAGGGTCATCAAGAACCCGATCTCACCGCTTGAGATGTTCCACTGCTTGAGGGAGCGATTGATATAGAGCGCATGGCTTCGATGGAGGATTGCCACGAGGCGTGAAAGACTGTGTTGCATGATGGACACTGTAGGGATTTATAGTTGACATGTCAACTAATATTGGCCT
>JAAZAT010000034.1 GCA_012514185.1 Spirochaetales bacterium | reverse complement strand
GTGCTGAGGCTTTTGCAAACCAATGGGAAGCACCTGGTTGTGGCAAACAACCATACAGAGCTGAAGGCAGCCATCAGTATACAGTTCACCCAAGCACCTGAGCCTTTGTCAGTGGTTCTAGAGCCGTATGAAGGCAGGGTGGTCAGCGTATAAGAAAGCAGGGAGTGTCCTGATTATGCCTATCCAATCAATCTGATTGGAAGGCAAACCGGCATGGCTGCTGCACATGGCACAAGACTGATGTGGCAGCTGTTTTGCAAAGTAGTTTCACTGGAAAAACAGATGGTTCCTGAATGGAACTTTGGGATGATGACTTGACGCAGGATTCCTTGGTTTTGGGAGGGAGTGCCATAGTGACCGGTTGCACTATTAGACTGCAGGCTCTTTCTTTCTGTTCAGCTGGATATTGAATTGGCTGCGGTCTCCACGGTACCACTCCAGAACATACTCAACACACACATCCTCATGCGTCTTCCATATGCTCGTACTATAGAGCACCGGGCTGCCTGGTGAAATCTTGAGCAGTTCAGCCTCCTTGGTAGGAGCCGGTATGGCTTCAACGGTGCGCTCGGCATTTTGCAGCTCATACTTGTAGTCTTGCTCGATGATCGAGTGCATCGAACGGCTTTCAAGCTCTTTTTCCTTCTCTTTAAAATCAGGAAAGAGACGTGAAGGCAGATAGGACTGCTGAATGACCACCGGCCACCCATCAACAAACCTCTGCCGTCTGATAACCAGAACCTCTTCCTGTGTGGCTATTCCCAGATTCCTTGACACAAAGTCCAGGCTCTTCTCTACCGTCAAAGAAAGCACGATGGTCTCCGGTTCCAAACCGTGGAAACGCATTTCACGGTTGAAATCCTCCAACGCCCAACGAGTGTCGCGGCTGATTTTTTTCCTTTTGACAAACGAACCCTGCCCTGGCCGTCGAGAGACAAGATCCTCATCAACCAGTTCGAGTACTGCTTGACGAACCGTCTGTCTGCTCACGGAATACTGGCGGCAGAGTTCCTCTTCAGTCGGCAGGGGGGTTCCATTCTCACTCTCCTGGATCCATACCATCAATGCAGCCTTCAACTGCTTGTAGAGAGGTATATCCTTCCGTCTTTCCAGTACACTCTGTCCGGTTGTCATATTCATCAGGTTAAAGCCCCCGCCCTGTATTCTCATGCTCTAGAAAGCAGTATACGAGGTGATTCATGATAGTTCAATACTGAACATACAAAATGTATTTGACGGCATAACAAATAGGTGAGATACTACACAAAACAAAGGGAGGCATCATGAAAAGAAAGGTTTTGCATTCTACTCTCATCATGCTCGTAATCGGATTGCTCCTGCTCCTTCCCCTCACCGCAGCAGGTACCAAGGAACAAGCTCCTCAAACTCCGCAGTTTGAAGGAGAGCCCTTCTGGACTGTTGAAGGGTATGATTATGACAAACTCGTAGCTGCAGCACAGGCGGAAGGGTCACTGGTCGCACGTTGGCAGTCGGGTCGAGCCCCGCAGGCAGCACAGGCCTTTGAAGCCAAGTACGGGATCAAGACCGTTGCGAGTCCGCGGTTTGATGACTCGGAGAACATCGAACGTCTACGAAGGGAAGTCCAGGCGAAAAACGTCCAGGTCGATATTCTGGGTATGGACGATGGGGCTATAATCCTCTCCGAGTTTATACCCAAGGGAATGACCGTATCCTGGACTCCACCCGACCTTGCCCAGTACATCGATGACAAAGAGGAGTATCCTCAGGTTGTGTATTGGCAGCCGTGTATTATTGGGTATAACTCTGCTGTCTATTCACAGTCCCCGATCAAGAATCTGTGGGAACTGACCGAACCTCAATGGAAAGGCCGGTTTGTTACCTGCGACCCACAGATCCAACCTTATATGTGGCATTTCTTTGCAGCTGCGATCGACCACGGCGATGAATTTGCCGCTGCGTATGAGCAGCGCTACAACAAGAAGCTCGTAACCAAATACGAAAACGCAGGATGGGAGTGGGTGGCTCAGCTGTTCGCCAACAGCCCCATCGCCGTTGAACACGACACGGAAGTAGCGAAAGCCAAAGGGTCCCCTGGACAAACCAATCCTCCCATCGGCATTCATACATTGACCCGTCATCGGGATGCCAAGGAACAAAATCTTCATCTTGGGTTCGATCCCAACGTCATCCCGGCCGTAGGTTTTGCCATGCCCACGTATATGGTAATCCCGGTCGACGCCCCTCATCCCAATGCTGCAAGACTCTGGGCACGCTTTTTGCTCACCGAAGAGGGAAGCTTCCCGTGGACCAATGTAGTTGGTGGATTCTCACCCAACCAGACCATCTCAGCTAGTGCCAGCAACCCATATACATCCTTGTGGGGAGAGTGGCTGGATGTTCTGTTGATGTTCGATCCGATGCAATCGGCAGCGGTTCGACGCGATCTCATCGATATGTGGCTGATGTCACAAAAGAAATAGGACAACGCACAACTCTCTTTGGATCAGAGCGTATGCAGACTTTCTGCATGCGCCCTGATCCAGGTCTTACTGTTCGAGGGAGAAACCAGTGAAACTACACCTGCGAGAACGCTTCAGTACCCACGAGGGCATGCATGCACTCATCAAAAAGAAAGGGTCCATCAATCCGACCATGGTGCTTGGTCTGATATTGGCTCTCGTCCTTACTTATCTCATTGCAATACCGGTCGTCATGCTGATTACTGAATCAGTACGGGTTCATTCGATAGACGTATCATATTTCCAGCAGGAGGAAGGGGCATTTACGCTGCGATACTTTCAGCGGGCTTTGGCTTCAAGGGTCTCCAGTGTATTGTTTCTTTCTCCGTTGATGAACACATTGGTGATTGCAACCTGCATTACCCTGTGCACGACGATAGTGGGTTACATCCTGGCTTGGATCATTACCCGTACGGATATCCGTTTGAAAAGAATTTTCGCCACCTTGGCGGTTGTTCCATTCATGCTCCCATCATGGAGTTATGCTGCAGCGTGGATCACCCTGTTCAAAAACAGGAAACAGGCAGGAGCTCCTGGGATTCTGGAGGTGATGGGATTTACCATTCCCGATTATCTGGCCTATGGTCCGCTTCCCATCATCATTTGCCTGACCATGCATTATTTCCCCTTGGCATTTCTTATGTTTGGAAATGCATTCCAACGAATTGACAGCCAGATGGAAGAATCGGCACAGATTTTGGGAGCAAACAAACTTCAGACTGCCATCCACATCCTGCTCCCGGTCATGAAGCCGGCAATTATGTCAACCATCCTGTTGACCTTCGCGCGTACTGTCGGTACCTTCGGCACCCCCTATACGCTAGGAAGGCCTGTTCGGTTCAACACCTTGTCCACCTCTCTGTATTTCACCTATCAATCAGGAGAGCCTGGTGTGATGGCGGTCATCGCCTTGGCCATGCTCATCATCGGAGCCCTGTTGGTAGCCCTCGATGTCTATGTACTGAGGGAGTACAAGCGGTATGTAACCATGGGGGGCAAGGGCCAGATGTCCAGACCTTTTACCTTGGGGCCGATGCAGATACCCATGAACTTGCTGGTTGGCTGCTTCTTGTTCGTAGTCATCGTCCTTCCATTGAGCATCCTTGCACTTTCCACCTTCATGGTGACTCCGGGGTGGTTCGTCAAGGACAACTTCACCCTGCAGTTTTGGTTTGCAGAGGAAACCCGGGTCAGGGAAGCCGTTCCCGGCCTGCTTCGCGACCCTACGCTTCTGTCCGTTGCATGGACGAGCATCAAGGTTGCAGGAATCGGGGCCCTGATCTGTGGAACGCTGGGAACCTTGGTGGGCTATGCAGTCGTGCGTCTCCAACAGTACCGCCTGAGCAAGTATCTGAGACATCTCTCCTTTCTGCCGTATCTGGTGCCTGGGATTGGTTTTGGTGCAGCGTACCTGGTTCTGTTTGCCACCGGCAGGGGACCGATTCCCGCCCTCTATGGAACGTTGCTCCTGATGATATTGGCCATGAGCGTCATGTATTTGCCGCTCACGACACGCTCAAGCATCAGCTCGATGGCACAGATGGGTGCCGAGCCTGAAGAAGCAGCCATGATACTGGGCGCCGGTTGGTTTACGAGAATGTTCAAGATTGTGATTCCCATCCAGAAGCGCTCGCTGTTCAGCGGCATTCTTTTGGCATTCATCCAGGGCATGAAGGAGCTGAGCCTGGTCATCATGCTGGCAGTTCCCGGTCTGGAAGTGCTTACCACCTTGTCAATCCGCTATACCGACAATGCCCTGATGCAAATGTCCAACGGGGTGATTCTCATCATTGCGTTTGTGACCTTCCTGCTGACTGCAGTCTCACAGCGGCTGACCAAGACCAGTCTTGCCCAAGGTATCGGCGGCTGAACACCTGAAAAACGAAGAGGATAACCATGATTGATATAAAACTTGAGCATATTGTAAAGAAGTACACCAGTGATGTCATTGCCGTAGACGACCTGTCCCTGAATTTTGAACCAGGAAGCTTCGTCTGTCTCCTTGGTCCATCAGGATGCGGAAAGACGACTACGCTGAGGATGATCTCGGGCTTGGAGCGGGCCAATGATGGGGTTATTACCATCGGAGGTGAAATTTTCGACTCTCCAAAGCAAAATATCTTTGTCCGTCCTGAGCACCGCAAGCTTGGATTGGTATTCCAAAGCTATGCCCTGTGGCCTCATATGACGGTCCAGGAAAATGTAGATTTCGGGTTGAAACTGAAAAAGATCAGCAAAGAGCAGCGAAGCCGTATCGTCGATGAATCCCTAGACCTGCTCAGGATGGGGGCCTATCGAAAACGCTACCCGGCCGAACTCAGTGGTGGACAGCAGCAAAGGGTGGCCTTGGCAAGAATGTTGGCAGTGCAGCCGGGTATTCTTTTGCTTGATGAGCCGTTGTCCAACCTGGATGCAGCCCTGCGCTTGGAGATGCGTTCGGAGTTGAAGTCACTGCACGAACGGTTGGGCAGCACCATCGTGTTTGTTACCCACGACCAGTTGGAGGCGATGAGCCTGGCGACCCATGTTGCGGTGATGAAGGAAGGTAAGTTGGAGCAATATGCCGATCCAATGACCATCTATCTCAAGCCGGCAACGGAGTTCGTTGCTACGTTCGTAGGGAGTCCACCGATGAACATGGTGGGGTTCTCCGATCTGGAAGGCCAACGATGGAAGGCGCCTTTCAAGAAAGCTGTAGCTGCCTTCATTCGGATGGATGCGGATGATCAGCGCATCTGTAAAGTCGGGTTCAGGGCTGAGGCTGTTACCCTGAAGCGCTCTGACGACCCCCACCCGCTCAAACAAAACCAGACATGCATCAAGGGTCATATAAAAGCAGTTCTGCCTACCGGCCCTGAGCAGATTGTGAGCATTGTTGTCGACGACAATCAGTTCTATGTGGTGACACCTCCCTCTCTTTGCTTTGAGAACGGACAGTCTGTCGATATGGTGGTCGACCTTACCATGATCCACGTGTTTGACCAAAAAGGCTTACGGATCTAAGCGACTTGCAGGAAGAGAAAAGGGGAGAGCATCGAATGACTGAGATTTCCGCTATCGAGGCAGTACTATACGATATATCCGCCTATGTGGTGGAGCGGTATGGACAGCGGGACTCGCTTGTCGTATCGACGAAAGCCAGTCCGACTGATTTCTTGACTGAAGTGGATATTACCGTCCAAAAACGTATCGTTGAACAGCTCATGGACATCTTTCCTGCTGATGTCCTCATCGGGGAAGAGTCTGGATTGGATTATTTCAAAGGCTCCCCCCCCTCTCGGTGCTGGATGGTCGATCCCATTGATGGGACGCAGAATTTCCTGCGCGGGCTTTTCCCTGAATTCGGGGTAAGCATCGGCTTTCTGGTTGACGGCAACCCAGTTGCCGGAGGTGTTCTGTTCCCTGTCTCTCAGGACTTGTTTCTGGCAGAGCGTGGCTCCGGTACATTTCGAAACGGCAAGCGCATCCATGTGTCTCAAGTCGCCAGCTTGGAGAAAGCCCGTGTAGATATTGATTTTGGTGCCTTATCCTACCGCCATAACTATCGAAAGCATGCCGAAGGCTTGTTGAATGTAGTTGGACAAGTACGTTCGTACGGTTGCTCGGTCATGGGCTTCTGCCAAGTAGCCGATGGCCAGCAGGACGCTTATATCCCGTTCAATGTGAAACCTTGGGATGTTGCAGCCGGAATGCTCCTGGTCCAGGAAGCGGGAGGAGTGGTGACTTCCTTCCAAGGAGAGGCTGTGAATCCCTTTGTCTCAGAGAAAATCGGCATCGTCGCCAATGCCCAGCTTCATCCGTTGTGTGTCGAGCTCTTGGGTATAATGGAATAGGTTTTTGGTATACATGGCAGTGCTATCAGTAAAAAGACAATTGGGGGAGATGAGCCACCAACGCTCACTCCCCCAAAAACAAAAAAAAAAGAAAATTGTATTACGTTTCTTCTGTTTGTTCTTCTTGCTCAAGACTCCATATTGCTCGGTTCCTGCTGAAAATCAGGCACGTTGCCACACCGATGAACCCTATCACTGCAAAGAGAAACGCAGCTCCCGAACCTTTGCCCGAGCCGAACAGGAAGTTCAGCAAGGCATTCGGTGCCTGTCCGGCAACGAAGGGTTCGAATACTTGGTCGATCAGAAACCCGCCCAGCAAATACCCTAATGGTATGGTGCAGAACTGCAGGGTATTCCTTGTAGCATACACTCGACCTTGCATCCCGATAGGAATATGGAGTCTTAGGATGGCACCCAGGTTCGTTCCCATAAGAGGAATAGCAATCCATCCGAGTACGGCACCTATGCACCACATCGGAACCGATTTCCCGAAAGCGAGCAGGAAATTCTCGGTACTCATCGAGAACAACAGCGACCAATAGATGACTTTCACCCTGCTCTTGGGTGCCTTTGCTGCAGAAGCCACAATGCTTCCCACCAGGGTTGCAAATCCGGTAACCGTGGTAACCCACCCAAGTGCTGTTGCTCCTCCTCCTGCTCGGGAGAGCAACATTGCAGGAAGTGCTGCATTGTAGATCGAGGCGGTCAGGTTGATGCCGGCAAGGAAGAGTATCAAATTCAGGATGCCGCGATTCTGTTTGAGATAGCGTATCCCTTCTCCCGCAGCCTTGAGAACCGATTCGTTTGCAGCGTTGGAAACAGGCTTCTGCTGCGGGATTCTAATGAGAGTCCAGAGAACGATGAAGGCGACGAGAAATGTTGAGACATCCACAAGAATAATCGCTTGCATGCCTGCAAAGGCATAGAGAGCAGTGGCGATTATGGGTGTGAGCATGGTGTTCAGTGCATTCGAAAAGGACTTCAGACCACTGACCTTCTGATACAACGTACGGGGTGTTATCAAGCTGACGGCAACTTCTGCAGCCGGCTGCTGTACGGTGTTCATAATCCCATTTACGGCATTCAAGCCATAGAGATGCCAGATTTGCAGGTGGTCTGTCTCTAGCAGGATAAACACAACAATCGTGCTGATTGCCGCAAGGCTGTCACAGACAAGCATGGTCCGTTTCTTGTTCCAAGTGTCGCTGAGAGCTCCTGC
>JAAZAT010000068.1 GCA_012514185.1 Spirochaetales bacterium | reverse complement strand
TAGCTCGCTTGTTCAATGAAACAGATGAAGAACGCCGTCAATCAGGTATAAGGGTGCTCATCATCTACCCGATGAACGCCTTGATCAACAGCCAGATACATCGCCTGCAATCGCTGATCGGAGTGCAGGACCCGAACCGCGAACCTATCAGGTTCGCACTGTACAACAGTAAATTGAACGAAAGTCTCACTCAATTCAATGCCTATACGCACATTAAACCCGAGTTCAGCACATGGCCGGATTGCCAAACCATCAGCAGAGAAGAGCTTAGGAAGAATCCTCCACATATTCTAGTAACGAACTACTCAATGCTTGAATATGCTCTTATCCGTCCTAAGGACTATTGTCTCTTTCTTCCTGAACGACAAAAATTACACACCATCATCCTTGATGAAGCACATACCTATATTGGGGCAATGGCAGCAGAAATCTCAATGCTCATACGAAGGGTGCTCCTTGCATTCAACAAGCAAAGTACTGAAGTTCAGTTCTTTGCAACCTCTGCAACAATTGGAGACCCCCAGAAAGATGAAGGCTATCTATTAAGGAAATTCGCATCGGATTTATTCGCAAAGGATATCACGTCCGTTGAGTACATTGACGGGAACAGAGTCAAGCCTCTTACATTCATCAACCATAAGAAACCCATTCCAACAACAGATGTTCTTTCATTGCTCGAAAAACTCGATGCCCTCCCTTCTGAAGCCTCTGATGAAGAACGCTTAAGAATAACTCACCAGCATTTTCCCTCCATCTCAACAACCCTCTTCCAAGAAGCCCTCCATGAGGTGTTCTCTCGCAATGAAACTCTTGTGAAAATTGTAAACAATCTCACCAAAGAGCCTATTACCCTTACTACACTTGCAGAACTGCTAGGGATTCAATCCTCTCGCTCCTTGGCCTACAGCGTATTACGGTATCTTTCAATCATTGCCTCCACTGCAAAAAACAAGCCATTGGTAAAGATGCGACTCCATTCCGTCGTGGAAGCGCCTGATGGGATTTTCTATTGTCGTTCCTGCAAGAAATTCTACAGTTCATTTCATGAACACTGTCCTAACCCTACATGTAAGAAAGAACCTCTGCATGAAATGGTTGTTTGCAAGGAATGCGGAGAGGCTTATCTTTGCACCAGCACCTCTAAAGAAGGGAAGAATCAACGAATTGACTGGCGGTCTAAAACTGCAAGCCTTACTCTCAAATTGATAGGATTCGATGGCACTACTGCTACCATTACTCGATGTTTGAATTGTTCCCATGCATCAACAGGAAATCAGACTGAAGACGAACTGGTTGACGATATCTCCCAAGAATTCGACAGTTATGTGATCGACCCTGAGATTGACCTGTACAAGCAGGTATTCTTCTCCGCAATATCAGTCAGTATCGACTTGATCCAAAAGATTGCCATCGATTCTCTCTATGCAAATTTGGAGCCGCATAAAGATTGGGAAAGGCAGTGGTTACCGGGAGGAGGAAGACGTCTCCTGACCTTTACAGACAACCGCCAGGGTGCAGCGAAACTCCCCACCGCATTAGATTGGCTTCATGAGATATATTTGGGAAATAGACTGCTTTACGAATCAATCAGGGATGTACTCAAAAACAACCATAAGGATACTGCAGAACCATTTGCATCCTTTTCCAAAATGGGGCAGATGTGGCTATTATATCACTCTGAAGCTAGCAAGCTTCTTTTAGAAATG
>JAAZAT010000081.1 GCA_012514185.1 Spirochaetales bacterium | reverse complement strand
TACGGCATCATCTACAACGACGCCATCATGAGAAAGTACTTTGCCCTGCCCAACAAGGCCGTCTCCATCAAGAGTGCCGACGAGATCACCAATTTCGCAACCTTGAAGGCAGTGGTCGAGGACATGACCAAGAACAAGACCGCTCTGGGAATCCAGGGAGTATTCGCCTCCACCAGTCTTGCAGCAGGCAACCAGTGGAGATGGCAGACCCACCTGGTAAACGTTCCACTGTACTTTGAAGTGCGTGATGCCAACATCGCCATGGGAAGCAAGGTTCCTGAGATCAAGTTCACCTACAGCGCCAACATGAAGAACATTTGGGACTTGTACTTGAACAACAGCTCCACAGCAGTCGGCCTGCTTGGCGGCAAGAGCGTCGACGACTCCATGGCTGAGTTTGCACTCGGCCAGGTTGCCATGGTGCAGAACGGCAACTGGGGCGCCGGCCAGATCCTCGGTGTCAAGGGCAACAAGGTTGCCGATTCCGACATCAAGTTCCTGCCCATCTACACCGGAGTAGCCGGTGAAGAGAAGTACGGCCTCAATATCGGTACCGAGAACTACCTGTGCATCAACAGCAACGTCAGTGCCGAACAGCAGAAAATGGCCGACCAGTTCCTCACCTGGCTCTTTGCAAGTGAAACCGGCAAGCAGTTCGTCAAGAACGATTTGATGTTCATCACTCCGTTCAATACCTTCAAGGATAACGAGCTTCCCACCGATCCGCTGGCCAAGGACGTCATCCGCTGGATGAACAAACCTGGTGTTACTTCCATTCCTTGGGCTTTCTCCATGATTCCTTCGGAAGAGTGGAAGAACCAGTTCGGTGCAGCCCTTGCCGAGTACAGCGTTGGAAGAAAGAGCTGGCCGGAGGTTGAGAAAGTAGCCGTTGATGCTTGGAAGACCGAGTTCAAGCTCACCAACTAAGCATTCATTCAAAGAGGATATCCGCCCTGCCAGAGGCAAGGCGGATTATCCGTTCCTTGGGAGTCTGACATGCAAAAATCCATACAGAAATACTTTGCGCTCTTTGCCCTGCCGGGACTGGTCTGTTTCGCCATCGCATTTTTGATTCCCATGGTCATGGGCGTAGTCCTGTCATTTTTCAAGTTTACCACCGTAACCGATGGAACCTTCATCGGCTTGGAAAACTATCGACGCATCTTCATCAACAAAGACTTTACCAGTGCTCTCTGGTTCACCGTCAAATTCACCATCGTCTCGGTGATCACCATCAATCTTGGAGCCTTTACGCTTGCCATGCTTTTGACACGGGGCATCAATGGAACCAATACATTCAGGACCATTTTTTTCATGCCCAATCTGATCGGCGGGATTGTGCTTGGTTGGATTTGGCAGGTCATCATCAATGGCGTGCTGCTTCCCAAGGGCGTGACAATCGTCAGCGACCCGAAATATGGGTTTTGGGGCTTGGTCGTCCTCATGAACTGGCAGAACATCGGCTATATGATGGTCATCTATATAGCAGGCATACAAAACATCTCCCACGACCTCATTGAAGCAGCCCAAATCGACGGGGCAGGGAAAGTGACCATGCTTCGCTCGGTCATCCTTCCTTCCATCATGCCCTCCATCACCATATGCTCCTTTCTCACCCTCACCAACGGTTTCAAGCTGTTCGACCAGAACCTTGCCTTGACCGCGGGCGATCCCGGCAAACAGACCGAAATGCTGGCTTTGAACATTTTCAACACGTTCTACGGCAGAAGCGGATTTGAGGGGGTGGGGCAGGCAAAGGCGGTGCTGTTCACCATCCTTGTCGCATTCATAGCCCTGACCCAGCTTCGGCTTACCCGTAGCAAGGAGGTGGAAGCATGAGCCTTGAGAAAAGCACCAAACGCAATCATCTGATACTGACCATCATCCTCTCCCTTCTGGCAGCCTTGTTTCTTGCCCCGATTCTTATCGTGTTCATGAACTCTTTCAAGTCGAAGCTGTTCATTTCCAACGAACCCTTTACCCTGCCGAATCCCGACACGTTCAGCGGAGGGGAGAACTATATCGCCGGCTCGCAGAAGATCAAGTTCTTCAACGCTTTCGGATACTCCCTGTTCATCACCGTCTTTTCCGTTCTGGGCATTTCATTGGTAACGAGCATGCTTGCCTGGTATCTGACGCGGGTGAAAACTAGATTCACCACCTTTGCCTATTACTTGTTGGTGTTCTCCATGATCGTACCTTTCCAGATGGTCATGTTTACCATGAGCAAGACAGCCAATATGCTGCATTTGGACAACCCGATCGGGATTCTCGTCCTGTATATTGGTTTTGGAGCAGGATTGGGGACCTTCATGTTCAGCGGATTCATCAAGAGCATTCCCCTCAGCTTGGAGGAGGCGGCCATGATCGATGGAGCGGGTCCGATAACGACCTTCTTTCTCGTCGTGTTCCCCATTCTCAAGCCTACCGCCATCACCGTCGCCATCCTCAATACCATGTGGGTTTGGAATGACTACCTGTTGCCGTATCTGACCATCGGAACCGAGTACAAAACCATCCCGGTTGCCATCCAATACCTCAGAGGCGGGTATGGGGCCGTCGACATGGGTGCCATGATGGCCATGCTCGTGTTGGCAATGATTCCGATCATCGCATTCTATCTCTCTGCCCAGAAATACATCATCCGCGGTGTGGTGGCAGGGGCCGTAAAGGGTTGATTCCACCTATGAATAGCAAACATATTCGGACTGCAGGAATCCTGTTGCACATCACCAGCCTGAGCTCGGATTACGGGATCGGAGACCTGGGAAAAGAAGCCTACCGCATGGCTGATTGGATAGCCTCCACGGGAGTAGGCCTTTGGCAGGTGCTGCCTCTGGGACCGACAGGCTTTGGCAACTCTCCCTATGCTCCCCGGTCGACGTTTGCCGGCAACGAGCTGCTGATAAGCCTTGAGCAGCTGATGCATGAAGGCTTGCTTGACAGCAAGGATTTGGAGCAACATCCTGTCTTCAGCCGCGATCATGTCGATTTCAATCAGGTCTTGACCTGGAAACTTCCCCTCCTCAAAAGAGCAGCAGCAACCTTTTTGCGCAACAGCAACTCCCTCCAGGGTGCCTTTGATGAGTTCTGTTCCAAGCAAGCCTTCTGGCTTGAGGAGTATGCAGCCTTCATGGTCTTGTATGAAACCTATAAAGATGGGCGGTGGTTCAGCCATTGGCCGACAGAGCTGGGCAGGCGCGACCCGAAGGCCTTAAAGGCTTTCAAGGATGCTCATCGAGGCAAGCTTGATGAGTGGAAAGTACTCCAATTCTTCTTTGAGATGCAATGGAATGCCTTCAAACTTTACGTCAATGCCAAAGGACTCAAGCTTGTAGGAGATGTGCCGATCTTCGTTGCTTCGGACAGTGCAGACACCTGGAGCAACCTGCACCTCTTCAAGACCGATGCACAAGGGCGATTCAGTGCAGTCAGCGGTGTCCCGCCGGATATTTTTTCTGAGACAGGACAGCTGTGGGGCAACCCTGTCTATGATTGGGATGTGCTCAAAAAGGACGGGTATGGTTGGTGGATCAAGCGCCTTGAGCGGCTTTTTGCAATGACCGACATTCTGAGAATCGATCATTTCAGAGGATTTGATGCCTACTATGAGATTCCCTCCGGTGATGCGACTGCAGAAAACGGAAAGTGGGTTGAGGCCCCGGGCAAGGATTTTTTCCGTGTGGTGCGCCGGCATTTCGGACCGGTTCCCATCATTGCGGAGGACCTGGGATTGATGACCCCTTCGGTGGAGGAACTACGGGATTCCAATGGTTTTCCCGGCATGAAGATCTTCCAGTTTGGTTTTGGCCGGAATGCCGAAGGAGAGCCAAACTACTACGATGACTTCCTGCCGCACAACTGGGATGAAAACTTTGTTGCCTACACCGGAACACATGACAACAATACGACGCTTGGATGGTTCACCTCCCTGGCAGAGCAGGAAAAGCAGATGGTTTTCTCCTACCTTGCCTGCACGCAAGAGGATGTGGTCTGGGCGATGATACGTGCCTTGATGCTCAGCCATGCACGCACCGCCATCATCCCCATGCAGGACCTGCTTGAAAAAGGCGGAGAGGCGCGATTCAACTATCCCTCTTCCTGCAACGACCGAAACTGGAGCTGGCGGGTCGAGAAGGGGGCGTGCACGTCCAACATTGCAAACAGGCTCCTGAATCTGGTAACTATTTCTGCACGTACCGGAAAACGCGGTGATGATATTTGATCTAATCGCCTCCGGGTGGTGATGATATCCCTTCCTTTTCAAGGTCGGTCTTTCTGGGACCGGCCTTGTTTTATGGCTCACTCTCTTGGTACAGTATGCCATGATCTATATAGGAACCTGTTCATGGAAATACAACAGTTGGGAAGGATTGGTCTACGATGTGCACAGCAGCGATGACATGCTGAGCCAGTATGCCAAACGCTACCGCACCGTCGAAGTCGACCAATGGTTCTGGTCGTTGGGCAAAAAAAGCTACGGCCTTCCCGATCCTGCAGTGGTCCTTGCATACGACCAAGCCACCGACGATGCGTTTCGTTTCACCCTCAAATGTCCCAATGCCTTGACGCTGCCGTTTGCCTATGGGTCGACACAAGAGCCGAACCCTTGGTTTCTCGATGCAGAGGTGTTCTACCGATTCGTAGAACAGTTGGGGCCGCTGGTGCCTAAGACAGGCTTGTTCATGTTCCAATTTGCATATCTGAACCGCAGTGTGGCAGCCAGACGACACGATTTCGAGCAGAGACTGCAGCACTTCATACGCATGCTGCCGGACAACCTGTCCTATGCTGTAGAGATACGAAATCCTCAATGGCTCGATGCAACCTGGTTTGATTTCCTTCAAACAAACAACATCGCCCCGGTCCTGCTGTCGGGCTATTGGATGGATGGTTTGGAAGCGACGCTTAAGCTCTTGTTGAACACGACCATCCCAAAGCTGTGTATTCGACTACACGGTGATGACCGGACGGGAATCGAAGCGGAGACCGGCAGCAAGTGGGACAAGCTGGTGAAGAACAAGGACGGAGAACTTGATGCCATTGCACCCTATCTGGTCGAACTTGCCAAGCAGGGCAGGATTGTCTACATCAATGTCAATAATCACTATGAGGGAAGCGCTCCCCTGACGATTGAAAAGCTTATACAGTACCTGACAGGTGTGTACGAATGAGGATTTGTGTGATAGGGTGAAGGCGAGAAGAGGAGACATGGATGCAGTCCATCGAGAGCCTGCTTGCAACCATAGCTGTCAAACGAAGTGTCGGATCGAAAGAAAACGACCAGCTTCTCTCGTTCTGCGAAACCTATGCCCGCTCCTTGGGCTATGAAGTACAAAGCCAGCCAGTGCCGTCGTTTACCTGGATCGGTTCTCTCTCCTTTCTTAGGCTGGCAGAAGAGAGTTGCACCGTTCTTCCCTCACCCTTCTCTCGTTCCTGTTCGGTACGAGCGCCGCTTGTGTTCGCCTCCCAGCCTTCGTCTTTGCAGGCGTTGGATGCAAGCTCTTCGTTGCTGGTTCTCCATGGTCGGCTGGCGGAAAAACCAATCGATGATGAAACTTTGCTTGATCTCATCGCCTCTACGAAAGCCAAGGCGGTCATCTGCCTCACCGCTTCCCACGCTTCAACCGGCCTCTCGCCGTTTCCTCTTATCAGAAGTGCAGGTTTCCCCATCCCAAGCTGCTATGCCCCGTCATCACTGCTTGAATCGCTGTTCCAAGCCAAGGAGGACCGGCTTGTTGTTCCGCTGCAGCTGTTCAGCGAAACAGAAGAGCATGCGGGCAGGCAGTTGTTCTTCACGCTTCCCGATTCCAAACCGAATGTGTTGGTGACCGCTGCCCTGGATACCCCGTTGCACAGCCCCGGGGCGTTGTTCCATGCCTCCTCGATTGCGGCCATCCTTGCACTGATGGGTTGCAAGCCAAAACCGGCTGTAGCTTGGTTGCTTTCCAACGCCCAAGCGTATGGACAACTCAGGGGAACGGCTGCGTTCCTTCAGGCACAGGTCCCTCATATCGAGCAGGTGGTCAGCTTGACGGCTCTTGGGTGCAGGCAATCCCGCTTGGTGTATCAGAGTTGGGATTCATCCTTGGCAACCGACCTTGAAAAGCTTGGGCTTGAGGCAACGGATGCCCTCTTGCCCCGGTTTGCCTCAGAACTGCCCGAGCTTGTCCTGACTTCGTCCAATCAGAAGCTGCTGGGCAGTGTACGCGACACGCAGCTCGATACAAGCGCTTGCATAGATCTGCAACTACTCAAAGATCAGTCTACAACCATCGATGAACTGCTGACACACTGTGGGAGGTTTGAATGAAAGCACAAATACTGTATATTTCGCATGGAGGAGGTCCGCTTCCCCTGCTTGGCGATGAGCATCACCGGCACATGGTGGCGTTTCTCAAGAAGCTGTCGACCAGTCTGGTGCGACCTGATGCAATCGTGGTGGTGAGCGCCCATTGGGAGTGTGCAAAGCCCACGGTGCTCTCAAGTGCAAAACCCGGCTTGTTGTACGACTATTACGGGTTTCCCAAGCAAGCATACGAAATCCAATATCCTGCACCAGGAGCCGTCGATCTTGCCCGTGAGATTGCGTCCCTGCTGGATGGCGCCCTCACAGACGAGAAGCGTGGCTTTGACCACGGCATGTTCATTCCCCTGAGCTTGATCTATCCTGATGCATCGATTCCCACGACCCAGCTTTCACTGCTTTCCTCCCTGTCGAGCCTCGACCATTGGAACTTGGGTGAAGCACTCCGGCCTTTGCTCGACCAAAATATCCTGTTCATCGGATCGGGCTTCAGTTTTCACAACATGCGCCGGTTTTTCCAGAAGGACGACGAGCAGAACCACGCGTTCCAAGAGTTCCTCATCGATGCCTGCACTACCGACCTGCCGAACTTGCAGCGAAAAGAGCGGTTGGTCGGATGGGAGCAGGCTCCCTCTGCCCGTTACTGCCATCCACGCGAAGAGCACCTGCTTCCCCTGCATGTCTGCTGCGCCCTTGCCCAAAAGAAGGCGGAATTGGTCTTTGATGACGAGATTCTCATGCGCAGGTCGATAGGGCTTCTCTGGAGGTAACGATGCAAGAGCGAACCGTATGGCAGGTTGATGCATTCACCACCACGGCGTTTACCGGAAACCCTGCAGGGGTAGTCTATCCGTGTGATGGATTGACCGAGGATGAGATGCTGAAAATCAGCAGGGAGTTGAACAACAGCGAGACAGCCTTCATCCAAAAACTTGACGGGACCGACAAGCAGCACATCCGTTTCTTCACTCCGAAACAGGAAGTACCCCTATGCACCCATGCTGCTGTGTCAAGTTACCATATCCTTGCTACCAAGCTTGGGTTGAAAGCAGGCGAACATTCCATGCATTGCAAGGCCGGCCTGCTTCCTGTCAGTGTCCAGCGATCTGCATCGCATCCGAAAATCCGGATTACCCAGAAAGAAGGGCATTTCGGGCCTCTGCTGACCGAATTACAATGCAAAAGGCTCAGGGAGGCTTTGCAGTTGGAGGATTCCTCCTTCTATGAAGAACTTCCTGTTCAGATAGTATCAACAGGCAATGCAAAAATACTTGCAGGACTGAAAAGCAAGTCTGAACTGGACAGCATCAGACTGAGGCGGGAAGTCTTGGTTGCGCTGGGCGAGGAGCTGGGTGTTCCAGGCTTCTATCTCTTCACCTTCGATCAGGGAAGCGAGGAGATCACCGCCCACACCCGGATGTTCAGCCCCGGCAGCGGCGTAGAAGAAGATCCAGTGACCGGCAATGCAGCCGGAGCCTTGGCTCTCTACTTGAACAGGTATACCAACCGGATAGCAAACTTTCAGGCCTCCTTCATGCAAGGAGAGGCCATGGGCAGGCAAGGGGTGGTGCATGTACAGGTGGACCAGCTCTTCGCCACGGTGCTTGGGCAGGCGTGCACCGTCTTTGAGACATACCTGCAGCTATAGGAGGGTTGTCTATGCAGACAGGAAATCAGTATGCCAACGGACAGGTCCAGCAAAGTCAATCTGGTAACATGCTGACCTACTATTTCAAAACCGGCATCGTCAAGGCTCAAGGCCCGCTGAAGGACAATCTCATGGACGGCCAGTGGAACTTCTATCGGGAGAACGGGGTCATCTGGCAGGTGGGAAACTTCAAGAAAGGGGTGAAGCACGGATCGTGGGTGCGCTACAACAAGGTGGGAGCCTTGGAGTATGAAGCCCACTTCGAGGATGGGAAGGAAGTATCGAAGCGGCTGTATCACTAAGGCTTTTGGCAGTGGAAACTGCATAATCACATGAACCGGTTGGAAAGCAACCGGAAAAAGGAGTGTGCGATGAACAAGAAAGGATTGAAAACAACGATTCTGTTGTTGCTGCTGTTCTGCCTTTCACTGAGTTTTTTGGCATCCCAACCAACCATTGAGATACCCAGTGCGCAGAACCTCGTCATTCTGGCTACCACCGATCTGCATGGCAATGTGTGGGGTTTCAGTTATGAGAATGACAAGGACACCACCAACACCGGCATGGCAAGGATCGCCACCTATGTACAGCAGGTGCGAAAAGAGGAGAACAATGTGGTCTTGGTCGACAACGGCGATACCATCCAAGGCAACATCATGACCGACGACTTGTATAACAAACGCGAGGGGGAGCACCCGGTCATGCGTGCGATGAACCTGCTCGAGTACGATGCCATGACGCTGGGCAACCACGAGTTCAACTTCGGTCAGAATCTCATTGGGCGGTTGCAGGCGCTTGCCAACTTCCCGATTCTGTCGGCGAACCTGGCCAGGGTCGACGGAACCATGGCTGCAAAGCCGTATGCCATCATCGAGCGATCGGGCATCAAGATCGGCCTTATCGGCCTGACCAATCCCAACGCACCACGCTGGGATGGAGAGAAGACCGATCCGTTCATCTACGCTCCGGTCGGCCCGGCTGCCCGCAAGGTGGTGGACATCATCAAGGACAAGGTGGATGTAATCATCGTCGCAGCCCATGTCGGCCTCTATCCCGAGTATGATGAAGAGGGCGGCAGCGACGGGGCAAACAGCATCCTCGAGCTCTGTCCTGAAGTCGATGTCCTGATCGTCGGCCACGACCACAACGCCGTCAAGGAGATTCGTGGAAATACGGTCATCGGCGGAGCAAGGAACCTTGGACGTGAAGTCATCCGAATCGACCTTGCCCTCAATGAGAAGCGTGAAATCGTCGACCGCAAAGTTGAACTGGTCGATATGGCAAACTATGAGCCAAGCGATTTCATCCGCAAGAACACCTTCATCGCCGAAGCACACAAGGCAACAAGGGATTTCATCTCCGGTGGCGCTCCCTCGGCCGATGGCAAACCCAGCGGCGGCATCTTTGGTAAGGCTTCTGTAGATTTCCAGCCGAAGAACGAGATCCTCGGAATTCCCGAAGGTAAGCTTCGCGATACAGCGGTCATGGATTTGATCAATGAAGTGCAGTTGCTCAACAGCGGGGCCGACGTCTCTGCCGCAGCCCTGTTCGCCGATACCAGCAACATCCCCAAGGGTGACATCAACTATGGAACCATATTCGGCATCTACAAGTATGACAACACCTTGTATCGGGTTCAGGTTACCGGATCCGAGCTGAAAGCCTACATGGAATGGTCGGCTGCCTGTTACAACCAATACAAGCCAGGGGACATCTCGATCAGCTTCAATCCGGAAAAACCCGGATATCTGTACGACATGTTTGCCGGTGTCGACTATGAGATCGACCTGTCCAAACCGGTCGGGAGCCGCATCCGCAATGTCATGTTCAAGGGAAAGCCGCTTGCAGACGACCAGCGCCTCACCCTCGCGGTGAACAACTACCGTTACTCCTCCGCACTGAAGGCGCAGAAGCTGGTAGCGGGAACGAAGGAGTGGGAGAGTCCCAATTCCATCCGTGACATGCTGGTTGAGTACATCAAGGCACAGGGAACAATCGTACCCAAGGTAGACAACAACTGGAAGATCGTCGGGGTGAATCTTTCGTCGCCGTATCGCGACCAGGTGATCAAGATGGTCAACGAGGGAAAATTGGAAGTACCGTATGCAAAGTCCTTGAACATCGATGAGCTCAAAAAGCAGGGAGTCATCAAATAAGAACAAATCCATCAGGGGTGGCATGCAAGCCACCCCTGATTCCCTTTCTTCAGCATGCAGCTGTTACAGCTCTGCATCCCCTTCAAATGCCTTGTTTCTTCGCTTGCGGACGGCATCGGTCAGCAGGTATTCAATCTGGCCGTTGATTGAGCGAAAATCGTCATCGGCCCATCGGGCCAGCTCTTCCCAAAGCGATGACGATAGACGCAGCAATACTTGTTTCTTGGCTTTATCCTTTGCATCCATACGTCATCTTCCTTGCAAATATACTCAATAGAGCGTCCCGCTGTTCACAATCGGTTGGACATCGCGGTTTCCGCAGAGCACTACCATGAGGTTGCTCACCATGGAAGCTTTCCTCTCCTCGTCCAAGGTCACCACGCCATTCTTGTTCAACTGATCAAGGGCCATCTCTACCATGCCCACAGCCCCTTCAACAATTTTCTGCCGTGCTGCTATGATGGCGGAAGCCTGCTGGCGTTGCAACATGGCTGCAGCAATTTCCGGTGCATACGAGAGGTGGGTGATCCTCGCCTCGATGATCTGCAACCCTGCAACCTCAACTTTTGCCTGAAGCTCCCTCTGCAAATCCTTGGCTACATCCGTGCTGCTGCCTCGAAGCGACTTTTCGTCATCGTCTGAATCATAGGGGAATAGGCGAACGACATTGCGCAGGGCTGAATCGCACTGGATGGAGAGGTACTCCACATAGTTGTCGACGTTGAAAACCGCTTTTGCCGTATCGACAACCTTCCAGATCACCACGACCCCGATTATGATGGGATTCCCCAGTGCATCGTTCACCTTCTGTTTGTCATTGTTCAGTGTCAATGCCTTCAACGATATTTTTTTCTTGGGGAATTGGATGGTATAGGTGGTTGGCGTCTTTCCCGGTTCAATCTTGGTTTCCGGTTTCGCAGTTGATGCAGCTGTATTGGTAGTGCTGATGGGATTCACGGCACTGACAAATGGATTGACCCAAAAGAATCCCTCCTTCTTCAGGGTGCCGTAGTATTTGCCGAACAACGTAAGCACCAAGGCTTCGTTCGGCTTGATGATTTTCAAACCAGCATACAAAACCGGGCCGATGATGAAGCCATAGAGTGTACTGATCAAGAGCACAAGGATGCGTACAATCGATGGCATGTCTGTCATCAAGCCGAAAATGAAGAGGAAAAAACAGGCGATGATCAAGACCGTGTTGATCAACAGGAAAGCCATGCCATTGGCCACCTTGGTCAATACTTTCTCTTGGGAATACACAAGTTCTTGCATACGAACTCCTCCGATGTGATTCATAAAGATATCATAATGATATCAATAAGATACTTCATCCGATTTGAATTTTTGTCAAGTGGTGCTCTCCATGAAAATTTGTGTAATAAGTAGGTACTATCTTTCATAAATGTATTAATATAATGAATATTATGCATACAATTGATTGATTACTCTCCATCTTTGACCATACTTTGCACCTCCCGCCCAGGAAGGCGGTAGGCTCTGTGTCCATCCCTCCCTTTTTTTGCTAAACTATGCAAGAATACCATCGAGAGGGAGAGCCTATGCACAACTGGACTATTGAAGACGCAGAGAAGCTGTACCGGATCAATGATTGGGGAAACGGCTATTTTCATATATCGGATGCAGGTGAAGTGGAAGTCAGTCTGAAGGACAAGTCGCCGCAATCCTCCATCAGCCTGCTTTCCATCGCTAAAGGCTTGCAGGATCGGGGCCTCAAGCTTCCGGTTCTGCTGCGCTTCTCCAATATCCTGGATGACCGCATCCAGCACATCAATGAGTGTTTTTTGAATGCAATCAAGGATGCCGGCTACCAAGGTACGTACCGGGGAGTCTATCCGATAAAGGTCAACCAACAACAACAGGTCGTCGAGGAGATCTGCAAATATGGACAGCAGTACCATCATGGCTTGGAAACCGGCAGCAAGGCTGAATTGGTCATCGCCCTTGCGCATATCGATGATCCAGAAGCCTATATCATCTGCAACGGATACAAGGATGAGGAGTACATCGACCTGGCCCTCAAAGGCTTGCTGCTCGGCATCAAGACTGTCCTGGTCATAGAAATGCCGGGTGAGGTGGGAATCATTTTGCAACGCTCGCGCGCCCTGGGCATCAAGCCGAACATCGGGCTGAGGATGAAACCCTCCACGATGGCAAGCGGGCATTGGACCGAAAGCGGAGGAGACCGCAGCGTTTTCGGGCTCAATACAACCCAGGTCATCCAGGTCGTCGAACGGCTTCGCAAGGAGAAGATGCTCGACTGCCTCAAGTTGTTACACTACCATCTGGGCAGCCAGATCCCCAACATCCACGACATTCGTGTTGGAGCGACCGAAGCAGCACGGTTCTATGCAGGCTTGGTTCAGGAAGGAGCACCCATGGGATTGCTGGATATCGGAGGCGGATTGGCCATCGATTATGACGGCAGCCACTCCAATAGCTCAAACAGCCGCAACTACTCGACCAAGGAGTATTGCGACGACGTGGTTGAAGAGATCATGACCATCTGCAAGGAAGAAAAAATCAGCCATCCCACCATCATCAGCGAGTCAGGCAGGGCGCTGGTCTCCTATTATTCGGTCTTGCTGATGAATGTCCTTGATACCAATGTATTTTGGGATGGAAAAACCGGAGAAGAGGTGGTCTACGACGAGGCGTTGATGCCTGCCTTGGAAAATCTGCTCTACGTACGAACCATGCTCAACGAGAAAAATGCCCAGGAGTGTCTGAACGACTTGAACTACTATCGTGAGGAGATCCGCAACAAGTTTTTGTACGGCAAGGTCAACATGCGTGAGCGGGCTGCAGCCGAGCATGTATACTGGTCCATTGTTGCTGAGATTCAGCAAAAGTATGGTGATATCCATGCTGCTGAAATCCAGAAGCTGGAGTATCAGCTCTCGGATATCTACTATGGGAATTTCAGCTTGTTCCAGTCGCTTCCCGATGTGTGGGCGATCGATCAGCTGTTTCCCATCATGCCGATTCATTACCTGCATACCAGGCCTGACCGAAAAGCAGTACTGTCAGACATTACCTGCGACAGTGAAGGAAAGATTGACAGGTTCATCACCTCCAAGGGGGTGAGTGACACCTTGGCCCTCCATACTCCCCGGGAGGATGAGGACTATATCCTCGGGGTGTTTTTGGTGGGGGCGTATCAGGAGACGCTTGGGGACCTCCACAACCTGTTCGGGGATACCAACGTAGTCTCCATCACCTATGAGGATGGAAATTTCAGCCTTCACAACGAGCTGGAAGGGGATACGGTTGCCGATGTGCTGAGTTATGTCGAGTATGAACCCAAACGCCTGGAGGCCATGATCCGGACCAAGGCTGAGAAGGCTGTCCAGGAGGGGCGGATCACCGTTCAGGAACGAAGAAAAATCATCTCGGCCTATACAGCAGGCTTGAGGGGTTACACCTATTACGAAACAGACCAAGAGGAGTAAGTGATGCAGAAAAAACGCTTGATGATCATCGGGGCCGGTGGGGTAGGCAATGTGGCCGTTCGCAAGTCAGCACGGATGGAAGATATCTACGAAGAGATTCTGCTTGCAAGCAGAACCAAGGAAAAGTGTGACGCCATAGCCAAGGAATCCGGGCCGGTACCCGTTCGTACCGCCTCCATCGACGCGGACGATGTCGATGCACTGGTTCGCATGATCAAGGAGTTCAAGGCGGACTTGGTACTCAATGTGGCTCTGCCTTATCAGGATTTGACCATCATGGAGGCATGCCTTCGCTGCGGGGTGCATTATGTGGACACAGCAAACTATGAACCCAAGGATGAGGCTCATTTTGAGTACTCTTGGCAGTGGGCGTTTCATGATAGGTATGAGAAGGCAGGCCTGACAGCCCTGCTGGGCAGCGGCTTCGACCCGGGGGTGACCAATGTGTTCACCGCCTATGCAAACAAGCACTACTTCGATGAGATGCACTATCTGGACATTGTCGATTGCAATGCAGGTGACCATGGAAAGAGCTTTGCCACAAACTTCAATCCGGAGATCAATATCCGGGAAATCACTCAGCCGGGCCGATATTATGAGATGGGTGAGTGGAAGAAGACCGAACCTTTGGAGATTCATCAGAACGTCGATTATCCCCGGATCGGTTCCAAGGAGAGCTACCTGCTCTTCCACGAAGAACTCGAGTCGCTGGTAAAGCATTTCCCGACACTCAAGCGGGCCCGGTTCTGGATGACTTTCGGCCAGCAATATCTGACCTTCCTCAGGGTCCTCGAGGAGGTCGGGATGACGAGCATCGAGCCGATCAACTACCAAGGTATGGAAATCCAGCCTTTGCAGTTCTTGAAGGCTGTGCTCCCCGAACCCTCTTCCTTGGGGCCGAACTATCAGGGCCAGACGTCGATCGGCTGCCAGATACGCGGGCTGAAGGATGGGAAGGAGCGAACACTGTACATATTCAACAACTGCAGTCACCAGATGGCTTATCAGGATGCCAAAGCCCAGGCTGTCTCCTATACCACCGGTGTTCCGGCCGCTCTGGGCACCAGCCTGATCGCACGGGGCATCTGGAAAAAACCTGGTGTATGGAACATGGAGCAGTTCGATCCTGATCCGTTCCTCTCCGAGTTGGGACCGCTTGGTCTTCCCTGGGAAGTCGTCGTCGATGGCAAGCTTGCCTTTGGAAAGTAGGGGCGATGTTCGACACCAACCAAATCCAGCATACTCCGGCATTCGTCCTGGACTATGATCGCTTTACCAAGAACCTTCAGCTGATCAAGGACCTGCAACAGCAGGCTCCTGTGAAGTTCTTGTTCGCTCTCAAGGGCTTTGCCATGCATGCGGTTTTTGCTGAACTTGCAGAAACTGCATGCGGGGCGACCGCTTCATCGCTGAATGAGGCTCTGCTTGCCTCACCATACTTCGCTGAAGTCCATGCCTACGCCCCGGTCTATCAGGACCGGGAGTTTGCGACGATCGCAGCCTTGGCCAAGCATATTACCTTCAACTCCCTGTCGCAGTATGAGAAACACAAGAACGATTGTCCGCATGCCGAAAAAGGCCTGAGGATCAATCCTTTGTACTCAACGGTGGAGACAGCGCTCTACGACCCGTGCGCCGAGGGGTCGCGCCTGGGTGTCCTGCCCGAGGATCTTGCGGTTCTGCCCCAAGGGATAACCGGGCTGCATGTGCACAACCTGTGTGAAAGCGGAGCACGCGAACTTGAACACACCTTGCACTCGATCGAGCACCATTACGGACATGTGCTCTCCTCGATTTCCTGGCTCAACCTGGGAGGAGGCCATCTGGTAACCAGAAAAGGCTATGATCTTGAACTGTTCAAGGCATCTCTCGCCTCGTTCAACCTGCGCCATCCCCACATCCAGCTCTACGTGGAACCTGGTGCCGCTTTCGTGTGGGAGACCGGCTACCTGGCCACCCGGATTCTCGATATCGTGCATAATCGGGGAATCACCACCTTGATGCTCGACTCTTCGTTTGCATCGCATATGCCAGACTGCCTTGAGATGCCGTATGCACCACAGGTTGTGGGAGCTCAGCTGACGAAAGAAGGCCTTTACAGGCTTGGCGGATGCAGCTGCCTTGCAGGCGATTGGGTCGGCTCCTATCACTTCGAGAAGCCTCCCAAAACAGGCGATATGCTTCTGCTCTGTGATATGATGCACTACACCATGGTCAAGACTACCATGTTCAACGGAATCGCTCTTCCCGACATAGCCATGGTTCGCGATGGTGTGTACCGGGTTGTGAAATCCTTTGGCTTTGATGACTATCAAAGACGGCTTTCCTAGGAGGAAGCGATGCAGCACTGGTTCCTGGATTCAGAGTTTCCCAACGCAGAACCCCGACACGCTGCGTTTCATGTCATACCGTTCCCCTTGGAGGAGACCGTCTCCTATATGGGAGGGACAAAAGAAGGACCGAAGGCCATCATCGAGGCCTCCGGCCAGCTTGAAAGATTGGTGGAGGGGTATGGAAATCCTGGAAGCCTGGGTATCCATACCACCGAGGCGATTCCCGTAAACGGAGGTATTGGAGAGGCGATCAAGCTTGCCGGAGATGCAATGCAGTACGCAAGGCGATGCAACGCAACGCCTGTCCTGTTGGGAGGAGAGCATTCGGTGACCAATGCAGCCATAGACATGCTTCTTGACTGCGGTGAAGTCGGGGTTCTTCAGTTTGACGCCCACATGGATCTGCGTGACACCTATGAAGGGAGCAAGCTCAGCCATGCCTGTGTCATGCGCAGGGTGGTTGAGGCAGGCATCCCCCTGTTTCAGGTGGGCATCAGAAACTACAGTGAAGAAGACCTGGCTGCAAGAGAGCAGTACAGGGTGGGCTTCTACGATGCATCCACGCTTCATCGGTGCAAGGATCTTTCAAGTTTGCAGCTGCCTGCATCGTTTCCCAAGAAACTCTATATCACCTTCGATGTCGATGCTTTTGATGCTTCGCTGATGAGCAGCACCGGGACACCCGATCCAGGCGGCTTGTTCTGGTGGGATGCTGTCACGCTGCTGGAAAACTTGACCGAAGAAAGAACGATCATCGGCATGGATGTAGTGGAGCTTGCACCCAATCAGCTCCACCATCCAAGCTATACAGCCGCCAAGCTCGTCTATTTTTTAATGGGTCTAGCGGGCAAGCGCTGAACCGAGGGCCTTGGCCTTCGCAAGTGCCTCCCGATCGGGGCTGTCCTGCGCAATGACCGGCTCGGCTGCAAGCACTGCACCACTTTGCACGGTTGTCTCTCTCCACTGGCTCATCCATTCACCGTCGCCCCAACCGTAGGAGCCGAACAGAGCGACCTTCCTTCCTCCAAGATGCTCCAGCAAAGAGTCGAACATCGGTTCAAAGACTTCATCCTCGAGTCCTTCGCTGCCCATGGCTGGACAGCCGAAGGCAAACGCATCGAAGCTGTCCAACATATCGGCAGAGAACATACCTGCGCTGATGACAGAAGCTGAAGCTCCCGCTTGCTGCACACCCTCGACCACAGCTTCGGCCAAGGCTTGGGTATTGCCGGTGCCGCTGTAAAACACGACTGCAATTTTTTTCATATTTTCATCCTTCGTACCGTCAAATCCTCGAGTTGCTTTCCTCTTTTATGCAACTCCACGTATAATCTGGTACATTTTTTAAATTGTGCAAAGATTTTTTGAGCTTGCTCTACATCGGTATACACTTTCCAGAGGCCATCACACTTTCCACCACAGCCCTTGTGGCGTATGAAAGCTTCGACATCAGCTGTGGGATACCCGAGAAACACACCGATTTCGTGGGGGAACTGCAGCTCCTTGTTGAGACGATGCTTCAAATGCCCCAAGGATTCGGCAAGGGGACAAGACGGGTATCCCAGCGGGCAGAGCAGGCTCTGAACCTCCAGGCGATTCAGCTGTTGTTCCAACAGCTTCGGCCGATGGACGTACAGCAGGAAAAGATCATTTTTTTGCTGCAGGATTGTCACTTTCACGCCTTTTGGGTTCAATCTGGTGTTCCAACGTATTACAGATTGCTGTAAACCATCAAAATCGGTGGTCCTGTAGCTGATAAGGCTGCCCACCTTCAATGATGCAAGGGTTGGAGCTGCAAAGCGTATGATAAGTTCGTCTGACACGGCATACCTCTATCGATGATTGGTTAGCCTTGACTAACACTGCCACAGTAGTACACAAACTGAGGAATTTGGTCAATACCTATGATAGTAGTAGGAATTATTGGTTCGCCCCGTCGATGACTCCGACGAGCTTTTTCATTTTCTGGGCCAAGGAAGAGGAGGGGCCGAAGAGTTTATCAGCGCGTTTATGAGCCCAATGATAGAGAACCACCGCATCAACAAAATTCCCCAGTTTGCGGTAACAGCGCCCGATATGCACCATAAGCCCGATTTTTTCAGCCTCGGTGGCAAACTGTTCATCGCTGTCCAAATATGAGCGGACAACCAGATAGTGATCGAGTGCCTGCTTGTACCGTTTCAGTTTCTCCAAACAGAAGGCCAGTGCGCATCGAGCCATGACTGCTTGGCTGGAGACAGATCCTGTCAACTCCTCAAGCAGGGAGAGGACATGCTTCCTGATGACCAATTCCTGCGGATACAGCTCTTTGACATGCTGGATATCCGCTTGGAAACAGAGTACATCAATATACAGGTCATACGCAGGAGCATTCTCCTCGGACCAGTTCAGGGAGAGCAGGGAGGTGGCAATGCCCTGTGCCATCTCGCTCTGCCCGTCGTCAAGGTAGGAGAGTCCCAAGGCGATCAAGGCCTCCACGGTTCTTTCGTCTTCATCACCATAGAGGTTTTGGTTGGTCTGATAAATCTGTTGGGCGATCTCCAACTCGCTGGAGGTGTCACGGGCTTGCAGATACGCCATATTCAACTCACCCATCAGCACGACATACTCGGCATTCATCGGCCCATGGACATTGAAATGGGCGATGCGCTGCTTCTCGAGATCGGCAATCTGTTGATGGATCTTGGCAAAGTAGATCGGGTCATCAAGCTCGCTGGTCAATAGGAGTCGTGCGAAATAGTTTTCCATACAACCAGTATACACAGCTTGGCCTCCGAGCAACAAGCTTTTCTCAGGCTTTCCGTGCCCGAAGGGCGATGTAGCAGTCATGGATGAAGCTGTCCATCATCAAAGACCCAGCGGTGTCGGTATAGAGATCGGTGATACAGAACCCGCAATCGGTCACTCCACCCAAAAGATCCTCCAAGGTATGGCTGAATTCAACCGTATCGTGTTGTTTCATCCGTTTTTGCAACTCTTTGCTGCTGAGACTGTTCAAGTCGGAGTAGGGAATGGTGTATTTGACGCGAAGCTTGTTCTTCATGGCTCGCTTCTCATCAAACATATAGAGTACAGGATTGGTTATCGAGGTGAGAAAACTGCCTCCTTTTCTCAGAATCCGATAGCAGTGTCGGTACATGGCCTTCACATCGTCAATGAAACAGGAGGAGGTTGGATTGAAAATCATGTCGAATGCTGCATCCTCGAAACAAGAAAGGTCCCTCATGTCTCCACGCACCAGCGCAAGTGACAGGCCGAGTTTTTCTGCATAGGAGGCATCCTGGGCAAGCTGCTTCTTGGAAACATCGAATACAGTCACCTCTGCTCCTGCAAGGCTCATCAATACACCCTGCTGCCCGCCTCCCGATGCCAATGCCAAGACACGTTTTCCCTGTATGCCGGCGACCCATGATGAGGGCACTTTCTTGAATGGGGAGAGGACCATGTCGAGCTCTCCCTTATGGGCCTTCTCGATTTGCTCTTGTGTGCAACCATCGGTCCAGATATTGCGGCGACCGACCTCCCAATCCCAGGCTTGTGCATTCTGCTCTACATAGGTGTCCATGGCCTGACCATAGCATACAAACAAGATCGATGCAATGAAGCAAAATCCAACTATTTTTCTAATAAAAAGTTAGAAGCCAGAGGCGTATAGGTGAGAACTGAATGGACTTGGTGGGAGTGCATCAGGTGCAATGCCTGCGCGTTGCCCCAAAAGCTCGACAGAGGTGGAAGCTTGGCCAGGCGGACGTTGCGAAACAAGGTTACATGAGCATTGAACGGAGTATCGGAGAACCTGATGCCGCTGGCCTTGAGCTCCTTGACGAGCATCGCCTGGATTGTCTCTATATCGGGATTGTGGTTCATTCCCAGCCACAGGATGCTTCCTCCAGCCTTGTCGAAGCGTCCAAGATGCGTGAACTGCAGGCAGATCGGATTGCTGGGAAGCCTGTATGTTATTTCCTTGAAAAGAGGCAGCAAGCGAGGATCCTGCTCACCGAGGAAACTCAAGGTAAGGTGCAGATTGGAAGATGCCGTTCTTCGGCCCTTTTCAAGCAGCTCTTCGAAGCTGTCCTGGATGGCCTGAATTGTGTCCAGCGTCTTCTCATCAAAAGTGAGGGCATAGAAGATTCTCATGGTCCCAGTATAGGCTTTCGTGATCTGGAAAACCATACTATAGTAGTACAAGAGGAGACAAAACAGTATGCACATTGTACTCATTGGAGCTGGAAGCGCTCAGTTTGGCTTGGGTACGCTCGGTGATCTCATGCAGAGTAAAAAGCTCTACGGCAGCAAGATCTGGCTTGTGGACATCAATGAGAAAGCACTCTCGGATGTATATGCTGCTGCGTCTGTTTTTATCAAGGAGCACCAGCTTCCCTTCAGCGTAAAAGCCACCACCGACCGCAAGCAGGCGTTGCAGGGTTGTGATGTCGTGGTGATATCCATCGAGGTGGGGAATCGCTTTGTTCTCTGGGATGAGGATTGGACGCTTCCCCAGCAGTACGGGATCAATCAGGTGTATGGGGAGAACGGAGGTCCGGGCGGAATCTTTCACTCGCTGAGAATAATTCCTCCGATCATGGATATTTGCGACGATGTCGTCAACCTGTGTCCTGACGCCTGGGTCTTCAACTATTCAAATCCCATGACCGCCATTACCACGACTGTCCTCAGAAAGCATCCGCAGTTGAAGTTCGTCGGCATGTGTCATGAAATCGCAAGTCTTGAACGATATCTGCCGTCGATTCTCAACACCCCCTTCTCCAATCTTGAGCTGCGCAGTGCAGGGCTGAACCACTTCAGCGTCCTGCTTGAGGCGCACTACCGTGATTCAGGAAAGAACGCCTATCCCGATATTCTTGCAAAAGCCCCGGCGTTCTTTGAGAAGGAGCCGGGTTACTCCGACATCCTCGCGTATATTGTGGAGCATCAAGCTGAGTTTGAAACCGAAGGTTCCACTTCGCGCGCATTGCCTTTGGGCCTGACAAGCAAAAAGGCCTGGGCCGACCGGACGCTGTTCGCCCACATCCTCAAAACCTACAAGCTGCTGCCGATTACGGTGGACAGCCATTTGGGTGAATACATCGGCTGGGCGTCCGACCTTGCAGAGCACAAGGGGATCAAGGATTTCTACACTCTGTATCGGATGATGCTAGCCCGGACAAAGGTCTCCATCGAATTGAAGGTGCACGAGCGTCTGGTTTATATCCTGGAAGGCATTTTGGAGAACAGCGGCTATGAGGAGATAGCCGTCAATATCATGAACAACAACCTCATCAAGGAGCTGCCCCCATGGGTCGCCGTAGAAGTACCTGCACGCGTCTATGCCAAGGGCTTGAAGGGTATTACATTCGATTCCTATCCCAAGGGCTTTGCTTCCCTGCTCCGCTCCTACTGTGGTGTGTACGACCTGACTGCAGAAGCCGTCCTCCACAAGAAAAAGGAGTACGTCATCCAGGCACTCCACGCATGCCCGATGGTGCATTCTGTCAGGAATCTGGCTGAACTGGTCGATGTGATGATCCAAAGGCAGAACCGCTGGCTCGGATATCTGGCTTGAGAAAGGGAAAGCCTCCTTGGAATTCCAAGAAGGCCTTCTGATTAGCGGCAAAGGGACTCGGACCCCTGACCGAACGGATATGAGCCGTTTGCTCTACCAACTGAGCTATGCCGCCGTAACAACTCTTGCACTATAGCCAATGGCCTTTGGTTTAGTCAAGAGGGTTTTTACCCCTTTTTTCTGCGGCTGTTCCATGATAGAGTAGAGTCCATGGAAAAACAACAGTATGTGTGTCCCAAATGCGGTTGCACCCAGTATGAAAGCGACCGCTTCCAGGCTACCGGGGGCAATTTCGCCAAGATTTTCGATGTGCAGAACAAACGGTTTGTTACCATCAGTTGCAAACAGTGCGGGTATACCGAACTGTTCAAGCAGAGTGAACAGCCCGGCTGGAACATCCTTGATTTTTTGACCAACTGAATAGGAAAGCTCGTTTCCAATCCCTCTTGCTTTCAAGCTCGTGTATGAGTACTCTTACAACATGACTGGATTCTTTCTAAAAAAAGCGTTTTTCGATGGCTGGGACAACCTCATTTCGATGGTTGTCCTTAACTTGGGATTTCTTTTGATTCTGCTTGCCTTCATGGGCGGCATGTCGCTGTTGGGCACCAATGGAGCTCTTGCCTTGATAGTGCTGTTGGCAAGTGCAGGATTGTTCTCCTTCTACAGTGCCGGAGCCGCAGCTTCGACGCATGCCTATGCCAAGTATGAACGACCTGGCTGGGAGGGCTTCAAGCGGGGGATCAGGGAGTCGTGGCGCCATGCCCTGTTGTACTGGCTGTTGATCGTCCTCGATGCAACACTCATCCTGTTTGTCATTCCATTCTACCTCAGCTACGGCAATGCAATCGGCATGCTGCTCAGTGTCCTCTTGTTCTGGCTCTTCATGGGCTTGACGTTTGCCCTGTTCTACTACTTTCCCTTGTTCTTTCTCATGCAAGGCGACAGGCCGCTGAAAACCCTGAAAAAAAGCTTCATCATTGTGCTGGACAATCTCTTCTTTACCTTGTTTTTTGCCGTCTACCAGCTGATAAACCTGGTATTCTCTGCACTGCTTGCAGGGTTGGCCCCCGGTATTACCGGCATGCACCTTGCATCCAGCGATGCAGTCAAGCTCTTGATGCTCAAGTATGACTACCTTGAGGAGCACAAGGACGCTGATAGAAAGCACTTGCCGTGGGATGAGCTGTTGTATGAGGAACGCGAATGCGTCGGACACCGTTCATTGAAAAACATGATTTTCCCCTGGAAGGACTGACATGGCCTATGAGGTTGAGCTGAAAGCCCATGTGCATGACCAAGCAAAGCTGAAATGCAGGCTTGATGCACTGAACGGCATCTCTGCACCTCTTTGCGAGATCAAGGAGGATGTCTACTACTGCGTTCCCGGCGAGGATGCTCTTTTCAGGCTCAGAAGAGAGAGCATCGGCCCCTCTTTTTCCGCCTTGGATGGACAGATTGTGTTTACCAAAAAATTGAAGACTCTCAAGGACGGCATCGAGGTGAACCAAGAGCTGGAGTTCACAGCAAGTGACAGCCAGTTCGACCAGGCCCATGCGTTCTGCCTGGCCCTCGGATACGAGGTCTATATCCGAAAGACCAAGAGAGGCTATGCATACTCCTGTCCCGTTTCAACCGACCTGCCGTTTCTGCACATCGAGCTGGTCGAAGTCCCTCCGCTTGGTTGGTTCTTGGAAATGGAGTTCGTCCTTGAAGAAGAAAAGAAGGTCCCCGAAGCGAGGACCTTCCTGATGGAAATGCTGTACAGGCTTGGGCTTGGCCAAGCCGACATTGAAAGCAGGTACTACATGCACCTGCTCAAGGCTCAGTCGACCGGATAGCGCGGAACATCATCGACCAGCAAATACTTGCTGATGCAACGAATCAAAACTTCATGGTCCTCGACGTCCCTGAGGCCGGAGACCATGGCGGCTGCAACACAGCCGACACCTTCGACGAAAATCGGAAATCCTCCGCCGCATGCTACAAATTGGGTGGGGTCCAAGCCGCGTTCGGCAAGGGTTGCCCCACGCTTCTTGAGAAACAGCGAGTAGCGAAGGGTGCTCATCTCAAAATGCTGCACGGTACGGAACTTGCGGTCGATCCACCCGTCGTTGCCCAGATTGGTTCCCTCAAGGGCATAATGGAACAGGGTCTTTCCACTCAGTGCCTTGATGGAGATGGCAATCTTCAAATCATTATCCATTGCATCGGCAACAAAGATTTTTCCCAGTTCCCATGCATCCTCGCAGGTGAATGTCTCGAATGTGAGCAATTCTTCCTGTGCCACCACGATCGCCATTCTCTCTTCCAATTCCATCTCTTACTCTCCTGGGAAGCGGATACCCCACTGTGAGCGCAGTGTATCCATCACTTCCATGACTTTGATGATTTCGCTGTGAGGCATTTGTTTGCACTCAAGCGCTCCTTCCTCGATCGCCTTGCGGCACGCTTCAACCTGGTGCTCGAAACCGGTGATGAACTTGAACGGTTTGTAGGTCTCCACCAGGTTGTAATCCCTATCGTATACGTTGATTCCTTCGCAGTTGTTGATATTCAAGAACTCGATGAATCCCCTGGTGCCGAAGATGGCTCCGCGACGGTCCGAGGTGCTCACCATGGAGGAGTGCAATACCGCCATCTTGTCCCCCTTGAAGGTGAGGGTGATGGAGTTGGATTCATCCACTCCGCTGTCGGTCTTGACGCAACTCGATTCAATGCTCTCGATGTTGTTGCCGAATACCATCATTGCAAAGTTGATCGGATAAACGCCTACATCCAGCAGTGCTCCGCCGGCGAGGGCGGGATCGGTCAGGCGCTTGACTCCCTTGACCGGATAACACAAATTGGCCGTCAGGGCATGCGGCTCTCCGATGACCCTCCGCTCTAAAATTTGATCGAGCACCAAGCGCATGGGCAGATACCGTGTCCAAATTGCTTCAGCGACCAGTAGCTTCTTTTCCCTGCCGTAGGCCAGAACCTTCCTTGCTTGGTCGGCATTCATGGTGAAAGACTTTTCGCATAAAACATGCTTGCCCTTGTCAAGGCACATCATCATATGCTCAAAATGCAGGGAATGGGGAGTGCAGACATACACCAAATCAATCTCCGGGTCGCCGAGCATCTCCTCGTAGGATCCATACGCCTTGCGCACATTCCACTTTTGCGCGAAGTCTCGTGCCTTTTGCAAATCGCGGGATGCAACCGCATGCGCCTCGACATGTTCCATTTCATTGACTGTAGCGGCCATCTTGCGAGCAATATTGCCTGCTCCCAGTATTCCTAGTTTCATATGGCTCCTCCTGCGTTCCAGTATAGGGGCAACAGAGGGTCTTGAAAAGTCAAATCATCACTGCATTCAGTTGAGATGCGAGGGAGAGCAGGCCGGCCAAGGCAAAAATCGAAGTGGTCCGCATGCGCGATTGTGGTTTGCTTACCAAGGCAACCAGCGACCAGAGGCTGAAGAGCAGGGTGCGGATCGCACTCTCAAGCGACAGGGATGCGATGAGAGAGAGCAGGGGAAGCAGGGCTGCAAGAACAAGACTTACCTGCAGGGAAAGCTGGGTTCTTCCTACGAGGAACAAGAGGCTTAAAGCTACCAGGGCCAAGGAGAGCGATTGGGTGATTTGCAGGTTCCCGGCATCGAAGAAGGTGGCGATGGTGAGGTTGATAAGTGCCAATGCCAGGATTTTGGCAATTTCCTTGAGATTGGAGAAAACCAGGCAGCTTTTTTTCTGTCGGTGCATGAAGTGATAGAGGGCTGAGAATATGAAGACGGCAACCATGAACGAGAAAGCAAGGACCAAGGTGAGCTCATAGCTGCCGGCCTTCATCATCCGCACCGTGAAGAGGGAAAGCAGCCATATGGCGATCAAGGCGGAGACACAGTCGACTATGCCGTTGAACACGGAATTCGGGTGGTAGGCTTGCTTGGGACCGAAAGAATCGGCGTTGTAGTTGAACCGGAATGCAGTGCCGTTCTTCAGCTCTGCCTTGAAGCTCAGCTTCTGCACCGAATCAGCATGCTCGGCAATCTCTTCTACCTGGTTCTTGAATTCGGAAAATGCACGTTGTAGGTCTTCCATGGTCAACTCCAGAATTTGTCGGTCTTGATCTCGTCGATCAAAGCTTCGATTCGTATGCCAAGCTCATCAAGAATGTTCTGACAAGCCTTGTCCCTGTCCAACTCGGCCACCGAAAGGGCCGCTTCGAACTCCATCGGTTTTCCGATATTTGCATAGTAATTGCGGCTTACCACCGTCATGGTTCTGCCGGCGGTCCTGCTCATCTTGTTTCTTACCCGTCGTTTGGGGGCGATCAGGCCGATCGGAATGACAGGGCAGGGATGGGAAAGGTAGATCTCAGCGACGCCCCGTTTGAAAGCCATCAAGGTCTCCTGGGTATTCAATCCGCCTTCTGGGAAGATGTACACGCTTTCCCCCTTTTTCAGATAGGACACAGCCTTAGCAACCACCTCTTCGCGGTCTTCCTTGGTAAGGGCGGGAATCTGCTCGGTCCAACCAAGAAAGGAGCCGACTACCGGAATCCCGAAACCGGGTCCGATGACGATATGCAGTACATCAGTCATCAACGTGGTTACAAAATGCACATCGCTGCTGCTGAAATGGTTGGAACAAAAAATCTTTGCACCGCTTGGAAGCTCGCACTCCTGCCAGGTCTGGAAATCGTAGGACAGCGAGAGGATGATGCGCACCACCTTGCGGTAGGTGCGATGCAGAAAGAGGCGGAATGCATTCATGGTGATGAAACCTTGTAGGTTGGAAGCCAGAGCATCCTCTCGAGGGTGGGGTCATAAACCTGGTGGGCCTTGATGCCATAGACGGTTTGAAGCAGGCTTTCAGTAAACACCGTCTCGGTGGGACCGTATGCCACGACCTTTCCTTGTTGCAGCACCAAAGCCGTTTGGCTGTAGATTTGAACCAGTAGCAAATCGTGCAGAACGCATACCACCGTATACCCTTTCTCCACCAAGCGGCCAAGTAGCTCCATGATCGAACGCTGATGCTTGACATCCAGATGGTTGACCGGCTCGTCGAGCAGCAAGATCCTGCCCTGCTGGCAGAGGGCGCGGGCAAGCAGCACGCGCTGAAGCTCCCCGCCGCTGAGTTCGGTGACCAGCTTGTCCCTCAGGTGCACGATATCGCACTCCGACAGGGCTTGCTCTACACTGTGGCCGGCATCCTCGCCCCCGTAGGCATACCGCCCCATGCTTACTGCCTCGGTGACGGTGAAAGCATAGTCGAGCTTGCCGTTCTGGGCGACAAACCCCAGCCGTTTTGCCAATTCCTTTTGGCTGAGGGAAGCAACATTGCGACCTTCGACCAAGACGTTTCCTGCTGCAGGCTTCAATTGTTTGTAGATGAACTTGAGCAGCGTCGATTTGCCGCTGCCGTTGGGACCTGTCAGGGCGATGAACGTGCCACTAGGCAGCTTCAGGTTTAAATCCTCAAAGACCGAATGGGTGTCATAGCCTCCGTACAGGTGCGAAAACTCAAGGCTATCCATAGAAGTACCTCCCGCGGCGTAGCAGGTAGAGGAAGAGAGGAACACCCAGCAGGCTGGTGATGATTCCCACCGGAAGTTCTCCCGAGGGAAGCAGGATCCGGGAAATGGTATCGCTGGCAAGCAGGAGCAGACCCCCGAACAAGCTCGATGGCAGCAACAGCTTCTGATGCTTGGGGCCGATCATCAGGCGGGTGGCATGGGGTGCCATCAGGCCGATGAAGCCGATGACTCCATAGTAGGAGACGCATAAGGCGGTGGCAAAGGAAGCAAGCAGCAAAAAAAGTAGGCGGGTCCTTCTCACGGAAAGTCCACCCGCCCGTGCTGAAAGCTCGTCAAGCAGGAGCATGTCCATGCTTTGGTGATGCAAGGAGAGTGGGATGAACAAGATGATCCAGGCAAGAAGAACAACAACAACCTGCCCATAGGTGCTTGATGAAAAACTTCCCAGGGTCCAGAAGAGGATTCTTTGGTATTGTTCCTTGTGGAGGAACATGAGCAGCGTCATAGCTGCAGAGAGGATGTAGTTCACCGCAACTCCGGTGAGCAGCAAGGTGGTGCTGCTGCTCTTGCGCCTGGAGGCCAGTGCTACGATGCACAGCGTGGTTCCAAGAGCTCCAACCAAAGCACTCACCGGTAGGCCGAACAACGGTGCAAAACCGATGAAGAGGGCGACCGCCACACCGAAGGAAGCTCCCGAACTGATGCCTAAGATGAAGGGATCAGCCATGGGATTGCGCAGTGCCGCCTGGAAAACCGCTCCGCTGAGTCCCAGGATTGCACCAGTAAGAAAGGATGAGAGAATTCTGGGAAGCCTGAGCTGAAGAATGATGTAGGCTTTATTAGCCGATGCACCTTTTCCCAGCAGGATGGCCACGGTGTCCGAGAGCTTGATGTTTGAAGGTCCCAACGTCAAAGAGAGGAGCATGAGAACCAAGGCTGCACCTGCCAGGACGGGGACCAGCATCCGCTTCATTGCGCCATCTCCTGATGGATGAGCTCAAAGAGCTCAGCAAGCGCCTTGGCACTGCGGGGGCCCTGCCTGCTGATCAGGTCTGCATCGAAGAGCCTGATGGAACCACTGAGGTCTGCATACGGCTTGGCAGTGGTGAATTCCTTGAGCGTCTGTTCTCCGGTTTCCCCCCACCTGGGGCTGAGAAGTAAAACCTCGGGATCGTGGGCCATCAACAGTTCCTTGCTGTAGGTCCAGTTTTGGGCGTCATCAGCAATGTTGATACCTCCTGCAAGGCCGACCATCTCGCTGAGAAAGGTATCCTTGGTGGCACTTGAGTCGAAGGAGCCAAAGTCGAGAACGACATAGACTGTGGGTTTCGGCAAAAGCTCTGCTTTCTGTACAGTGGTACGAACATCGTTTTGCATGGAGAGAATCATCAATTCAGCTTCGGCTTGCTTGTTCACCCGGTTTGCTATCTCACGAATAAGCGTATAGGTCCCTTGAAAATCCTGTTGGGTTTGCAGGGCCAAAACTTCAATGCCTGCTTTCTGCACTGCCCCAAGAAATTGGTCGGGAACAAAGGCGCTGCTGATGACAAGAGTGGGTTCCAGTGAAAGAAGCATTTCGAGGGAGGGATTGTACAAGGTTCCCACTGATGGAAGCGCTGTCGCCTCATCAGGGTAATTGCAGTAATCAGAGCGACCGACCAGCAATGATCCGGCCCCAAGGGCGTACAAGGTTTCCGTTACATTGGGTGAAAGGCTGACAATCCTCACACGCTCTTGTTGTATGGGTTGTTCCTCATTTCCTCTCGCTGCCAAACGGGGAAGCATAAGACAGAGAAACAGTGAGAAAACGAGAAGCAGGTGCTTGGATGAATTGCTGCGCATAACGCCCCTTGTAACACGGGCATGGAACATACCCTGACCTATACTCCGTAGGCCGTCGGAAATTATCCATGTCAGGTCTCCTGGCTCAGGCATACCCAGAATCTGCGACTTCCCGCACCGTGCAATGCAGTGTCTGTTACAGCAGATTCCCATCCTCTACAGTGGCGGGACCGCAGGGGCTTGAACCCCTTTCCCTTGGCATGGACAAGCCTATCCTACGGAGTTGTTCATCCATCTGTCAAGAGTTGCCGTGGTTGACCACGACCGGTCTCTATATTACTATCCGGCCTATGAAGTACAACCAAATTGAGATCTATACCGATGGTGGGTGCCTTGGCAATCCAGGTCCCGGCGGCTGGGCGTATGTATTGAAGGCTGATGGTGTTTTTGAGAAAGAGGCCAGCGGCAATGAACGCAACACCACGAACAATCGCATGGAACTTACCGCGGTGATCGAGGCTTTGAAAGCGTGCCAGGCACTCGATGCTGCGGCCATTGTAATCAACACGGACAGCCAGTATGTGAAGAACGGCATCACCAGTTGGATCAAGAAATGGAAGGTCAACGGTTGGAGGACTGCAGCAAAGGATCCGGTGAAGAACAAGGAGTATTGGGTGGAACTCGATCGTCTGAATGCAAGTCTTCCCGTCCAGTGGAACTGGGTGAAAGGCCATGCCGGCATTGAGGGCAATGAACGGTGCGACCAGCTGGTCCGCCAAGCAATGGAAGCATTGGTATGAAACACCGTGATGTGGGGCTTTGGGACTTGTACATCTCGTTCTTCAAGATCGGCGGTCTCACCTTCGGCGGCGGCTATGCAATGCTTCCCATGCTTCAGCGGGAGGTCATCACCAAACATGGATGGGTGACCGAGGAGGAGGTGCTGGACATCTATGCCATCGGCCAGTGCACACCGGGCATCATTGCAGTAAATACCGCTACGATGATCGGTTACCGCAAGCGAGGCATCTTGGGCGCAATTGTTGCGACCTTGGGGGAGGTGAGTCCTTCGCTGATCATTATCACGTTGCTGGCGACAGTCCTGTTTCATGTACAGGATGTAATGTGGGTCCAACGGGCGTTTGGAGGGATCAGGGTCGCCGTATGCGTCCTCATAACCCAATCGGTCATCACCCTCGCCAAGAAAAGCCTGATCGACATCCCCACCATCCTGCTCTATCTGGCAGTCGTGCTTGCTACGTTCTTCTTTGCTCTTTCCCCGATTCTGGTAGTCCTTTTCGCCATCGTTTTCGGCCTTTGCGTGCAGGCGGTGAAACGGAGGGCTTCATGATATACCTTCAGTTGTTTTGGGAGTTCTTCAAAATCGGGCTTTTTTCCATCGGTGGAGGCCTGGCAACCCTGCCGTTTCTCTACGCGCTTGCAGAAACCCATCCCCATTGGCTGACTGCCAAGCAGATTGCCGACATGATCGCCGTCAGCGAGTCCACCCCCGGGCCGATCGGCATCAACATGGCGACCTTTGCAGGATATCAGGCAGCCGGGTTGGCCGGTGGTTTGATCGCCACCTTGGGTGAAATCACCCCCAGTGTCATCATCATTATTTTCATTGCCCGTTTTTTGGGGCGGTTTGACAAGAACCAGCATGTCAAGGATGCGTTCTACGCTCTCAGGCCTGCAGTGGTCGGCCTGATCTCGTACGCCGGCCTGATGTTGTTGTCGGTAACGGTTTTTCCCGAACAACAGTTCAAGCTGAAGGAAGCCGTACTGTATGCAGTTCTTGTTGTTCTGGTGTTGCGGTTCAAAAAGGCGCATCCCTTGCTTTGGATTGTCCTTGGAGCTATTGCCGGCCTTCTGTTTGCCCTTCCTTCATGACAAACGCGAGAGCATGTGCATACCAGCTTTCCTCGCCTGCAAGCTGGCTGAGTACCGTAAGGGAGCGCTTCTCATACCCTTTGACAGTGAGCAAGCCGAGGGCGAGACGCTGCGCTATCGCTTTCTCGTTCCAGCTTAGTGATGCCTCCATCACCTCGGCCTGTGTTTCGTAGGAGCCCGGGTCGATGGCAAACAGGCGTTCATAGGTTTCCAATGCTTGCTTGTACTGTGATTGTTCACGGTATGCTTGAGCCTTGAGAAGCAAAAAGGAGAGGTTGAAGTCAAACTCGCCAAAGGCTTCTTCGCTGAGTTTGACCACCCTCTCATAGTCCCCCTCCAAAAAGAGGGACAAGAGATAGTTGTATCGATACGTATGGTTATCGACATCTTTCTCGCTTGCCTTCGCAAACGAGGCACCGGCTGAGGAAAAATCACGGGCCATCAGCTGCTCATACCCCTCGGAAGCAAGCCTCTGTGCCTGGTAGGACCGGCAGGAGACGAGCAGCAGTGAAGTACTGAGTATCAGCAGCAACAGCTTTCTCATCAGTTTTCCAGTACAGTCTTCTCAATTTCCCTCACCTGTGAACGGTAGAGGTTGGTGATGGAGCTGCCATAGTCGGCGATGAGCTGGATGATGTTGCGGGGGTTGTCATGCTCATCCTTGCCGTTGAGACGGTCTCCGGCATCCCCGAGACCTGGAAGAATATAGGCGGCATCATTGAGGACAGGGTCCATCCACAAGGTGTAGACTTCGGCTCCCTCGATGGACCGTGCAATGCGCAAGGACCCCTTGAGTGCGCTGATGACGTTGATGAATTTCACCGATTTGGGCTGCACCTTGTTGTCCTTCAAATATTTGACAATCGTCACCAGGGAGCCGCCGGTGGCATTCATTGGATCGGCGAAAATCAAGTCCTTGCCGTCCAGAGAAGCGAGATCGAAGTAGGATTTGTCCAAATCGAGGATGTAATCCATGTTCGACTCCTTCTTGGAATCATCACGCTTGATCTTGAACAAAGCAAACGGGGTGACGAAGTCATTCGAAGAGTACTCCTGAATCTCCTTGCTGAGAATCATGCTCGGCAGCAAGGCGCCTCTGAGCATCACGCACATGACACTGTTGTGAATGAACGAGTCAACATCGGGAATCCTGTGTACTGCATAGTTGCGCACCGGATCGGTCACCGGCGTCTTGGTGATGATCGATCGTTTGGTGGGCAGGGCGGCATCGGCATACACATGGGAGAAGAGCATCTCGTAGGCACGCTGGATGTAGTACAGGAACTCTTCATGTTCGGTTGATGGATCGCGCAGCTTGGAGATGAGCCGGCTGGCCTGACCATGCTGCTGCCGAGGAGTCTCAAACGAGTAGACGTGGATGTTCGGCTCGTCTGCGCAGATGTTCTTCAAGAAGCGACCAATCTCGCCGGCGCTTTCAACCAATCCTTTCCGCGCTTCCTCCAGCTGCATCACATCGCTGGCTGTCTCTAAAATGGAACAGTAGTGAACGGACTTCTTGTACAGTGCATCGGCATGGGCGATTTTCTCTTTATCTGTTTCCTTGAGGTATCCATCAAGGTCTGTGGCATGAAGGACAATTTTATTCATCAGTGCTTTTCTCCTGTATCGATAGGGATTCTACCCGATGCGTGCGCTTTATACAAGGAAGGATTCACTCCTTCATGAAAGCTGTTGCTGCTGAAAGCAGATATACAGAATTCAGACTTTTCAAGACAGCGTCTCAGTCCGATATTGTCTCTCTGGCATGTTTTGGTTTTACAGGTACAACAAGACAAAAAGAGTATATTTTTCCTTGGATTTCCCGAGGTATTACTGTAGATATTTGTATCTTGATTGAAATCTGTATACTTGCTCAGTATAAAAACATCCCAACCTGCAGCAGATTACATGACAGGGGAGTACTTTTGATGGATGAAGTTGTGCATCCTACCCCTATTCGTCTTTTCCTACGTTGTCGATACTATGAAAAATGCCTGTATTTATCTTGAAGAAATTCGATTGTGGCGTGCATAAGCTGCTCCAAGGCATCCAGGTTGATGTCCGACAACCGTTTCACATAGATACATGCCTTTCCCATCGTGAATTTGCCCAAGTCTTTGAGCAGATATTCGTGATCGGGACTCCCTGTGTATACATAAAGAGAGATTGCCGCCTTGCGTGGGGAAAAGCCCACCAGAGGCCAATCTCCTTCCTGTGCGCTGCGTTCCGACGCATAATGATAGCTGCCGAAACCGATAATCGTGGGCCCCCACATCTTGGGCGGATAGCCGCTAACCTTTTGCATCAACTTCACCAGCTCAATGCTGTCCGAGCGCTTCTGATCGGTATTCGCAAAGGTATTGATAAAATCGAACACATCGCCGTCATGCTGTTTAGTTTTCAATTCAGCCATCAGAACACGTCCTCCATCGGTTTTATCACACTCAGTTTTTCCTGCAAAAGAGAAGGATGGGCGTAGGGTTGCAACTTATATTACTTTTATAATCGCAGCTTAGGCTCCGGTCAATCTCTTTCCTGCAAACACTCATAAGGGAGCTGTTGAATAGGTCGGGAGGATTTTATATGTACGCGCTTTCCAGCGGCTTGGACTGTGAATGGTGGCTGATAAGGTTCAAAGAATCCTCATCTGTATGGATTCCCAATCGACTGGACTTCCACCCTACAGCCTATAAAAAAGGAGTGCAGACGCAAAAAGCAGGCGCGAATAGTCTCACTTAGGGAAAACTTTAATACTTGAATACAGATAAAAACTCTCTTCAAATTTTGCAACAGTGGTGCAAAATTGGTTCGATTATGCTAGCATGGCTGCATCTTCTGTTGTGAGGTGAACCATGAATCTAGTATTTCTCGGCCCTCCGGGTGCCGGAAAAGGGACCATAGCGTCCGAAGCAAAGAATCACTTTGACATCCCCCATATCTCCACCGGGGATTTGTTCCGCAGCCACATCAAGGGCGGCACCGAGTTGGGAAAACAGGTGCAAGCCATCCTTGCAAGCGGTGAACTCGTTCCCGACTCCGTCACCATCGCCATGGTGGAGGATCGTTTCAAGCAGGAAGACGCCCGAAAGGGTTTCATTCTTGACGGTTTTCCCCGGACCATCGCCCAGGCCGATGCCCTTGCGAAGATGAAGAACGTGGATAAAGTGGTGAATTTCGTGCTCGACCGGCAGCAGATTGTTGCACGCCTCAGCGGAAGGCGTGTGTGCAAGTCGACAGGAAGGACCTACCATATCCTGTACAATCCTCCCAAGGTTGAGGGAGTCGACGATGAGACCGGTGAATCGTTGATCCAGCGTGATGACGACAAACCCGAGGCGATTCTCAACAGGCTTGCAGTCTATGAGGCTCAGACAGCCCCTCTCATCGAGTACTACCGCTCGCGCAATCTTCTGCTAGACATTGATGCATCTCCCTCACCACAAGAGGTGCTGGCTTCCCTGATCGAGGCTTTGGGCAGGTAGGTTACAGCTTTTTCAGTGATTCCCGCCTGATGATTCGGTAGGGAATTTCCATATGGACGCTCTCCAAAGTCTCCTTGTTGATCATCTTAAACAAGGCTTCTGCGGCGAGGCGTCCTTTTTCTTTTGCAGGCTGGTCGACGGTGGTCAGCTGCGGTATGATGCACGAACTCTCATCAATGTTGTCGAACCCGACAATGGAAATGTCATCGGGAACACTCAGACCAGCCTGTTTGCAAGCAAGGATGCAACCGATCGCCACAATGTCACTCATGGTTACTACGCATGTCGGCCTGTTCTCCAATGCAAGGATGGTTTTTCCGATAGTGATCCCGTCCTCCATCGTGCACTCACTGACCAAGACCTGTGATGGATCAAGGGCAAGCCCGGCTTCAGATAGAGCCCTGATGTAACCTCGCATGCGTTTGTTCGGAACGCTTTCCGCCTTGGTCGGCGAGGCGAAGGCATCCTCAGAAAGACTGACAAGGACGATATTACGATGACCTGCTTCCAAAACCAGGCGCATGATCTCATAACTAGCCTGCTCGTCATCGATATTCACGCTGGGCATCTGCGCATCGGGCGTCCCATCGATGGTCACATAGGGCAGCAGGCGCGTCTGCATGACCGAAACGATTTCCATTTCAACCTGCATGCCCATGGTGATCAGTCCGTCTACAGCGGCGCTGCGCACCGCCTCGGTGATGCTCTTGTGCAGCGGGGGAATGAGGGTGAGGGTATAGCCGTACTTTTCACAGACGTTGCCGATACCCAAAACCACCTGCAGCGTATAGGGGTTCTGCAGCGAGAACTGTACCACCTGGGGCAGGAGGAACCCGATGCTCAAATGACGGCGCAGCGAGAAGTTTCTGGCCATGGGGTCGGGGATGTAGCCAAGTCTTTCGGCGGTTTCGAGAATCTGGCGGCATGCTTTCTCACTGATTCGGGAAGGATCGTTGAATGCAAAGGAGACCGCTGTCTTTGAGTACCCGCTTTCACGGGCTATATCCTTGATCGTCGGTCGCTTTGCTGGTGTCGAGTTTTCTTCCATCTTCATTCCGCCCTTTTGGATTCATGTATCCTAACACAATCTGCACACCAAGGAAACCGTAGCGGTTGCATCCGGGAACAAGATTGTATACACTCATACTAAACCGGTTTTCCTCATGAGTCAACGGTTAAGAGAGGCAGCCTATGGATCAGAATGCTTGGAAAAATGGAGTGGACAGCAACGTCTCCTCCGTCTATGTACAGCCGCTGTTCCCCAAGAAAGGGGAGCAGGTAACCATACGAATACAAACCGGGGAGACCGATCAAGTGCTTGGCGTGCGCTTGGTCAGTTTTCAGCTTGGCAGGGAGAAGCAGGTTGTCATGCAAAACGTGCAGACATCTGGGTATTGTCTCTATGAGGGCTCGTTTCAGGTGGTGGATGAACTGGTGTATTGGTACTTCTTCCTGGAAGCCGAAGACCGTGCGTACTCCTATAGTGCTGCAGGTTTGAAAGCCTCGGTGCCTCCCCTAAGGGAGTGCTTTTCCCTGCGGGCCGACCTGCAGGAGGTTTCCTGGGTGGGCGGTGCCACCTGTTATCAAATTTTCCCTGACAGGTTCAAGAAAGGGGGTCGGCAGGCCGGCGCGAAGCCGAACGAATACTCCTTCGACGGCGGGACTGTGAGTGTGCACTCCTTCGATGAAGAGCCGCTTGAGTATGAAGAGGGGCGATGCCTCGATTTCTTCAACGGCGATCTGCTTGGCATTGAAACGAGCATCGACTATTTCAAGAGGCTTGGCGTCGATACCTTGTACCTGAACCCGATCGGCAGGTCCCGCACGACCCACCGCTATGACTGCATTGACTTTTTCCATGTCGATGAGAAGCTCGGAGGTGATGAGGCGTTTGCACACCTGTGCAATGCCCTGCATGACCAGGGCATGAAAATCATCATCGACATCTCCATAAATCACACGGGGACCGAGCATCCCTGGTACAAGCAGGCCCTAGCTGATCCGAACAGCAGGGAAGCGGGTTTTTACTACTTCAATGAGGATGGATCGGTTGCATGTTGGCAGGATGTCCCCACCTTGCCGCAGCTCAACTACACCAGTGAAACGCTGCGTGACATCATCTATCGATCACCCGACTCGGTGATGAGGTCGTTCTTGAAGCCTCCCTACCTGCAGGACGGCTGGCGGCTGGATGTCGCCAGTGAAGTGGGCAGAAGGGGCAAGGACCAAATGTGTGAAGAGATCTGGAGAGAGGTGCGCAAGGCGGTGAAGACTGAGAATCCGCAGGCGTATCTGGTAGGCGAGGATTGGGTTGATTCCACACCATTTTTACAGGGCGACATGTGGGATGCAACCATGAACTATCTGGGAAGCAGCCGTCCCATGCGGTCGTGGATGGGGGAAACCGACCGATATCTGACGAACGGATGGGGTCATCAACCCGCAAAAACCCGTCCCTTTACCGGAACCGAGTTTGCACAGGCCCTGCAAAGCCATTTGAAATCCATGCCGCCCCAGATGCTTGGCATGCAGATGAATCTCATCAACAGCCACGACACCCCCAGGCTCTACAACAACACTGAACTGTTCAATTGGCCGCTTTACCGAGGCCTTGTGCGTCTGCTGTACATTCTGCCTGGCATGCCCAACATCTATTATGGGGATGAGATCGCACTCAAAGGACCCTACGGAACGGTCGAGCGAGCCCGGTACCCCATGCAGTGGAATGAAGAGGCGTGGAATCATGATTTTCTCGACCTTTATATCCAACTGGGAAACTTGCGCAAGCGGTATGGGCGGACATTGAAAGAGGGAAGCTGGTCGATTCTTGCCAGCGACGACCACTATCTGGCTTTTGCAAGGTATGACAGCAAGCTTGCCCTTGTGTGTGTACTCAGCCGCTCGGAAACCTCCACTACGGTGAGCATTTCCAATTCCATGCTCTGCCTCTCTGCACTGGAGGAGAGCATGGGCGGGGATGTTGTTATCGAGGCCGATCACGTGCAGGTCGACCTTGGTCCTTTTGAATCCATGCTGTTTGTCGCAAAACGATAACCTTCATCTGCGGGATGCAACAAATACATGAAAATGTGTTGCATCCTGCTTGCTTTCTTTCCCTATTCTGGTCACAATAGATTGCCAAAACCCTCTCAGGAGTTGCGTAATGGCCTACTTTTTTGACGAACCATCCAGAACATTCAGTGAATACCTGCTCGTCCCGGGATATTCGGATACCAATTGTATACCTCAAAACGTTTCGTTGAGAACCCCGCTGGTCAAATACACCAAGGGCGAACAGCCTTCTTTGCACCTGAACATTCCCCTGGTGAGCGCCATCATGCAATCAGTCAGCGGGGAACAGATGGCCAAGGCGCTGGCGCGGGAAGGGGGCTTGAGTTTCATCTACTGCAGCCAGAGCATCGAGGACCAGAGTGCGATGGTGGCAAAAGTCAAATCATTCAAGGCTGGTTTTGTTCCCTCCGATTCCAATCTCCGGCCCGAACAGACGCTCAAGGACCTGATCGCCCTCAAACAAGCGAAAGGCCATTCAACCATCGCCGTAACCGATGACGGCAGTCCTAACGGCATTCTGTTGGGCGTAGTCTCATCAAGGGACTGGCGGCCGAGCAGGATGAGCGACGACACACCGGTTTCCTCATTCATGACCGGCTTTGAACGCTTGGTCTATGCCCGTGAGGGGGTGACTCTCTCTGAGGCGAATGACATCATCTGGGAACATAAGCTGAACAGTCTGCCGATAGTCGATGAGTCAAACCGCCTTCGCTTCTTTGTATTCCGCAAGGACTATGAGAGCCACAAGGAAAACCCGAATGAACTGCTGGACAGGCAGAAGCGCTATATTGTCGGAGCCGGCATCAACACCCGCGATTACGAAAAGCGGGTTCCGGCGCTGGTGAAAAGTGGGGCCGACGTGCTGTGCATCGACTCTTCTGAAGGTTTTTCAGAGTGGCAGAAGCGCACCCTCACCTGGATCAGGGACAAGTACGGCGAATCGGTGAAGGTCGGAGCGGGCAATGTGGTTGATCGCGAAGGATTTCTGTTTCTGGCAGAGAGCGGGGCTGACTTTGTGAAGGTCGGGATCGGCGGCGGCTCGATCTGCATCACCCGTGAAACCAAGGGAATCGGCCGGGGACAGGCGACCGCCCTCATTGAGGTCGCCAAGGCCAGGGACGAGTATTTTGAAAGAACCGGGGTGTACGTGCCGATTTGCAGCGACGGAGGCATCGTGCACGACTACCATATGACGCTCGCCCTTGCCATGGGAGCAGACTTCTTGATGCTTGGCAGGTATTTCGCACGTTTTGATGAGAGTCCGACTGAAAAAGTGAATGTCAAGGGCTCCTATATGAAAGAATATTGGGGAGAAGGATCTGCAAGGGCAAGGAATTGGCAACGATACGACCTGGGTGGGGACGGAAAGCTGAGTTTTGTCGAGGGAGTTGATTCCTATGTTCCCTATGCAGGACCGCTGAAGGACAATGTGCAGCTCTCGCTGAGCAAAATCACCTCAACCATGTGCAACTGTGGGGCTTTGAGCATCGATGAGCTGCAACACAAGGCCAAGTTGACACTGGTTTCATCCACCTCGATCATCGAAGGCGGTGCACACGATGTCATGCTCAAGGATTCCAACGATATTCCCAAAAAGTAAGATTCTTGCAACCCTTCGCCCCTGATATGGTATAATTGGACAATTTTAACCTGCAGGGGTGTGAGAGGTATGAAAGAAGTGCAGAGGAAGGTCAATGAGTCGGCGGCTTTCCTCTCGATCAACAATCTGCCCGGCGGGGTGGGCGTATATGAATTGGGTGATACCATCAAGGCGACCTACCTCAGCCGCAATTTGGCAAAGCTGCTCGGCTACAGCAGTGCCGAGTATCACAACTATACCGAGTTGCACCTGCTCGATGCAGTCCATCAGCAGGATAGAAAACGCATCAGCTCGATGTTCTCAAGGTTGAAAAAAAGTCATCGGGACATTGATATTGAGTTCCGCATCAAAGCCGAAGGGGAGCATTGGATTCGTCTGCTTGGCCGTTTTGCACGCTTTCACGGCCAATTTCCGGTCTATTACTTCGTTGCCAGCGATACCACCGAAGCACATCAAAGCAGTGTGTTGCTTCAGCAGCAGAATGCCCGCCTGCAGTTCGCTTTCTCCCATTCAACCTTGGAGATGTGGGAGTACCATCTTGCTGAAGATCGGGTGACAACACTCTCACGCTCCATTTTAGGCGGTCATCCACCGATCAACACCACTGATCCTGCAACATACCTGATAGAGCAGGAATTGGTCCATCCTTCATTCGAACAGACGCTCACACAAGATTTTGAGGACTTGAGGGGCGGCGTCGCCCCCGACTCCATTCTTCGCGTCAAGAACAGGGACGGACTCTATCGATATGTACGCTCCAGTTATTCCTTTTTGGAGGATACGGAAGGAAGGAGCATCAGTGCAATCGGGGTCTTTCAGGACGTACATGATGAGATAGAGACCCGGCTGAAGGTATTGGGCAATAATAAGGCGTTTTTTGCAGCATTCAACTTGGAGAGCGGTCGTCCCGTGCTTGCTGATGCAGCCACCAGGAAAGTCATGCAGGGCAAAAACAACTTGTATGAAGTTTTTGAACAAGTATTGCGCACGAGTGTGGAAAGCTCGTTTTTCCCTCTGTTCGATGAGATTTCTGACGCTAAAAAACTGAGGGAATTTTTCAGGTCTGGCCGAAAGGAGCTTTCCATCGAAGCTCGAATGCAGCATCCCCAGTATGTAGAAAAAGGGTATCCCTGGGTCAGGTTCAATCTCAGCATCGCCTCCTCTACGGCGCAGACCATCGGCTACATTGCCATCCAGGATATCAATGATGAAAAAATGCGTCAGCAATTGTTGGTTGAACGATCGCAGCGCGATTCCTTGACCGGCTTGTTCAATCGCAGTTCTCTTGAAGAGATGATTGCCGACAGGCTGGAAAGCCAAGAAAAATCGGGTGCGTTCTATCTCATCGATATCGATTTGTTCAAGCAAATCAATGACAGCTATGGTCATGACCGGGGTGACAAGATCCTCAAGCAGGTTGCCGATACCCTGCTTGCACACTTTCCCCCTGAAGCGATAATCGGCAGGCTCGGCGGCGATGAGTTTGTAGTCTATGTCCCCGATTGCGATACTGCATCCCATGGCTACCTTCTGGGTGCATCGTTGTGCAACACCATCGCGCGCAACAAGCTGATGGAGTTGCACTGTACCTGCTCGGTGGGGGTCTGCCATCAGGAGAAACCTGCCCTTCGATTTGACCAACTCTACCAAAATGTAGATCTTGCACTCTATCGGGCTAAGGAACAGGGAAGGAATCAGTGTGTGTTGTATGATGTTTCGATGGATGCAGCAAAGTCTCCAACCTGGACCAACCATGAGTGGATTCTTGACAACCTGCCCGACACGATTGCGCTGAGCGATGCATCCACGCATGAATTGCTGTTTCTCAACAAGGCAGGGAGGCAGCGGTATGCCCCGTTCGGCGACTACCTCGGAAAAAGATGCTGCGAGGTGCTCAATGACAGGCAAAGTGTGTGTCCAGAGTGCAGGAACACCCCCTTGGGCCCTGACGACTATCAACTATGGGTCTCAACCGATGACGAGGGAAAGAGCATCCTGCATAAGGAAAAATTTGTTCGGTTCCATGACCGTCCTGCAAAATTGATTGTCTTGGTCGCCTTGATGGCGCAAACACAGGTACCAGCTTCCGAACAAGAGAAGGGCGGCAAGCCTCAATGCTCTCCGGCAGGTGACTAATTCACCTGTCTCTCCTTTTTCGGAACCATTTCAGACAATTGACTGCAGGCGGTTGACATCTCTTCAATCTTTGTGATACGTTCACTTTCGTCGGCCGGATAGCTCAGCGGGAGAGCGGTTGCCTTACACGCAACTGGTCGGGGGTTCAAATCCCTCTCCGGTCATCAACGTACCTTCGGGTACGTTTTTTTGTTGTATGACGTTGCCTCTCTGATTGAGATTGGGGTATAGTGACCTAGCGAGGTTTGGCAATGCAATTGGATTTGCTCATCAGTTATTTCTTTTGCTATGCTGTCATTGGGTATATTGTAGAGGTCCTCTACTGCTCTTTCTTTGAGAAGCGGCTGGTCAACCGTGGATTCCTGCATGGTCCGTATCTGCCGATCTATGGTTTTGGATCACTGATCATCCTCTTGCTCTTCCAATACAAGAGCCCCCATCCGCTTCTTGTTTTTGTCCTTACCTTCATTTTCACCAGCATGCTCGAATATGTGACTAGCTATGTGCTTGAACGCCTGTTTAATGCGAAATTGTGGGATTACAGCACCTATCGGTTCAATCTTCACGGCAGGGTTTGCCTGCGCAACTCAACCTTGTTCGGCCTGTTGGGCTTGGTCGTAATCTACGGCATACATCCCTATGTATCAAACATGATGCAAAGCATTGAGCCTCAACTGCTCAATTGGTTGTCCACCGCAATCGTAGTGGTTGTCAGCATCGATGCCACCAGTTCCGTTTTCCGGATGGCGGCTTTCCAAAAACAGTTTGGCGACTTCAGGCAGAAAGCAAAGGAAATTGAAGAGCGGCTCGGCCTGCTCTCCAAGCTTTCCGGCAACAAGCATCTGGAACAGCTTGCCCTCCGGTTGGATGCAGAACGAGAGGAGCTGAAGCAGCGTCTTGATGCAGCCTCACGAAGAATATTGGATGCATTCCCCTCGATCACCAGTTCCAATGAGGAAAAACGTCTTCAGTTTGAGAATCTGAGACAGCAGGCAAAAGAGTGGAGAAAGCGACGCAAAGAGTCTATGAGGAGACATGCAAAACGTGACTGAACTACAGAGGAACTACCAAGAATTGCTATCGGAACTGGAAAGCGCAGCACTCGACGCAGGAAGAAATCCCTCAGAAATCACCTTGATGGCGGTGAGCAAGACTCATCCGTTTGAGGCGATGAAAGAGCTCTATTCGTTCGGGCAGATGGTGTTCGGTGAGAATCGCGTACAGGAAGCACAGCAGAAACTCCCGCTTGTACGCCCGGATGGCATGAACATACATCTGATCGGTCATCTGCAATCAAACAAGGCGAAGAAAGCTCTTGAACTTTTCGATGGGATCGATAGTGTGGATTCGCTCAAGCTGGCACAGAAACTCGAAACGCTCGCTTCCAAGCCTGTTCCCATCCTCCTGGAGTTGAAAACCGCCCCCGAGGAGAGCAAGAGTGGCTTTGAAAACGAGGATGCATTGTTTTATGCGTTGGATGAGATAGCCTGCTTTTCCAAGCTCAAGGTGCAAGGCCTGATGACCATCGGCCCCCTCTTGGGAAATGAGAGGGAGATACGCCGGTCCTTCTCGTTGCTCCGCACAACCTCCATTCGCGCACACCAGCGGTTCCCCCAGTTGGATTTCTCCGTACTGAGCATGGGAATGAGCTCTGATTTCAGATATGCCATCGCTGAAGGTTCCACGCTCATACGGGTTGGCACCCGCCTCTTCGGCCAAAGGGAGGGATGATGCGAAAATTCATGCTCACCCTGTGCTTGGTTGTCCTGTGTGCCTCGCTGCCGCTGGCCGCCGAGCCGCTGAAGGACTATGTTCCGTATGAGAAGGATGAGTTTCCTCTCTTTACGTACAAGCTTCGCCGCGCTGAGACCCTGTTTCTGGGATCGCTGGTGATTACCTTGCCTGTTGCAATGCTGGTGTATTCGGCCGCCCGGAAAGCCAATGTGCTTCCTCCTCCCGACAGTGAGTTGCAATCGTTTCTGGTGCAGGGAGGAATAGCAGCATCGCTTTCCTTGGGCATCAGCTTGGCTGATTTCATCATCGGTGAGCTGGGGGAGAAGTGATGGCGACCCAAGAAAAAACGTTTACCTTGGTTGTTGGTGCAATTCAGGAGCCGAAACGAATCGATGCGTATACAGCCTCACAGCAAGAAAGCGTTTCCCGTTCGCAGTTATCCGACGAACGAACCCAATTTTTCCTCAATGGAAAACCGGTGAAAAAAAGTCGATTGGTCAAGGAAGGCGATCACATAACAGTACACTATCAAGAGGATTTCTTTGAGGGAATCGTCGCAGAGGACATCCCGTTGGATGTATTGTATGAGGACCAGGATATGCTGGTCATCAACAAGGAGCAGGGCATGGTTGTGCATCCGGCAGCCGGCAACCATGAGCACACCCTGGTCAATGCGCTTTTATTCCGGTACGGCCAAGATTTCTCCCCATCGTTTGAGGATGATGAGGAGGATTTCGAACTTGCGATGCGGCCGGGCATCGTCCATCGTCTGGACAGGGATACCAGCGGGGTTTTGGTGATTGCCCGCAATCGCCAGAGCCATAGGAATCTGAGCCTGCAATTCAAGGACCGTACGACACGCAAAATCTATATTGCGCTTGCCAAGGGTGTGTTCAAGGAAAAAACTGGATCAATCAGGGCGAATCTCAAGCGCGATCCCAATGACCGGAAAAAATACACCACCTGCAGCTGTGATGAGGGCAGGGAGGCTCGGACCGACTTTACCGTACTCAGGCAGTATCGTAATTTCGCTCTGGTCCGCATTGAATTGTTTACAGGACGAACCCATCAAATCCGGGTTCATTTCAAGTCCATCGGCCACCCGCTGCTCGGCGATCCGCTGTATGGGAAGCCGGAAGGCTTGACGCTGATGCTGCATGCACTCATTCTTGAGGTTTCCAGTCCTTCAAGCGGCAAGCGCATTCGCTCTGTCGCACCGATGCCCCAGCGGTTCAGGACCTTGCTTGCCTCTACTCCTCGTCCCGCCAGTGCTCGCGTTCGGTCTGGATCGTTCCCAACTGCAACAGGTCGTGATTGAACATCCGCTCGATGCGGATTTTTGTTGCAGTCCCATGACCGGGAAAAATAAGGGAGTTCTCATCCAAGCCCATCAGCCGCTGGTTGATTGAATTGATCAGCAGTGTTTGCTCCCGGTAGCCGGGTGTAGATCCGATTCTTCCACACATCAAGGTGTCTCCGGTGAACAATGCGTGGTCGATTTTATAGACCATGCTGTCAAGTGAGTGGCCGGGAACATGAATGACTTCGATTTCCATGTCGCAGAGGTTCAGGATCTGGCGGTCATCCACCGGCTGGTAGGGGAAATCGTAGGAGCTGAAGGATGATCCATGCACGCTGAGCCCATAAATTTTTTGCAAGGTTCCCAACCCTTCCCGATGGGAGAGATGGCGGTGGGTGAGAAGGACGTGCTTGAGTTTGTAGTTGTTCGATTCAATGAGGTTGATCAGTTCCAGGTCGACATGACCGGGATCGATCAGCAACGCTTCGCCATGCTTCTTGGAGGCTACCAGATAGGTGTTGCAGAAGCCGACGACGGAAAAGTGCTGATAGATGTTCAATGGCGGGTCTCCTCATAGTTGGAATAACGGAGTGAGACACGCCTCTGGTCGGTGTGCACGAAATCGGCTTTTTTCAGGTTGCAATCCTCAAAAGAGGTATCCCTGAGGTAACTTGAGTTGAAGGTGGAAAAATACAGGTCGCAGTCGTTGAAATTGCATCGATAGGTATCCACCCCGCAAAAGTTGGTATGGATGATGATCGAGCCCGAGAAGTCGCAATCGATCATCTTGCTGCCGGAAAAGACAGCATATCGACTCAAAATGCCGTTGAAGGTACACCGATCGAACAAGCAGAAATCAAAAAACGTGTTGATCAGCGTGGTATGGGAAAAATCTATGTTGCGAAAGGTGCACCACGCCAGGTTGGAGGCGATGATCTCTTTCTTGGGGAGTTTCAAGTCCTCGAATTCACTGCCTGTAAGAGAATAATCAACCATGGCTGATTCACTTTGCAGCAACTGGATGCACCGTGATCGGAGTTCCTCTTGATTGGGTGAGTGTCGAAAACAAAACGGTCCGTCCTCACAGATATAGGTGCGGCATCCTGGGTGTGCACAGGTCATAAAATTGAACATAGCTTAACAGTACCAAATACGCTTAGGTTGTCAAGAGAAGGTTTTGCAGATACAGTACATTCGGGGAGAATACATGGAGCAACATACCGGCCTGGTTTGCAGGGGCATCAACAACATCTATACGGTTGAGGAGAGCGGTGTTTCCTATTTGTGCCGCATCAAGGGCAAGCAGCTTTCCCAAATCACCGGCGAATACAACCCGCTTGCAGTGGGGGACTTGGTCAGCTTTGTTCCTACCAATGCCAATGAAGGGTTGATTCTCGACCGTCTTGTGAGGCGCAACAGTTTTCAACGGTGGAATGCAAAGGGCGGCTCCAACCAGACCGTAGTCGCCAATATGGATTTGATTGTCTGTGTAACCAGTGCCGACACCCCTCCGTTCAGGCCCCGGTTCATCGATCGTGTCATCGCCTGCTGCCAGGATGTCGATGTCATGATTGTCATGAACAAATGTGATTTCCTGCTTACCGAGGATGAGTTCGAGCGGTTCAAGCTCTACAAGACTCTGGGGTACAAGGTACTCGGGGTGAGCGCCAAGACGGGTGAGAACATCGAGAAGCTGTACCAGGAACTGGAAGGGAAAACCGTCGCTTTCGTCGGTCAGAGCGGGGTAGGCAAGTCGACCTTGATCAACACCTTGCTCGGCAGCGATCAGCGTACCAGCGAAGTGTGTGAGAAGTATAACCGCGGAAGGCATACCACGAACCATTCGCTCTTGATAAGCGGCCCTACGTTTACGGTGGTCGATACTCCCGGTGTTCGTGAAATACAAGTACCTCATAGGGATAAGGCTGCCTTGCAAAAGGCATTCATTGAGTTTGCACGGTATGCCGATCATTGCGAGTATGAGATGTGCCTGCATCAGGATGAACCAGGGTGCAAGGTGAAAGAGGCGGTTGAAGAGGATGCAATCCACTACGACCGGTATGAGAGTTACTTGAGGATGCTTGCCTCTCTTGATGACAAGGCTCCCGTATGGGCGGGCAAGAGTGACCGGTCGAATTCCTGGCGTACGAGAATGGATAAGGATGAATCAGAAGAGTATTGAAGAACTGGGTTTTCACCAGGTGGTTGCACAGATGGCGGCGCATGCACGTTCCGAGGAAGGACGGGATTTTTTGCTCCAACTTTCATTTTTGACCGAGCACGAAGCGCTTGCCGGCCGACAGGAAGAAATTGCAGGCTTCATCAAGTTGCTTGGTGCAGCTTTGGGAAGTTCGCTTCAAACATTTCCCTCTGTCAAGGCTTCCCTCCAGATCATCAACAATCCGATCAAGGCGCTGGAAGGCAATGATTTGGTGGATATCGCCCACTATGTTGCCAATGCCCGACGCTTGCAGGAGTTTTGCAATCAGGCTCTTGAGGATGGAACAACGTTTGCTTGCCTGAAGGCCTTGATGGGAGATTCATTCGATCCGACATTGAGCCGGGTCGGCGTCCATATTCTTGAGGTGCTCGACGAATCGGGACAGGTAAAGGAGTCCCATCCGGCATTGAGGCAGCTGCGAAAGGAAGTTGAAGTCCGTAAGAATGAACGTTCACGATATTGCAGCCAATTCATCCACAGCAACAAGGAAGTGGTGCAGACAGACCAGGAGGCCCTTCGGGACGGACGGCTGGTGATACCGGTACGCAGCGACCGCAGGGCCGGTGTGCAAGGCTTTGTCACCAGCAGCTCGGCAACCGGCAACACCGTCTTCATGGAACCCTATCCCTTGGTGGAATTGAATAACTCGGTGGTCATGGCACAGAACCAGATCCTCATTGAGATTGCCAAGATCATGAAACAGCTCAATGACGAAGTTGCTTCCTGCAGGAAGGAACTTGCAGAGCTTGCACAGCGGGTAGGCCAAACCGATGCCCGGCTATCCATCGCCGAGTGGGCGATGCAGAGACAGTGCTGCCGTACTGATTTGACCAAGTCCCACTGCACCTTGCTCAAGGCGCGTCATCCGTTGCTTGGAAAGAAAGTGGTCCCCATCACCATGCAGTTGGATCCACAGATCAAGGCGGTGGTGATCAGCGGGCCGAATGCCGGAGGAAAGACCGTAACCATCAAGACGGTCGGCCTGTTTGCATTGATCAATCAATTTTGCGGCTATATTCCTGCGCAGGAGGGCAGCGCCCTGCCGATTTTCGATGATGTGTTCACCGATATCGGCGATGAGCAGTCCATCGAGCAGGAGCTCTCCACCTTCAGCGGCCACATGAAACAGATTGCGTACGTGCTCTCCCATATGACCGATCGTTCGTTGGTGATCATGGATGAGCTGGGAAGCGGCACCGATCCGGTTGAAGGTTCTGCAATAGCGAGGGCAACGTTGGAGTACTGCCTGCAAAAAGCAGCATTGACGTTGGTCACCAGCCACCATGGGGTGCTCAAGCAGTTCGCCTACGCCAAGAAAGAAGTGATCAATGCTTCCATGGAGTTCAACGAGAACTCGCATGTTCCCACCTTCAGGATCATCCAGGGGCTTCCCGGGGAAAGCCATGCCCTCGATACCGCCCGAAAGATGAGACTTCCGCAACAGGTAGTGTCCATGGCTGAACAGTACCTGGGAAGCGAGGCTGTTCAGATTGGAACGATTATCAAGGACCTGGAAGCGAAGAGGCGCGATCTTGAACACCAGGAAAACGCCATGCATACGCGGTACCTGGCTCTGCAAAGTGAAGTGAAGGCAATGCAGTTGAAGGAGCTCAGGCTCAAGCAGCGGGAAGCCCAACTCAAAGAAGAGCAATCCACCGAGCTGGCCCGGTTCATGCAGAAGAAACGCAAGGAGTTGGAAAATCTTGTTGCCGAACTTCGAACAGGGGAACTGACCAAAGAAAAAACCAAACAGGTGAAAACCTATATGGAAAGCTTGTCTGAGAAGTTGGAGGAACAGCAGGAGCAGCTGAAGCAATTTGAGGATGAAATCGAATACTTGAAACCTGAAACCGCTGAACAGTTGGAAGTGGGAATGGATGTACTGTGCGGCAGTGCCAAACGGGAAGGGAAAATCCTGGAGAAGAAAGGCAAGAACAGCTTTGTCGTCGCTATCGGCACCATGCGTATGACCCTCCCCGCTTCCCAGCTCTTCCTGCCCAAACGGGTTGAGCAGAAGGTATCGGTACTTTTTCAGAGCAGTGCACCCGAACCCAAGTTGGTGCTCGATGTCAGGGGCTTGATCCTCGAAGAGGCATTGCGACTTCTGGACCAACAGATTGAGAGTGCATTGGTGCATGGCATGAGCATGTTTTCCATCATCCACGGCTATGGCGACGGAATCTTGAGCAAAGGAATCGGAAGTTATTTAAAAAAGCATCGCTCGGTGCAGGATTATCGTTTCGCCCTGCCTGAGGATGGGGGGATGGGCAAGACCTACGTCATGCTTTGATTCAGCAGCTGTACAGTGAGCTTTCTTGCACTTCTGTTTGTACAATGGTACGATGCAAAGCAACAGAGGAGACAATGTGTATGTCCGATTATATGAATGGAACGGGTATTCAATACCATCTGCATATCAAGCAAGGCGATGTAGGCCGCTATGTCATCCTTCCCGGCGATCCCAAGCGGGTGCCGCTCATCGCCAAGTATTTCGATGATGCTGCTCTGGTGGCTGACAGCCGTGAGTACGTGACCTACACGGGATTCCTGGATGGTGAGAAGGTCTCGGTAACCTCCACCGGAATCGGGGGGCCTTCGGCTTCCATTGCAATGGAAGAGCTGTTCAAATGCGGCAGCGACACCTTCATCCGCATGGGAACCTGCGGCGGGATCGCCCTTCCGGTGATGGGAGGTGATGTGGTTATTGCCACCGCAGCGGTACGCATGGAAGGAACCAGCCGGGAGTATGCCCCGATCGAGTTCCCTGCGGTCGCAAGCTTCGAGGTCGTGCAGGCCTTGGTCGAGGCTGCAAAACACCTGGGAAAGCGAAGCCATGTAGGGGTGGTGCAGTGCAAGGACTCCTTCTACGGCCAACACGATCCGGCCGTCATGCCGGTCAGCTATGAGCTGATCAACAAGTGGGAGGCCTGGAAACGCCTGGGTGTGCTTGCAAGCGAGATGGAGAGTGCCGCCTTGTTTGTCGTTGCCGCCCGTTTGGGAGCACGATGCGGCAGCGCCTTCTCGGTTGTAGGCAACCAGGAACGTGAGATGCTGGGAATGGACAACCCCAAGCTTCACGACACCGAGGACGCCATCCGGGTGACCGTACAGGCGTTACGCAATCTCATCGACTCTGACCGCAGGCAGGCCGGCACCTGATCGTTTATGCTTGGCTTGTAAAATAACGGAAAGTGGGTAGGGCAGGGAGTAATACCCTGCCTTTCCCAATTCTGCAAAACACTTGCTTGCGTGATACAGTTCATAGGTTCCGCAAAATGGATACTCTTTCCCGAGTTTTCCGAGCTCTCCGAAGACAATCAACAACTGTTCGTTCGTAAGCGGGCTTATATGCAAGAACTTGCTTGCTCCCATCCTGAGTCTGCCTTGGACGATGCATTGCATGCTGTGCGGTACAAGCAGGTAATCGATCAGGATGCAATCGTGCATCTGCAACCATACCTGACCGGCACGCAGTCGATGCCATGCTTCTTCTGCTGTGGTGAACAATTTTTGTTGCGATTGATAGGTAAGTGAGTAATACATCCGCCTCCTCCTGGAGAGACAGATGCAAGGCACCCTCTTTTGCTTCAATACATCAACAGAGATTGTGCAAGCAAGTGTTTGGTGTGTTCAGCAAGCAGTGTCTGGAGATCCTCATCTTCCGATGCCTGAAGGTAGGCATCAATGCTGAAAAGCTCGAGGCCGATCGTCTCATATTCCTGCTGCAATACGTCGTTTTCGTAGGTCCCTAGATCGAGTGAGAAACGGATGCGCTGGATATCGGCGGCAATGTCTTCGCTTCCTACAAGCAGGATTCGGTTGTTTTGAAGGTTCTTGATCCGAATCAAGCCGCGTACTTTCTGGTTGGTAAACAAGTGGGAGTATCGTTCATTCACAAGCATGCATGCATGGTAGCAAATGAAGGTCATGTGTGCAAACCATCTGCGCATCTGCTTGCCTATTTGTGTGACATGCATTAGATGATTGTCGAGAGTTGTCACATTACCAAGCATTACTTCAGCAAAATCTGCAGAAACAGGTTGAATTTTCTGTACCATTGCTGGATAATTGGCAGAGTTTGTCCAGATGGTACGGTTTCCCGTTTGATTGCACAAGTCGACGTTATCCCGTATCATTATGCACACAGTAGAAGGTAGGAAATCAGATGGCTCAACAAATTCAAGATTTGGTTGCTTCCATCCGCAAGGATGGGATTGAGGTTGCCCAAAAAGAGGCTGCCCAGATTATCGCTGATGCGAAGGCTCAGGCTGAAGATGTAATCAGGGAGGCAAAAAAGGAAGCTGCTTCCTTACTGGAAAAAGCCCGGAGAGAAATCGACACCCGCGACCAGAGTGCACGATCGAGCCTGGAGCAGGCCAGCCGGGATGTCCAGCTCTCCCTCAAGAAAGCCATCAGCGCCCAATTGGACAGACTTCTGGTAACACAGGTGGAGAAGGCCTATTCGTCAAGTGAATTGGTCGGCCTGATAGCAAAGGTTGTCGCTTCCCTCGGTGATGCGAAGGACCAGGTGGTACAGCTCAGCCAGAAGGACTTCGATGCACTTGCCAAGAATCTTGCCGGAGCATTGAGTTCTGCAATAAAGGACGGTCTTGAGATCAAGGCTGTCTCGTCGATTACGTCCGGCTTCAGGATTGCTGAAAAGAACGGTGCTTCATTCTATGATTTCAGTGCAGAGGAGACGGCAGAGATGCTCAAGCCATTCCTCTCTCCTGCAATCGCACAGATCGTCTTCAGTCCGGCGAAGTAAGGAGACAACGTGGCTTCCTACTATTATCTGGTTGCGACCTTGCCGACGTTGCGCTTGGACGGACCGCTTCCATTTTCAACCGAAACCTTTCTAGCGCTTTGCAAGACGCAGGTCAGTGATCATCACTACAACCTGATCTGCAAGGCTTTGAGCGGTGAACCTGCCACCCATCCGTTTTTGAAGGCATATCAGCACTTTTCAGCGATGGTGAACAAGGAGTTGGTGGAACAACGAAGTCGTAAATTGTCGCTTTCCGATCCTGCGTATCGCAATGATGGCGACAAGGAAGGAAGAATCAGCGATACCGTGCGTCAGGCCCTTGCCCAGGACAATGTGTTGGAAGCAGAAATGCTCTTGCTTGCGTTGCATTGGAAGTTCTTGGACGAGCTTGCTACCTTGCATACCTTTGACATCGAGGCTCTCTTGAGTTTTGCACTCAAGCTGAAACTGCTTCAGCGAAAGAGTCTCTTTACCCGTGAGGAGGGAAATGCCGAGTTCAAGCGTCTCTTCTCCAATATTCAAACTGAAATAGCGAACAATTAGTGGAGTTTGATATGGCAAATACAAGTGGACGTGTTCTGGGCGTCAATGGAAACATGGTAACGGTCGAGTTTCACAGTGCCATTTCCAAGAATGAGGTAGGGTTTATCCAGGTCGGGACCGACCGCCTCAAGGGCGAGGTTATCCGCATCAATGGAAATACCGCCGCCCTTCAGGTTTTCGAAATGACCAACGGCATCAGTGTAGGCGACCGGGTTGAATTCACTGATGAGATGTTGAGCGTGTCCTTGGGGCCCGGCCTTCTGCAACAGATCTATGACGGCCTGCAAAATCCGCTTCCCCAGCTTGCCGAGCAGTGCGGATTCTTCCTCCAACGCGGCGTATACCTTGATGCCATTCCGAATAAGAGCTGGGATTTCACCCCCACCGTCAAGGTCGGCGATACGCTCTACCCCGGCGACACCTTCGCCACGGTTCCTGAAGGATTGTTCACCCACCAGATCATGGTGCCGTTCACCCTTGCAGACATCCCGTACAAGGTGGTATCCATCAAGAAACAGGGAACCTACGGGGTGCGCGACATCGTCTGCATCATTGAAGACGATAAGGCAAACAAGAAAGAACTTTCCATGGTCTTCACCTGGCCGGTAAAGAAGGCCATCAAGGTGTATGAAGAGAGGCTTCGTCCCGATGAGACGTTGGTCACCAAGATCAGGATCATCGACACATTCCTGCCTGTCGCCAAGGGCGGCACCTATTGCACCCCCGGTCCTTTTGGTGCGGGCAAGACGGTCTTGCAGCACATGACCAGCCGCAATGCCGATGTTGATATCGTCATCATCGCCGCCTGCGGTGAACGCGCCGGTGAGGTTGTAGAGGTGTTGAAGGAGTTCCCTGAACTCACCGACCCGAAGACAGGCAGATCGCTGATCGAGCGAACCATTATCATTTGCAATACTTCCTCCATGCCCGTAGCCAGCCGAGAGGCTTCCGTCTATACCGCTGTAACAATTGCAGAGTATTACCGGCAGATGGGCCTGAACATTCTGCTGCTTGCCGATTCCACCAGCCGCTGGGCCCAGGCCATGCGTGAGATGAGCGGAAGGCTTGAGGAAATTCCCGGCGAAGAAGCGTTCCCTGCATATTTGGAGAGCAGAATAGCCGAGTTCTATGAACGTGCTGGTAAAGTACGCTTGAAGGACGGCAGAATTGGCTCCATCACCATTGGTGGTACAGTCAGCCCTGCAGGAGGCAACTTTGAGGAGCCTGTAACTCAGGCCACCTTGAAAGTAGTCGGTGCATTCCACGGCTTGAGCCGGGAGAGAAGCGACGCCCGCAAGTATCCTGCCATCGAACCGCTTTCCTCATGGTCGAAGTATGAGGGTGTCATCAAGAAGCAAAAGGTGGAGTATGCCCGAAGCATTCTTTTCAGGGGGAGTGAGATCAACCAGATGATGAAGGTGGTGGGTGAGGAAGGTACTTCCATTGCAGACTACGCCACCTATCAGAAGAGTGAGCTCCTCGACGCCTGCTACCTCCAACAGAACTCCTTCGATCCGGTCGACTCCTCTGTTCCCGTTGAACGACAGTGCTATTTATTTGATCTGTTGTTCAAGGTATTGGCAAGCGAATTTGCCTTTGATGATAAAAAACAAGTTCGTTCATTCTTCAATACGATCAGGCAGCACTTCCTTGACTGGAACAACGTTCCGTTCCAAGGCGAGCGCTTCAAGCAGATCGAGAATGAGATTGTGACGCTCTACAAGGGCAAGCAGGCTGCCATTGATCCTGATGCCGAGAAGCTGATCTAAGGGGTTGCAGATGCAAAAGGTATATTCAAAAATTGAATCCATTGTCGGAAACGTCATCACCGTTCGTGCCAAAGGTGTGCGAAACAGTGAACTAGCTATTGTAACTACTGGAACTGATCAGAGTTATGCCAATGTAATCAAACTCGACAATGATCTGGTTTCCCTGCAGGTTTTCAGTGGTGCCCAGGGAATCTCCACCGGTGATCAGGTGCGTTTCCTGGGAGTTCCAATGCGCGTTTCCTACACCGAAAACCTCTTGGGTCGTGTATTTGACGGAACAGGGTCGCCGCGTGACAATGGACCGAGCCTGACCGACAATATGATCGATATCGGCGGTCCTGCGGTCAATCCTGCCAAGCGCATCATTCCCAGGAACATGATCAGAACCGGTATTCCCATGATTGATGTGTTCAATACGCTGGTTGAGAGCCAGAAACTTCCGATTTTCTCGGTAAGCGGTGAACCATACAATGAGTTGCTTGCCAGGATTGCCATGCAGGCCGAAGTCGACCTTATCGTTCTGGGCGGCATGGGTTTGAAATTCGATGACTACTTGTTCTTCAAGGATACGCTTGAAGCCAGCGGTGCCATGAGCCGGACGATCATGTTCATCCATACGGCAAGCGACCCGACTGTTGAATGCATGCTGGTGCCTGATATGGCTCTTGCTGTTGCTGAACGGTTCGCCCTTGATGGAAAGAAAGTGCTTGTCCTGCTTACCGATATGACCAACTTTGCCGATTCCATGAAGGAAATGGCCATTACCATGGATCAGGTTCCTTCCAACCGAGGATATCCGGGAGATTTGTACAGCTCGTTGGCATCCCGCTATGAGAAGGCTGTTGACTTTGAAGGTGCGGGTTCCGTCACCATTTTAGCGGTAACGACGATGCCCGGTGATGACGTAACGCACCCGGTTCCAGACAATACCGGCTACATCACCGAAGGTCAGTACTACCTCAAGGGAGGCCGCATCGAACCGTTTGGTTCCTTGAGCCGTCTCAAGCAGCAAGTTAACAAGGATACCCGTGACGACCACCGCGCCCTGATGGACGGTATGATAAAGCTCTATGCCTCCTACAAGGAGTCGGTGGAAAAGAAATCCATGGGTTTCATGATGACTGAATGGGATGAAAAGCTGCTCAAGTACGGGCACTTGTTTGAAACCAAGTTGATGGATTTGAGTGTGAATATTCCTCTCGAGCAGGCTCTGGACCTGGGCTGGGAGATTCTCTCCCAGTGTTTCGAACCGAATGAAACCGGTTTGAAGAGTGACCTTATCCTCAGCCGCTGGCCGAAGAAGTTGAACGACTAAGGAGCTGGCATGGCCGTCAAACTGACGAAGAACGAGCAGAAACTGCAGAAAGACCGATTGAAGCAATACCAAAGGTATCTGCCGACCTTGCAGCTGAAAAAGCAACAGCTGCAAATGGTCATCAGGCAGATCGAGGCTGAGGTTGCTTCTTTGAGGGTGAAGCAGGCAAAGCTGGTTCAGGATATGCAGAGCTGGATCGCCGTATACCATGAAAATACGGCCTTCGGTGATGTCAAGAAGGTTGAGCAGCTGGTGAAAGTCGACCGGGTTGTTCGGACCAAAGGCAATATAGCGGGTGTGACCATTCCTGTTTTCAAGGAATTGACCTTCATCCCCATCAACTATGATTTGCGGGACTATCCGCTGTGGGTCGACAAGGGATTGGAGAGCCTTCGTGATTGTGCGCGCTACGATGCCCTGATTGCAACTTTGGAACAGCAGATCAAACTGCTTGGAAGAGAGTTGAGAACCACCAGCCAGAGGGTGAACCTCTTTGAGAAAGTGAAGATTCCTGAAGCGAAAGAAAATATCAGACGCATCGGGATTTACCTTGGCGACCAGCAGACCGCTGCCGTCGTACGAGGTAAGATTGCAAAGAAGAAACTGGTGCAGGGGGCCTGATGTGATAGTACCAATGAAAAAAGCCTATATCATTGTACAGGCGCATAATGGCCGTTCGATGCTCAGGGACCTGAGAAAAGCAGGTCTTCTGCATATCGACACCCAACAAATACGCAATGACCGGATTGAAAATCTTGAAAAATCATTCGACCAGATCAGCCAGATACGTGCCTCCATCGAGGATTTGCAGGACAAGAAGACCAAGGTCGAGCAGATTTCCCTCTCTGATGAAGCCTTCATTGAAGTGTTGGAACGCTATCAAGGCCTCTTGGACAGCAAGAAGAACCTTGAGGAAGAGATGGCTCAGGACATGATCCAGATCGAGGCTTTGAGCGCCTGGGGTGATTTCGATCCAGACCAGGTCCGTTCACTTGCACATGAAGGAATCAAGCTGTACTTCTATACACTTTCAAAGAAAGACTTGGAAAGGCTTGATTCTTCTCTCGAATACCTGAGATTGGCTCCGGTGGGCAGTCTTGAAGCGATTGCCACGGTTGGCAAAGAGCTTCCCCCCGAAGTGTCTGCCACTCGATTCTTTCTTCCTGAGCACGGTCTTGGATTCCTAAAGAAGCGTTACGCTTCCGATGAAAAGCACCATGCGCAGGTTCTGCAGGATTTGAAGCGTGGGGGAGCCTACCTTGCCGCTCTTTCCCTGCAGATGAAGAAAGTCGAGATGGCCATGCGTTTTGAGCGGGTTGGGGAGACGCTTGAGACAAGCGATGAGCTGACCTGGATATGCGGTTATCTCCCTGAACCGGAAGTTTCAACATTTGAGAGCCTTGCCAAGACTCATCAATGGGCCTATCTGCTCGAAGATGTATCAGAGGAGGATACTCCACCAACCCTGATCAAGTATGCAAAAGGGGTGGGCATCATCAAGCCGGTATTCGACATCCTTGGAACCGTTCCCGGGTATCGCGAGAATGACATCAGTACATGGTTCCTGCTCTTCTTCACCCTCTTCTTTGCCATGATCATCGGAGATGCCGGTTACGGCCTGATTTTTCTGGCAACCGCAATAGGTTTGCATGCAAAACAGAAGAAGGCGACAACCTTGGTGATGCTCATCTATGTCTTAAGTATCGCAACCTTGGTATGGGGAAGCCTGACAGGTACGTGGTTCGGGTCGAAAGAGATTTTGATTGCTCTTCCTTTCCTGCAGAAGTTGGTGATTCCTTCCATTTCCAATTATCCCGATCTTTTCGGCCTGAGTGCAGTCGAGGCCCAGAACCAAGTGATGAAGTTCTGCTTCATCATCGGTACGGTCCAGCTTTCCCTGGCCTGCATCATGAATATCATCCACAAGATTCCCCAGAAGAATCTGAGTTTTGTTGCTGACATCGGATGGTTGATCGATATCCTGGCCCTGTATTTCATCGTTCTCCAGCTGGTAGTGGGAGAGCCTGCCAACGTCATGATGGTTTTCAGCATCGTGGGGGTAGGATTTTTACTGGTTGTAGGATTTGGAAATCAAGCACCCGGTGTACCATTTGTGAAAGGATTGGTCAGCGGATTGGGTGGTTTTTTCACCACTTTCCTCAATACCATCAGCGCCTTCTCGAACATCATGAGCTACATCAGATTGTTTGCAGTCGGCATGGCGTCGGTGGCCATCGCCCAGAGTTTCAACAGCATGGCGAGCGGCATGCTCAACGGATGGGCTTTGCCGGCCGGCATTCTGATTTTGGTCATCGGGCACTCCCTGAACTTGGTGATGGGGCTGCTCAGTGTGGTCGTACATGGGGTGCGTCTCAATCTCTTGGAGTTCTCCGGCCAGCTTGGAATGGAGTGGACCGGGATCGCATATGAACCGTTTGCACAAACGGTGGAAGAAAACTAATCGTTGTTTGGTAACAACTAAGGAGAAAATCATGGCAAATTTGGAATTTATCGGAATGGCTTGTGCCTTGGCTCTTTCAGCTCTCGGATCGGGACTGGGTGCAGGTGCTGCTGCTCAGGCAGCCGTCGGCGGTTGGAAAAAGTGCTATGCCAATGGCAAGCCCGCTCCCTTCATCATGGTTGCTTTCGCTGGTGCCCCGCTTACCCAGACCATTTATGGCTTCTTGTTGATGAACTTCATCTCCGCTGCCGTTGCCGCCGGTGCAGCATCAACCCTTGCTCTTGGTGTTGGTGTCTTTGGAGGTCTTGCCATCGGACTCTCTGCATGGATGCAGGGAAAAGTTTCGGCGACAGCCTGTGACGCTCTTGCTGAGACCGGAAAGGGAACCGCCAACTATTTCATCGTCATCGGTATCGTTGAAACCGTGGCGCTTTTCACCCTCGTCTTCAGCCTGCTCGCCCTGCAATAAGCAGCTTACCAAGCAACGGTTCATCAAAAAGGGCATTCCTTCACAGGGATGCTCTTTCTTGTGTGTTCAGCCATGACTTCGTTCAAAATCCAGCAACCACGCTTTTTTCTCCAGCCCTCCTTCATAGCCGGTCAAGGAACCATTTGATCCGATAACCCGGTGGCAAGGGATGAGCAGGGCAATCTTATTGCGATTGTTGGCCATTCCGACCGCCCTATAGGCCTTCGGATTGCCGATGGCACTGGCAATCTCTGCATAGCTTGCAGTCTTGGCGTAGCCGATATCCAGCAAGGCCGCATATACTTGTTTTTGAAACCGGGTTCCCTCGATTGCCAAGGGCAGGGTGAATACTTTCCTGGTACCGGCAAAATACTCATCCAATTGCTGAAAAGCCACATCGAGCAAAGGATGAACGGCGTCCTGTTCTGTTTGTGAGCCATGAAAGGAGAGCATGGTGATGGCTTTCTCACAAGAGGTCAGGTACAAGGGTCCTATCGGACTCTGATATGTTCTTGTATAGTACATGACGATACTGTACGGCACCTTCGCAAGCTTGGCAAGAAGACCATGGTCTTGGCGCTTCTTGTAAGAACTTTCCCTTTTGGTATATCCTAGCATTCAGGTGAGGTGGCAATGATTCACGACAGTCTCGCAAATCTTATTCACTACGCTCCCATTCTTGAGAGCTTTGATCGGATCGAAGAGGTCCTGGCCTCATCGTATGAGGAGGGAACACACCAAATCGGGACACTTTCCGTAACCGTTGAATCGTATGTTCCGACCGCTTTTACCGGTACGTTCAGAGCCCATGACTCGGCTGCAACGCTGGTAGTGATGCTCCAGGGAGAAGAGTTGTTCGGTTTGACCTACAGCGAACGATGCAAGGGAGCAGCAAAGGACGCATGTGGTTGGATACAGATAAGCGACAGTCCGATCAAGACTGTCATCACAGCCCAAAGCGGCATGTTCACCCTTTTCATGCCCAGGGAACCGTATGCCTTAGGCATTGTCGCCAATGGGTCGGATGCGTTGGTGAAACGAATGACGATTGTTTTGAAGCCGTAGATATATACTTTACAATTGTAAAGTAAGTGTGTACGATGGACGAGGAGATGCACAATGACAGGTGACCATCAGGTAATGATTGGAAATACACTAGTGGGCAAGGGTTTCCCGATTCTCATACAAACAATGTATGACAGCGCCCTCCCTAAAGACAATGGGGCCCTCGATGACCTGATCAGACGGATAGGAAAGCTCAATGCCATGGGCTGTGACATCATACGATTCTCCTATCCTTCCAAGGACGACCATGCATCGTTTTCCTACATTTGCAAGCACAGTCCCATTCCCGTGGTTGCCGATATTCATTTCGATTATGAGCTTGCCTTGGATGCAATTGCATGCGGATGCCAGAAAATCCGGATCAATCCAGGCAATATCGGAGCAAGATGGAAAGTCGATGAGGTGGTCAAGAGTGCAAAGGATCATAATATCGCCATACGCATAGGATTGAACAGCGGATCGCTTCCCAAAGGCAATGATCCTGTACCGAATCTCATGTGCAATTCTGCATTGGAGTATCTCTCATGGTTTGAACAGGCGAACTTCACCAATACCGTAGTATCATTGAAGGCCAGCGACACTGAGGTAACCTTGGCGGCGAACCGTCTCTTTGCAAAGCTCAGCGACTATCCTTTGCATCTGGGTGTCACCGAAGCAGGGTCGCCTGTCAGTGCAATCACCCGTTCAACCTGGGCATTGGGCCAGCTTCTGAGCGAAGGTATCGGCAATACACTGAGAATCAGCATCACCGGTGAGATCGAGACCGAAGTACAGGCCGGAGTGGAGCTGCTGCGAACCCTCGGGTTGCGCAAGAAGGGGATACGCATTGTCAGCTGCCCTCGTTGCGGCCGTCATAGTTTTGATTCACAGGGATTTTTACAGTCCATCGAGGCGGACTTGCTGACTATCGACAAGGATTTGACGGTAGCCATCATGGGATGCCAGGTAAATGGGCCTGGAGAAGCCAAGGCAGCTGATTTGGCTATTACAGGCATCGGCAACAGCATTTTTCTCTATGAGAAGGGTGTGTTGGTAAAGAAAGTCACGCAGCAGGACGCCAGAGCTGCTTTGTTGGAAGCCATTGAACATGCTGAATAGATTGATCATCAAAGGTGCGAGAGAACACAATCTGAAGAACCTTGACCTCGAATTGACCAAGGACCAGCTGATTGTCATCAGCGGGATTTCGGGAAGCGGCAAAAGCTCGCTTGCCTTTGATACCATATTCGCCGAAGGACAGCGACGCTATGTTGAGAGCCTCAGCTCCTATGCGCGGATGTTCTTGGATAAGATGGACAAGCCCGATGTCGATTACATGGAAGGTTTGAGTCCTGCCATCGCGATCGAACAAAAATCAACCCATCGCAATCCTCGCTCGACCGTTGGCACAGTCACCGAGATTTATGACTATTTCCGTCTTTTGTGGGCGAGGGTTGGCTCTCCCCATTGTCATGTGTGCGGCCGTCCTATCAGCGAGATGAGCATCGACCAGATCATCGATGCCATTTTCAAGGCGCAGGAAGGCACAAAAATCATTGTCAGCGCACCGGTTGCAATCGGCAAGAAGGGGGAGTTCAAGAAAGTATTTGACGATGCAAAAGCCTCGGGTTTTGTCAGGGTCAAGGTCGATGGCCAGATGTATAACCTTGAAGACCCCATCAAGCTGGATAAACAGTACAAGCACTCCATCGATGTCGTAGTCGACCGACTGATTCTGAAGAATGAAATCCGCACTCGTCTTGTTTCGAGCATTGAGACCTGCATCGAGATGACCCAAGGCTTGGTAAAGATTACTTTTCTGGGTGACGGGGATGAGGAACATGAAGAAATCTACAGTGAGCGCAACAGCTGCGCCCATTGCGGAATCACCATGCCGGAACTGGAGCCAAGGCTTTTTAGTTTCAACAATCCTTTTGGTGCATGTCCTGAGTGCAACGGCTTGGGGGTCAAGACGGAATTCGATCCCGACCTGGTGATTCCCGACTACTCGAAAAGTTTCAACGAAGGCGCCATTGCAACCATGAATCCCGAGGCCCAATGGTCCCGTTCACAATTCGAGGCTCTGGCAAAGCATTTTAAGTTCACTTTGGATACTCCCTTTGCTGATTTGAGCGAAGAGACGATTCAGGCAATTCTCTATGGGACGAAAGAGCATATTTTCGTTGAGTATACCAAGGAGAAATCGAGCCAAACCTATCGGGTTGAAAAGCCGTTTCCCGGAATCATTGTCGATTTGCAACGTCGGTACTATGAGACGAACAGCATGCAGATCAAGATGTGGATGAACAGCTTCCAGACCTCGAAAGTCTGTCCGGTCTGTCATGGCGACCGCCTCCGGGAGGAAGCCTTGGCGGTAACGATCAACGACCTGAACATCATGCAAGCAACCAGGTTGTCGGTCAAGGAAGCGAACATCTTCTTCCAGAAGCTGATCTTGACTGAGAGCCAGCAGCAAATCTCCTACCAAATCCTGAAAGAGATTCGCAGCCGACTTTCGTTTCTGCGCGATGTCGGCTTGAATTACCTGACCCTTGACCGCAGCAGCGCCACCCTCAGCGGAGGCGAGGCCCAACGCATCCGTCTTGCTACGCAGATCGGTTCCGCCTTGAGCGGCGTGTTGTATGTGTTGGATGAACCCTCCATAGGACTGCATCAGCGGGACAATCAAAAATTGATCGACACGTTGAAACACCTCAGGGACCTGGGCAATACGGTCTTGGTTGTTGAACACGACGAAGCCACCATTCGCGAGGCTGACTATCTCGTTGATTTAGGGCCGGGAGCCGGTGTACACGGCGGCTATATCACTGCACAAGGAAAGCCGGAGGAGGTCGCCCTCAATCCCGACAGCATCACAGGCAGGTACCTCAGCGGTGAGCTGAGCATGGAAATTCCTTCCACCCGAAGGGCAGGCAACTCCCATGCCATCCGCATTGAAGGCGCCAACAAGAATAATCTCAAACACATCGACGTAGATATTCCCTTGGGAAAATTAATTGTGTTCACCGGAGTCTCGGGAAGCGGTAAGAGTTCTCTGCTCAACGAGGTGTTGCTGCCTGCCGTGCGCAGACAGCTCTCGCGAAAACATCCGAACTACGATGGGTTTTCCGCCATCTCGGGGGTTGAGCACCTCGACAAGGTGATCAACATCGACCAAAGCCCGATCGGAAGGACGCCCAGGAGCAATCCTGCGACCTATGTCGGCGTATTTACTGCGATCCGCGAACTTTTCGCCTCCTTGCCTGACAGCAAGGCAAGGGGTTACAAGAGCGGTCGTTTCTCGTTCAATGTGCAGGGCGGTCGATGCGAGAACTGTCAGGGCGACGGCACCTTGAAGATCGAGATGAATTTTCTTCCTGATGTGTATGTCACTTGTGATGTCTGCCACGGCAAACGGTTCAACAAGGAAACCCTTGCTGTCAGGTACAAGGGCAAGAACATCCATGAGGTCCTGGAGATGACCATGGAGGAGGCAAGTGAATTTTTTGCCGCAATACCCAAAATCAAGCGCAAAATCGATACGCTCATCTCGGTAGGACTCGAATACATCAAGCTGGGCCAAAGCGCCCTGACCTTGAGCGGGGGAGAGGCGCAACGGGTGAAATTGAGCCTTGAACTCTCCAAGTATGGAACAGGAAAAACCTTGTATGTACTTGACGAACCTACGACCGGCCTACACTTTGCCGACGTGAAGAAGTTGATGGAGGTCCTCAACCGGCTGGTTGATCAAGGCAACACCGTCCTTTTGATCGAGCACAACCTCGATGTGATCATGCAAGCCGACCACCTTATCGATCTCGGTCCCGAAGGCGGTGACGGTGGCGGCATGGTCGTGGCAATCGGAACTCCTGAGCAACTTGCCCTATGCAAGGACTCCCACACAGGGTATTATCTTGCTCAGATGTTCCATGAGAAAGGTTGAACGAGCGCCAAACAGGATTATCTGCCTTTTTGCCCTGATATGCATCATGGGTTCTGTTTTGTATGCACAAGCCGACAAATTGATGCTTGCTCTCAGCATCCAGCAGGCGGATGAAAGAATCCTCGGGGAAATGGCTCGCATGAGGGACATACCTCTTGATGAGCCTGAGGTGTTGCGCCGGCAGCTGCTTGCCTATCACCACTTGGAAGTTGCTTCCTTCACGTTGCAGGAACAAACCGACCGGAACTATGAGATGAGCATCATCTCTGCCGACCGCTTGACTACAAACAGTGCATCCTCTCTTGTTCAGCTTGACGGCAATGTGGTGGTTTCCTTTACGTTGGAAGGGGAGGAGCAGGAAAAGAAATTGTCCGCCCAAAGCATGCTCATCGATCTGGAGCATTCCATCCTCAGTGCGCAAGGCTCCGTGACCTATGCTGACCCGCACATCGATAGTGCCTTGCAACAGGTTGAAGGCACCATCATCACCCTTGATTGGTCAAATTCCCTCTTGTTCATCAAGGGAGCAACCACCCAAAGCGAGAAAACCAACATTGAAGACCAGAAAGTAACTCTCTACACCTCGGGAGAACAGATAACGTATGCCAATAAGGCGTCAAGTCTTGTCTACAGCGATGGGTGGATCGGTACCAAGAGGGAAGATCCGCTCTCTTCCATCAGGGCGAAACAGCTCATGTTTCTCAACGGCGGGGATTTGATGGTACAGCATGCATCCTTGCATATTGGAAGGGTTCCGGTGTTTTGGACACCCTTTTTCCTGTTTCCGGGGAACAGGATGGCTGGTAATCCTGCAATGGGTTTTGCCAGTGAGCGGGGAATGTTCGTTTCCACGAGTTTTGAACTGTTTGGAACCAATCCAAAGCTTGCAGAGAGCAATAAATCCAGTTTTGCAAGTCTGCTCTCATCATCAAACAGCCAGGCTCTGCATGCAGATGGAATTCTCTATACCGCCAGGGAGTCTGAGTCGGGATTTCAGAACTGGGCCAGGGTCAGTGGCTCCTACCTGACGTTTCTCGCAGATGCCTACGAACTGGCAGGACTCCATGCAGCACTGACCGGGCATCTCTCGTTCTTGGATAAGAAACTGGTCATCGATATTCATGGCTCGACGGCTCTGTACCCCGACGGCAAGGATTTCCTTGCAGCTTACTCTGATGTACCGATCCACCGGTATTACGGCGAGCACATGCTCAAACTGGATACAACCCATGCAGATATACGCTTGGATGTTCCCTATTATTCCGATCCCAAGGTCAAGAGGCTCTATGCCAATCGTCTGACCCTGTTCTCGTTCGACGCCCCCCTGGGAAAAGAGCAGGAGTTCCCCACAGCTTTCACCAGTGACATCAGCAGCTATACCTGGAAGCTTACCGGATCCTTCCAGCTTCCCAAGACAGCATTATCGCCCTATGTGACATCCCTTGCCATTACTAATCTCAGTGCACAGGCAAAGTGGGATTGGCAGAAGGAGAACAACGAATACACCTATGTACTGAAGAACGTAGTCATCCCCGAGCTTCAGGCGAACATTTCCGGTTCGCTGCTCTCTCTCACTTCATCGATTGAAACCAAGAAAGCAGAGAAGGTTCCAACCGCCTCTCTTGAGCTTCCCCCGTTGGTTCCCAAAGCGTATGAGACAGCCCTGTCCGATGCACAAAAAACAAAGGTTGATGCAAACCGAAACCTCTCCTTCACCTATTCTATCGACCAGAAGCTTACCCACTCCCTCACAGCGACCACTGCCGCCCTCGATTGGGAGGACGATGCTTATTTGTACAGTTTTACCAAAGGTTCTTTCGTCCTGTCAGCTACACCGCACTCGCACATGCTCAAGCTGAGCCAGGAGATCATACCCCAGGTCAGTGTCGTTGAAGACCAGAGCAAGCAAGTGTATTACAACCAAGAGATGCAATTGTTCAGCGTAACCAAGGCAACGCTTCCTTTTGCAGGCCTCTCCTATACGCTCAGCCAGCGCTTGTACCGCTTGCAGGAGACGCAGAAAAAAGGGATTCTCCTACCTGAAACCAAAGAAGAGGAGTATGCCTTCACCAAGGATACGGTAACCATTCACCAGATACAATTCGAAAAGGCTGTGTCACTGGGAAGTGGTACGCTCACACCATCGGTTACAGCAAGTCTGTACCCGGTCACCCAATCTTTGCTGCCCAAGCTCTCGTACAAGAGTGGACCGGCTCTGGTTTCGGCGTCCTTACGGTGGAGCGAGCAGAACGGAGGACTGAAGAAGGATGCACTGTTCGGACATTTTTCTTATAACTCTTCTGCTTTCAGCTTTCAATTCGATGGCACCTACGACTTGAAACGAGACAACCAACGCATCCAGGATCCTCTATCGCTGACCCAAAGCATGTCTGCATCCTTGTTCTCCAAAACCTTGAAACTGTCGCAGAACCTTGCTTACCAGGGCCTCACCTCCAAAAGCGTCCAGGACTGGTTTGAACAGATAACCTTCAAGGCGGAAATTCCGTCCTTTGCGGTCAGCTACGTGATGCAAGGCCGGATCAACACGCTCGAAAGCCAAAAGCTGATTGCAACCGTCAGCGCCAAGCAGCTCTCCTTCAGAATGTGGAAACGACGCATTGAGTTCAGGCTCGGCTTGGATGCTTCCTTCAATTTCCACTTCCAAGACCGGTATGCCAGCAGTCTGGATGTAGTCGGCAGCGTCGGATTCAGCATTGCAGAGTTTTTGGATTGCAACCTATCGGTCAAGAGTTCGAATACCGGTTTCTTCAGGTATTATGACAACCAGGGAGCTTTTTCCTTCCCGCTTCTCTGGGAAGACCTGCTCAGGAGTTTTGATTTGACCGGCGACGGACGCTTCAAGACCCAATTCAACCTCAGTTCGATCACCTTCGATTTGGTCCATTATCTGGGTGATTGGTCGCTGAATTGTAAATACACCGGAAGTGTTGTATTATCGAACAATCAATACACCTGGGTTCCTACCGTATCGGTGTTCCTTACATGGAATACCATCCCGGAGTTGAATGTAGCAGAGAAGTGGACGCAATCCAATCAACAATGGATACGTACACCGGCAACATAGGATTGTGAATGGATAGAAGTGTGGAATTCTCCAGTGAAGAGCAGATGCAGCGAGTTCTGGGAATCAATGACCGGAACCTGCCGTATCTTGAGGCTTTGCTTGGATGCGATATGTATGTAAAAGGCAATACCGTCACTTGCTTGAGCAAGGATGAGGAGGTTGTCAACCGATTTCAGCAATTGATTGCACGTTTGAAACGTGTTTCCGAGCATCAACACTATTTCAGTGAAGCTGAAATTTTCATGGAGTTCCAAAGTTTGAAGCATGCTTCCTTGACGATTGACGAAGCCTTGTCAAACAAGGTGAATGAGAAACCGTTCATTCTTGTCCACAACAGGTTTGCATACCCGAAGAATCCCCGTCAGGAAGCATATATCAAGAGCATGGAAGAGAACCAGATAGTATTCGGCATCGGCCCCGCAGGTACCGGAAAAACCTTTCTGGCTGTTGCGTATGCCTTGAGCCTGCTTCTATCGGGCAAGCGCCATAAGTTGATTCTCACCAGGCCCATTGTGGAGGCGGGAGAGAACCTGGGCTTCCTTCCCGGAGATTTGGCGCAAAAGATCAATCCGTATCTCAGGCCTTTGTACGATGCAATGGAATCGATGATCAGCGTTCAGAACATCCGCCGTCTTGAAGAGAACGGCAGTATAGAGATTGCGCCTCTGGCCTATATGCGTGGGCGGTCGCTGCAAAATGCAATCATCATCCTTGACGAAGCACAAAACACCACCAAGGAACAAATGCAGATGTTTTTAACCCGCCTCGGGGAAAACTCAAATGCAATCATCACAGGCGATATCAGCCAAGTCGACCTGCCGCGCAACAAGGACAGCGGACTGGTGCATGCCATGCACATTCTCACTGGCATCGAAGGACTCGATTTTATCCTGTTTGATTCACGCGATGTTGTTCGTTCCCGTATTGTCAGCCACATCATAGATGCCTATGCACAGGACGTGAACAAACAGAAGCGGGGCAGTCTATGAAAAGCCAGCGTTTACGATTGGGCGAGAAACAAAGACCAAATAAATTTGAGCGTCAGCTTTCCATTGCCTTCATTATCGTTATTGTTGTCCTTGCCATGCTCGTCCCTCTTTTCAGCAGCCAATCAGGTGAAAGCCTTCTGCAGCCCAGAGGCAGGATGTATCTAGTCGGAGAGCTTGCCGAGGATGATGTCTATGCATCGAAAAATTTCAGCTATATTGATGAGAAGCGTACCAGAGCCTTGATGGAGGAGAAACAGAAGGCTGTTCCTCCTCTGTTTTCCTTCTCCCTGAAGGCCACCATGCAGAGCAGCCAACGCATTGATTCATTTATTGCATTGGCAAGCAAAGCACCGGAAGGAGAAGCTGACTCATTATCCTTGATCGATACCGGCAATGTGATAAACCGAGTTCGTTCCATGTCCGAAGAAGATCGGCCTTTCTTCCTCCAGGCACTAGAAGAAACAACGGAAATGATTCTCAAGCAGGGCCTCTTTGCAGCAGAAGATGTCGCTGCCCTCATGGCTGAGGGATATGAATCCTATGTACTTCAGAACACTGTATCCATGCAGAAAGCGGAGCAGATGGAGAGCAGGAGCCTTGCAGCAGTCCTTACCAAGGAGACGCTGCAAACCAGCTTGACAGCCTGGCTTGATGGGTATCGAAAGGTTCATCCGATGTTCCAGCCGTATCTGCTTCTGGATGCCCTTACCTGGCTATTGGAAGAAAATGTGGTGTATGAAGAGATTCAAACGCTCACTGAACGGCAGAAAGCCGCTGATTCTGTACAAAATATCGAGGTGTTGGTCGAAAGGGGCGAGAAAATCATCACCAAGGATACTGTTATCACCGAACAGCAGCTGGCATTGCTGGAAACGATGGGAAATGAAGCCTTCCAATACACCATTCTCGAACTGATCGGAAGGGCTGTTTTCATTTTGCTCTCCACCAGTGTTTCGGTGTATGTATTCATCCAATTCCTTTATGCAGAGAAACGGCTCTATCTCTATTTGAATCTCATGCTTGCTTCGGTGGTCCTCTCCCTATTCGCCATGTATGCGGTATCCCACCTTCTGCAAATACAATCGATCCTGTTCCTCGATTCCTTTCTGCCGACCTTGTTCGCCCCCATGTTCACCGCCCACATCACCAGCAAGAAACGTCTCGGTTTGGTTGCTGCGTTCCTGCTCTCCTGTTATGCTTCGCTGATGCCCCAGGCATCCGCAATGACGTTTTTCTTCAGCCTGACAGCCGGCGGCATCTGCTTGTATTTCTTCAGATACACGTTCAAGCGTCTTGAAGACTTGTTCAACTGGTTCTATGCCAGTGTCATCTGCAGCTTTGCTGCGCTTGCATTGAACCTGTTGGTTGGACTGCCTTTGCAGTCGGTGCTTCCCCTCATCGGCGGCATGATATTGAATATCACCATCAGCTTGGTGTTGGTTGAGGCCTTGGTGCCCTTGTGTGAACGGGTATTCAATATTCCCACCACCTATCGACTCAGTGAACTCGCCTTTTCAGACAGCCCCGTACTCGATCGCTTGAGCACTGTCGCACAAGGCACCTACAACCATTCGCGGTATGTTTCCGATCTCGCGTATCAGGCTGCAAAGGCTATTGGTGCCAACGCCATGCTTGCCCGTGTCGGTGGTATTTATCACGATATCGGAAAATCTGACCACCCCGAATATTTTATTGAAAACCAAGGGACTGAAAACAAGCATGATGACATCAAGCCCAGCTTGTCTGTAGCGATCATCAAAAGTCATGTGAAGCTCGGCCTTGAGAAGGGCAGGGAGGCAGGACTGCCTCAGGAGGTGCTCGACATCATCGCCCAGCACCACGGCAACGATGTCATCCAATTCTTCTACAATGAAGCAAAAGAACAAGCACAGCTTGCCGGAGTAGAGGTCAAGGAGGATGATTACTCCTATACCGGAAGCCCTCCCACCTTCCCTGAGTCTGCTATTGTCATGCTTGCAGACTGTGTGGAGGCTGCAAGCCGAACCATCAAGAAACCAAACCATTCAAAATACCAGAAATTGGTTCATGCAATCATCATGGGTAAGTTTGAACGGGACCAACTGAAGGACTCTCAACTTTCTTTGACGGACCTTGACCATATTGAGGATGCTTTTGTTCAAACCTTGATCGGCAGGGACCACCATAGAATCGAGTATCCTGAAGAACAAGATCCAAAATCCAGGGGAGAATGAAACATTGGAAACATACTATATCGATGTGAGCTATGAGAGAGAGGCGTATCAGCAGTTTGCCGACCAGATGCTCGTCATCAAGCGATTGGAAGAAGTCCTTCTTTTGCTGGAAGAGGGCAGTTGTGAATTCTCTGTCAGTTTTGTCAGCGATGAGGCCATGCAACAGTTGAACAAGAGGTATCGGGACAAGGACGAGCCGACCGATATTCTTTCTTTCGTCCAGGATGACGATGTTGAGGATTTCACCTGGCCCGAGGTCGTGTTTGAGGAATCGGGCTCGCTTCCTCAGGAAATCCAGGTCCTCGGCGACATGGTTATTTCTCTCGATACCTTGAAAAGAAATGCACTATCCTTTAGTGTAGAACCAGATGAGGAGTTGCATCGTCTGCTGATTCACGGTCTTTTGCACCTGTTGGGCGAGGACCATGAAACAAACGACGCTGATGAGCCGATGTTGGTGAAACAGGAGCAACTGCTGCAGCAAGTTAGGGGGAGCAAACGTTGAGCTTGCCATGGAGAGGTCTGTTTAGGAAACATTTGGAAGGCAAAGATCGTGAATTGCAGTCCAAGGTGGATTTGGAAGAAAGACAGACCATGATCGAGGGTATTCGTGAACTGAAGGATAAGACGGTCAAGGAGATCATGGTTCCTCGTGTCGATGTCCAGTTCATCAGCAGTGATATCAGTTTGGATGATTTATACACAATCATCCAGGAACAAGGATATTCCCGATATCCGGTCTATGAACAGACCATCGACAATATTGTCGGGGTGCTGTATGCCAAGGATATCCTCAGGCACGGCATATCCAACGCCTTCAATGCAAAAGCATTGATGCGCAAGCCCTATTTCATACCCGAGAGCAAGCATCTGGATGACCTGCTCAGGGAGTTCAAATTACGCAAGGTTCATATCGCCATCGCCATCGATGAGTACGGAGGCGTAAGCGGTATTGTCTGCATGGAAGACATCCTTGAGGTCATCGTCGGAGACATCCAGGATGAGTTTGATGAGGATGAGGACGATGGTATTTGCAAACTTGATGACAATACCTTTGTCGTCGAGGCACGTACTTCCATTGAAGAAGTCAATGAATCGGTCGGCCTGCATCTCTCTGAGGAAGATTTCGAAACGATCGGTGGGTATGTGTTCGAGTTGTTCGGAAGAATTCCCCTCAAGGATGAGTCGGTCGAGGACGATGAAGCTATTTTTACCGTCGAGGATATCGATGGACACAAGATCAACCAACTGAAATTGGTTGTTAAATCATAAGTATATGCGTTGACCCTGAGAGACGGAAAACAGTATATTAATATCGATACACAACAAGAATTCCCGGAGGAATACAGATTATGAAAATTGCAATTAATGGTTTCGGAAGAATCGGACGCAATGTTTTCAAGGTAGCTTTTGAAGACAAGAACATTGAGATCGTAGGTATCAATGACCTCACCGATCCCAAGACTCTTGCGCATCTTCTGAAATACGACTCCACCTACGGAGTATATGCCAAGAGCGTTGCTGCAACTGAAAACGCTATTGTAGTTGATGGAAAATCCATTCCTGTCTATGCGCTGCGCAACCCTTCCGAGCTGCCCTGGAAAGAGCTTGGAGTCGACGTAGCCATCGAGTCCACCGGTGTATTCACCCAGGCGGAAAGCCCCAAGGGTGGTTACAAGGATCATATCAAGGCAGGAGCCAAGAAGGTCATCCTCACTGTTCCCGCCAAGGACAAGATCGACCAGACCATCGTTTGCGGTGTAAACGACGACAAGATCGATCACAGCCTGCTTGCATATTCCAATGCTTCCTGCACCACCAACTGCTTGGCTCCTCTTGCCAAGGTCCTGCAGGACAGTTTCGGCATTGAACGCGGTTTGATGACCACCGTCCATGCCTACACCAACGACCAGGTCATGCTCGACCAGCCCCACAAGGACCTCAGAAGAGCAAGAGCCGGCGCTGTCTCCATCATCCCCACCACCACCGGCGCTGCCAAGGCTGTCAGTGAGGTAATTCCCGAGCTGAAAGGCAAGCTCAACGGCATGGCAATGCGCGTACCCGTACCCGCCGGCTCTGTTGTTGACTTGGTTGTCCTGCTTGAGAAGGATGCAACCGTCGAGGAAGTGAATGCAGCAGTCAAGAAGGCCGCCGAAGGCGCTATGAAGAATGTACTGCAGTATACCGAGGATCCGATTGTTTCCCACGACATCGTCGGCAACAACCACTCCTCGATCTTCGATGCTGCTCTCACCATGAAGATGGGCGAGAGGATGTTCAAGGTTATCAGTTGGTATGACAACGAGATGGGATATTCAACCCGTGTTGTCGACCTTGCGAAAAAACTGGTGAAATAATCTTTGTGCACCATGTGGGTCAGGCCTGTTGTAGAGCAGGCCTGATTCGCTCATTAAGGCTGTAGAACCAAATTTATCCTACGTATCAAAAGAGGAAACCTATGATTCTGAATACCATTCGGGAGTGTGACTTCTCCAATAAGAAAGCTTTGGTCCGTGTTGATTTCAACGTACCGTTGAAGGATGGCGTGGTAACCGATGATACCCGTATCGAGGCAGCTCTTCCTACGATCAACTATCTGCTCGAGCATGGGGCATCAGTGGTGGTGATGAGCCATTTCGGAAGACCCAAGGGAAAGAAAAACCCGGAATTCTCCATGGCCCCGATCGCCAAGCGCTTTTCCGAGTTGCTCGGAAGGCCTGTGACATTGGCCAAGGATGTTATTGGCAGTGAAGTTGCCGCCCAGGTTGCCGATTTGAAAAAAGGTGACGTATTGTTGCTTGAGAACGTACGTTTCTATGCTGAAGAAGAGGCGAATGATCCTGGATTTGCAAAGAGTCTGGCTGCTTTCGGTGACGTGTATGTCAACGATGCTTTTGGTACGGCCCACCGTGCACATGCCTCCACCGAGGGTGTTGCACACTATCTTCCTTCCTATGCCGGTTTCTTGATCGAGAAGGAAGTGAAATTCATGGCTCCGCTTCTTGAGAATCCTGATAAGCCGTTTGTTGCCATCATCGGCGGTTCAAAGGTTTCCAGCAAGATCAGCGTGCTCGAAAGTCTGGTGCGCACCTGCAATACCATTGTAATCGGCGGCGGCATGGCTTACACATTCCTTGCTGTGCAGGGCCACAGCATCGGCAAGAGCCTGGTTGAGGAAGATTACAAGGAGACAGCCGCTTCCTTCCTGGCTAAGGCTAAGGAGAAGGGTGTACAGGTAATCCTTCCGGTAGATCACCTTTGTGGTGCAGAATTCAAGGAGGATGCCGCCGTAATCCAAGTCGATTCAGCGGATATTCCCGAAAATCTGATTGGAATGGATATCGGACATAAGACAGTAAAGCTCATTGTTGAAGCAGTTGAGAAGGCCAAAAGTGTTGTCTGGAATGGCCCGATGGGTGTTTTTGAATTCAATTCGTTTGCAAACGGAACCCTTACCGTTGCAAAAGCCCTGGCTCAAAGCAGCGCAACAACGGTTGTAGGTGGCGGGGATTCCGTTGCCGCCATCAACAAGTTCAATCTTGCAGATAAGATCAGTCACGTTAGTACCGGAGGCGGCGCCTCCCTCGAGTTCCTCGAAGGACAAGTGCTTCCCGGCATCAAGGCATTGGAGAAATAAGATGAGAAAACCCTATATCGCAGGCAACTGGAAAATGAATATGACTCCCAGCGAAGGCGCAGCGTTCGCCAAGGAGTTGGTTGAAGCCTTGAAGGGCTCAAATGTGAAGGTGATGATCGCCCCGCCGTTTGTCACTATTCCCAGTGTAGTCGAGGCCGTCAAAGGCTCCTCGATCATTGTTGCAGCCCAGAATATGAGCGACAATCTCAGCGGTGCCTTCACCGGAGAGGTCAGTGCCCTGATGCTCAAGGACCTTGGCGTCAATACGGTGATCCTCGGCCATAGTGAAAGACGGGCCCTCTATGGTGAGACCGACCAGTTCATCAACAAGAAAGTGCTGTTGGCCCTTTCGCAGGGAATGGATGTTGATTTGTGCATCGGCGAGACCCTCTCTGAACGCGAGAGCGGCAAGTTGGAAGAAGTGTTGACCAGACAGGTGACGGAAGGCCTCAAGGGAGTGAAAGCCGAGCAGATGAAAAGCATCACGTTGGCGTATGAGCCGGTTTGGGCCATCGGTACCGGCAAGACTGCAACCCCCGAAGATGCTGATGCCGCACATGCTTTCATCCGTTCTCTTATTGCAAAACTCTATACAAAGGGTGTTGCAGAAGAGCTCATTATACAGTATGGTGGTTCAGTGAAGGCTTCGAATGCGAAAGCCTTGATGTCCAAGGAACATATCGATGGTGCATTGGTGGGTGGGGCTTCACTTTCTGTGGAGCAATTTCTTCCGATTGTCAACTTCGATAAGTAAGTAACCGGAGTAGAGAAATGGGTGTTTTGAGCATTATTCTGTTGGTCTTATTCGTGATTGTCAGCCTGCTTTTGATCTTCCTTGTTGCAGTACAAGATGAGCAGAGTGAAGGCTTGGGTGGCATTTTTGGTGGTGGAAGCAATACCGCCTTTGGTTCACACGCAAGCAGTGTTGTAACGAAGGCCACGGGGACGCTTGCCGTACTCTTTTTGGTACTGGCTCTCGTAGTAGCCTTTGTCAACAAGACTCCGTCTCAAGACAAACTGCTCAACTCCGTAACCACTGAACAGGTACAGCAGACAACCGACTGGTGGAATGCCAGTGAAGCTGCAGCCGCTGGTGAAGTACCCAGTACCAACTAGGACGGTAGCAACGTTCTAACTAGTGACTACCGGCCGCGTAATTGCGGTCGGTAGCTGTTTCAAGGGAGGTATCATGCGAGTTTGTGTCCTGTATGCACCAGCTGCGAAAGGCAATGAGAAGATGAAGGCGATAGCCAAAGCGCTCAGTGAGGGGATTTCAGCCCAGGGGCACCAAGTGGACGTGCTTGATATGACCCTTGAGACGGGCAAAATCGTCTCCTTTTACGATTATCTGATTATCGGTACGGAAAGCCCGACCTTCTTTGGTGGAAAAATCCCAAACTCGGTATCCGGCTTCCTGAAAACTGCAGGCAGTATTTCCGGTAAACGGTGCATGGCATTTATTACCAAGGGTGGAGTACGATCGATGAAAACCTTGCAGACACTGATGAAAGCCATGGAGAAAGAGGGAATGTTCCTCAAAAAGAGCGAACTGATTTCCAAAGTTGATTTTGCCAAGGCTGTTGGCAAACATCTACAGATTTGATTGATTCTCTTCCTGTAAAAGAGTACCTTGTGAGCATGAAGACCCTAGGAGTATCGTATATGAAACGTAGAGCAATTGTTATCGCAGTCATGCTGCTTGTCGGTTTTCACCTTGTTGCCGCCACTATCGGAGCACCTGCTGCAACCGTCAGACTTACAAAAACCACCCCGATCAGCATGGCTGAGCTTGATGCCGAAGTTGCTGAATATCAACAGAGTGCAAAGACGGCAGGACAGGATCCCTCCACCATCGATCCCCTGCAGGTTTTAAACCTTCTTATAAACAATGAACTCTTCCGTCAAGGCGCAGCCCGTGATGGAGTCAAGATTACCGACAGTATGATCGATAGCGCGTATGCTTCCCAGAAAGCAAATTTGGAAGCATCCTACGGGCAGAACATCAGCGATGAACAGTTCTCCGAGGTAATCAAGAACAACTTCGGATCGGTGGAAGCATATCGCAAGATGGTAGGTGAGCAATTGATGGTGGATTCGTATGTCAGGCTGAAGAAGGCCGATGTATTGAACAAGCCTGTTTCAATAACCGACACTGAAATCAATAGTTTTTATCGGAAGAACAGGACTCAGTTCGTAAGTCCTGAGACTGTAAAGCTCAGCCACATCTATATTCCCTTTTCCGCCGACCAGGCAACCAATGACAAGAATAAGGCGACGTTGGATGAGGTGGCGGCAAAAATCAAGGCTGGAACGATGACATTCGAAAAGGCTGTCGTCGATTATTCGCAGGATGCACAGAGTAAGAATAAAGCCGGTGATATCGGCTGGCTCACCATGGACAACACCGATGCCCAGGCCGGGCTCGGCGATGCATTCTTCGATGTTGCCTTCACAACCGATGTAGGGACCACGAGCCCGGTAGTCACTTCCCTGACAGGCTATCACATCCTCAAGGTGCTGGCGTACAATGAGACCAAGATTCTTGGACTTGATGAACCGATCAGTCCCAATACCACCAGTACGATTCGTGATTACATCAGAAGCGAACTTACTTCCGTAAAACAACAGGAGACATATTATCAGGCCATCAATGGTTTGGTTGATGATTTGCGTAAGAGCGCCACGGTGAACATCCTTTACAAGAAGTAATATGAAAACGAGACATAAAGCACGAGAATTGGCACTGCAGACACTGTACGCCATGGATTTCAACAAGGAACTCGACATTCTCCACATTCCCGCCATATTCAGCGGGAATACGGAGGAAGAGTATGAGCAGCTTGAGGAAGAGGTTAAGCTGTACGGCATGTACCTGGTTCGTGGGACACTGGAGAACCTCGTCGAGATAGATGAACTCATCAGTAAATACTCTCTGAACAGGCCTCTGGAGCGTATCGACATCGTCGATCGCAATGTGTTGCGGATGAGTGTATTCTGCCTGCGTTACGGGGATGTCCATCCACACATCATCATCGATGAAGCTGTAAAGCTCAGCCAGGATTTTTCAACAGAAGTGAATTATAAGTTCATCAACGGAATTCTTGATACAATGCAAAAACAGCTGTTTCCCGTGAAGGAGCATATCAGGCATGATACGTTTGAAGACTGAAGAACAGATCAAAAGGATTCGCGAATCGTGTCATCTGACCGCACGTTTGATGCAGCAACTTTCAAGTTTCATCGAGCCGGGAATGTCCACATGGGATATTGATCAGTATTGCTATGATTTCATAACCAGGCACAAAGGTGTTCCAGCGTTTCTCCATTATGAAGGATTTCCGGCAACCGCCTGCATTTCAGTCAATGAAGAGGTGATTCATGGTATTCCGTCCAAAAAAACCATAGTCAAGGAAGGAGATTTGGTTGACGTCGATCTGGGGATCAACCTTGATGGTCACTATTCCGATATGGCACGGACCTTCATTATCGGGAAAACCAAGGACGAGTACAGAAAACTATGTGAAGTCACCGAACAATGCCTGGTACTTGGAATAGAAGCGGCCTCTGCAAAAAATGCAAGAATCCAGGATATCGGCGCTGCTGTGTACAAGCACGCCACCAAGCACGGCTATGGTGTCGTTCGCGACTATTGCGGTCACGGTGTAGGGTTGGATGTGCATGAGGAGCCCGAGATACCCAACTACACATCATCGTATCTACCAAACCCCCGCCTTCGTGAAGGAATGGTTTTAGCGATCGAGCCTATGATCAATCTGGGTACCCACAAGGTGAAGGTGCTGGCCAATGATTGGACGGTAGTCACCCTTGATGGGTTGCCATCTGCACATTTTGAGGATACTGTTGCGTGTACACAAAATGGGCTGGAAATCTTAACAGTAGTCTGAGAGCCGAGGAGAAGCTATGGTAATCAAGGAATTCATCAGTTGTGACACAATTCGCGACAGTGCATTGAAGCTTGCGCATCAGATGTACAAACAAGACCGCTTTGTGCCCGATATTATCTACGCTTCCTTACGCGGCGGTGCATACATGGCCAACGTGTTCAGTGAATACTACAAAATGGTTCGTATCCGTGAGCAGGGAAGACCTGTCTTTTATGCTGCGGTTGTTGCCCGTTCCTATGGTTTTTTAAGAAGCCAGACAAATGTCATGGTCGATGGTTGGACCTATTCTCCCGAACATTTGCGCACCGGTGACAAGATTCTGCTTGTAGACGATATTTTTGATACCGGTAAAACGGTGAATGCCCTTGCACAGATCATTATGCAGAAAGGCATTCCCCGTGAGGATATCAAGATTGTCGTGTTCGACTACAAGGTGCCGCTCTATAAAAAGGAAGAACCGCTTCCAATCCAGCCGGATTACTACTGCAGAAAACATATTCTCAACAGTCCTGACGATGAACGATGGATTCATTACAACTGCCACGAGTTCCTTGGCTTGAGCTCGCAGGAAGTCGATGAGCAGTTCACCGATCCGGAGGTCAGGGAAATTCTCCACGAAGTCCGGGGCGATCAGTAGAGAGGAAACAGGTACTGTAGAAATGTGATGAGCGCCTGAGTATGTGGTACGCTTTGAGGTATTGCCATATAAAATGGCGTAGAAGGTTCATACCTGCTTTGAGTCAAATCAAGCAGGTATTCTTTTTCTTGGCCATCAATTGATTCAGCAACTTTAAGAAATGGGGCAAGACGCTCCAGCAGCCCGGGTCTTTGGGAAAGCAGGGTGGGAAAGTCGAGCATCGGCAGCCCTTTTACATAGTGCTCGACTACGTTCAGAGGAGCTATCAGGGCGTCGAGTTCCTTTGCAGCCATATAAGCATAGATTTTAGAAAGGCTCGACTCCACATAATGGTCGCTGCTGCCAAGTACCACATACAGAGAATCACCGACGATGATGCGTTCATCAGATTGAATGGAGAATACTGAAGCCAGCTCCGATTCGATGCGTTTTGCCTCAAACACATCCTGGTCGTCGTTTGCAACAAACAACTGGAGCACGATTGTTTTTGTCCGTTGGATAAGCAAGTCAGCCACATAGACAGCAACAAGCAAACCAACAAGTAGTAGTAGTATTTGGATGATACTGGGTCTCTGAAACCGTTTCACGCGTATGTTGCCTCACTTTTCCATTCCACGTATGATACTATCTATCTTCATCAATGAAAAGCGAGGTATATCGGTGGACATCCAGACAATCTTCGACCCTGATAACGCAGTGTGGTCCTTTCTGATGAAACTCTATTCCCTCGCTCTGGCCGGGTTGCTCTGGTTTATCTGCAGTCTCCCCATCATCACCCTGGGACCTGCAACAATAGCTCTATTTACGTATTGTTTTGCACTCTTGGATGGTCGCGAATCATATCTGTTACGGACATTCTTCTCAACGTTTGCTTCGTCTTTCAAGCAAGGGATTGTCGTTACCATCATAGTGCTGGCCGCAACGGTATTTTTAGCCTTTGATGCGTGGTTCTTTCTTAATACGATCCCATTTCTCTTTTTTGCTGCAGTTGCTCTTTACGTATTGTTGTTGTTTCCGAGTCTACATATTTTCGCCCTCATGAGTGTGCAGGAGAAAACGATAAAGGAGCATTGTACACGAGCGTTCATCCTTTCGATCACCCATATCGCCACAACCATTACTGTGCTTGTAGTGATAGTCCTTTGGTTTTTAAGCATATACGCTCTTCCTGCAACAATTATCTTTTCAGCAGGACCCGCTTGTATTGTGGTTTCCATGTTCCTCAGATTGTTGTATAAACGGATTGGCGCTTATGTAATAAATTAAAACTATACAAGCAATTATCTGTTTTACAGTAAGGCATATGTTTAAATAAGCTTAATATATATAAAATTATACATAAAAATTTAACACATTTTAACATGGTAATTCACAAATTTACTTTGACATATGAACAGGTCCAACGTAGACTGTCTCATGGGATAACCCCACACAAGGAGAACGTTAGATGAAAAGATTTTTACTTTGCTCGCAGTTCTTCCCGTAATTGTCCTGTTCTTCATTTTCCAAAAGTATATGCTTACCGGTTATGAAAAAACCGCAATGAAATAAGGAAGGTTTATATGAGAGTCTTCGCACATCGGGGATACAGCGGGTTGTATCCTGAAAACACAATGTTGGCGTTCGATAAGGCACGTGAAGCTGGATGCAAGGCAATGGAACTCGATGTGCATCTCTCCAAGGACGGGGAGCTGGTCATCATCCATGATGAGATGCTAGACCGGACAACCAATGCAAAAGGTTTGGTCTGCTCCCATACTTTGGCTGAATTACAGGCTTTCAATGCCGGCACGGAGGAACAATTTCAAGCCATTCCCAGTCTTGATACGTATTGCCGGTGGGCGAAGCAACATGGGATTTTCACCAATGTAGAGATTAAGACCAATTTGATATACTATCCTGGCATTGAAGAAAAGGTGTTGGCCTTGCTCGAGAAGTATGGTTTGGTTGAACAAACCCTGATCAGTTCTTTCAATCATGGGTCCGTTATCAGGATGCGTCAATTGAGACCAGAAATTCAATGCGCCTTTCTGGTCGGTGGTCGGGGTTTGGCAAATGTCGGCAGCTATGCCAAGAATTTCAAGGTTGAGTACTACCATCCCGATGGTGCTTTTTTAACCAAGGCGGCAGTGGAGGAGTGCAAGGCTCACGGCGTCGGAATCAACGTGTGGACCATTGACGACCTGGGACTTTTGCATAGGATGCGCACCTGGCAGGTCGATGGTGTGTTCACCAACCATTGTGAGCCGGTTCTTGCCTTGTTGGGAGCTAAGCATGCATAAGAAGCGTTTCCTTTCTCTGGTTTTCATAGTATTCATCGCTCTCTCGTTGGTTGCTTCTCCGCATTTGAGCAGGGAGCCCGGCAAGCTTGCCATCTACTTTCTTGACTTGGAAGTAAGCCCGGAGGCCGTCGACAAGAGCGGTGATGCCACCATCCTGATAAGCCCGGAAGGGAAGGTCATGCTTCTGGACAGCGGTCACCCTGAGAGTTCCCATCTCGTAATCGATGCACTGAAAGCCCTCAAGGTTCAGGCGATCGACATCTTTGTTGCTTCACACCCGCATATCGACCATATCGGGGGAGTCCCCCAGGTGGCGGCAGCCTTTCCGATCAAGCAGGTGTATCGCTCGAATCTCGACTACGGAACCAACGTGAATCAGGCGGCCCTTCAGGCGTTTGAGCAGTATAATCTCCCGGTTGCCACTCTCAGTGAAGGCGATTCTTTCATGTTCGGCGATTTCATCAAGGTGGATGTCTACAACCCTCCAAAAGAAATCACCTATCCACCCAACTACCCGGATAATTCTACCCAGTTCATCAACAACCAGTCGATCGCGATGAAGCTGACGTACGGACAGTCCACTGCATGGTTCTCCGGCGACCTGTATATGGTTCAGGAGCGTGCCCTTATCACCAAGTACGGCGAACAGCTGCAAGCCGATGTAGCGAAGGCCAACCACCATGGCGGTGATACCTCAAACAGTCTCAGGTGGATCAAGAACCTGAACGCAAAGATTGTGGTCGCCATGCATGATCAGCTGGACAGTATGACGGTGTACACCAACTACAAGCGCTATGGTGCCGAGTATCACCTCACCCTCAATGATGGTTTGGTGAAGGTAGTGATGGATGACAAGAAGAATTACCAGGTATTCGATACCAAAGACAGCTGGATGAACTAAGAGAGAATAACACCCCAGGGAAGAATCCTTGGGGTGTTATTTCCTAAAGAGTGTAATCTTCTGATTCGCTGGATGTACCATTACTAGCTGAATTACTATTTGCTGAAGAAGGAATAATCGTTATTTCAAACATACCATTCTCAGCAGTAGCAACTAAAAGATTATTGGCTGATTTCTCATAAGTACTCACGATTTCTGCTGAATCAAGATACTCGCCATAACCGTAGCGAATGGATTCAGCGGTTGCCGTAGTTGCTGAATCTGAAAATGAAAGCACATACAATGGATCGTTTAAGCTTTTTGATTTCGTGATTATGTGATTGATCGAACCAGCGGCATCACGGACACCATACATGAAAGCATTTGGATCATACACCTTGTTGGAAGAGGCCAACACATTGGTATTTGTAAGTGTCGTTGTTCCTGCAGCTGTAGGAATGGCGCCAGCAGAATAGAGCTTTCCATCGGTGGTTAGGATATAGAGCTTACCGTTGATTATAGTAAAGTTTGCCAAGCGGGTATTTAAGACAAGAGAGTGTTTAAAGGTACCATTCGTATAATAATGCAAATAATCTCCAGCATCCGTAGCAAAAGAGACGATAATTGGATCAGTAGATGACAAAGAATTGGCGTCTTTTCCCGTCATCTGTAAAACTGAATCTATACTATAACCTGTCAGTGAATCTCCAACTTCGCTAAAATCGATAACCTTGGTGTACACCGGAGAAGCAGGGGTGGTATCGTCGTAGGTGGCTAAGACAAACGTTTTTCCGTTTATGGAATCATTCCCTTGAATACGAAATAGCCCATTCGCATAAAGGTTTTGGGTTACAACAGATGTTAAAGCTGAATACGTCGGTGACAGATTTGCAGATTCAATGTAAGGAGAAGCAGTAGACACACTCCTTACTATTGCACTATTAGTGTTGGATTCTAGCTCATTGATGAGAAACAAGACTCTATTTTTTGAACTATCCAAATAAGCTGCCAAATTGCGGCTACGCTTTGAATTTGCTTTAATTCGAGTGGAAGTATTCCCATCAGTTGCATAAATACCTTGCGTAGTAGTGAAATAAAGATCAGAGGCTTGTTTATCTAAAAGTTGTCTATATTGAATCCCCACAGGAGTAGTGGACTCGCTGATCTGCCTGAACAATCCAGCAGAGGCGTCTGCATTACAGCCGGTAATTACTAGAATTGCTATCAGAAGGGAGATTAAGATGAAAGTTCTATGGTTTGTCTGCATGATTGCTGCTCCTATTGTCTATACGTAATAGAGAGGATGAGGGGGATGAAGCCGGCAAGGGCGTTATCCTGTTTCAGCGCGCCGTCATAGTTGAACTCGGGAATCAACCAAAGCCCGGTGGTCAAACCAAAGCCCCAATGATCGCCCGGATACCACGTCAATCCTACCTGCATATTGCCGAACAAAGTCATCAACGAGGCATCGTTGTACTTGATATACGCCCCTCCGAGGCCGAAGGAAATCGGAAGGTCCCACTGCCCTTGGACAGGGAAGAATGAGTACTTTGCATAGAAGGGAACAGCGGTGAAGAGCATGTTGGATGCAGAGAAGTTGAAGTCATAGCCTATCTCACCCCCGATTGCTGAAGTAGGAGAATTGAAGACCTGGTAGCTGATTGCTCCATACCCGCCAACTTTTGCACCGGTATTGTTTTCGCCGAAACCAACACGAAAATCCTTGTCATTAAAAAAATAGGTGAAGGTTGGAAAGGATGTTCCCAGCGTGAAGGAGAACATTTGACTTCCCTTATCATAGTAGGGAACAGCAAAAGCCGTGGTAGCGATGATGCACATCAATAAGCCAAGCAGCAGGAATTTTTTCATTCGGTACCTCAATGTACGTAGAGAACAACTGGTGTGTTTGTTCCGTTACAATAAGCGTTGGTATGACTATACCTGATACACAGCAGTATGCATACCTGTTTGACAGTAT